>NZ_JASDDJ010000004.1:0-80768 GCF_030407455.1 Psychrobacter sp. 5A.1
TTAAAGTATTCGATCTGGTATTCTTTTATATTAACTATGGTTATGTCTGATGACAGCATACTTTTTAGAACACCACCAAATTTTTAATATCGCAAACCACTGCATTAACCGTATTTTGAGCTGTCGTAGGCACAATAACACTAAAAGCACAATATTTTCTCGACTCTAACATGTTAAGCCTGTTGGGGCTAAAATTTGTCAATTCTGCACCATCGCCTATTAAGGTCTGAGACTGGAGGCGAAACTGATTAATCTCTTGATTAATAGTCATTAATTGCTTTTAATCAACTTAAGTCTGATAAATAATTGCAAGTAAGATACCAATTATAGTCATTACTATCATAATCTCAATTAAGATAAAACCAGATTGCTCACTAGAATGAGCCCATGATAATGGTGGTTTTCTATGACTATAGTAGCAAACTGAAGGAGCTCTCATAAAAAGACTTTCTTAATTTAATAGTTCTATAGGTGCAGAGGTTGTGCCAAAAAAGTCCTTTATCATTTTATAATCTTACTTTGATTATCCTTCACCCATCCATTGTAATCTTGGCGAATATCCTCAAACTGTTGATAGTTATTTGCAAGCTCATTAACATGCAAACTGACAACCTCACAGCTTTTACTATGATCTAGCAGACAAGCTCCCTGGTACAAATGAAGCGCTTGTTTTGGTTGATTATTCAAGCCAAAATATAGAGCTTGTTTTAATAAAATATCATGTGATAAAAATTTCGTTAATACCCTATTGCCAAGATTGATACGCTCTTCTAACTCTAAATTGTCCTTAGGAAGCAAATGATAAATAAAAAATTCTTTATAAGCCGAAAAACCAAAGATCGAAGGTAATTCTATTAACATCTGCTGCTGAATTTTAGCAACTTCCTGCATTTCATTTACTGTTAATGTATCGCTATCTAAAGAATCATAGTATTTGAAATAAGTATTAACTCGGTGATATTCTTTATAAGACTGATAATAAAAAATACTTCCTACAATGCATAGAGCAGTGATCGCAACAAATAGCTTATTTAAATCAATATTTGTTTTTATAGTTTTACGATTGATAACTGCCAACAGAAATACAGCGATTATTAGATATCGCGTGTACCACAATGGGTATTCACTTAAAGAATAAAGCGCTACGATGACTAATGAAACGAAAATGAAGCTTGATTCTAAACTACGTAACTGCCAATAAGACCGAAAAACTATAAAAGCTACCATAGCCAGTAGTGCTAATCCTAGCAGTCCAAACTCAGCGGCAAACTGCATAATAATATTATGACTATGGATATTGAAAACAAACCACTCAACTTGTTCAATATGTTCTAAGCTATCCGCCAACAAATTGCCAAAACCTACACCCAGTAGCGGATGATGTAAAAATTGCACCCAAGCTTGCTGAATCAGCTCTATTCGAGCATAGTTATCGCCTGTTGCTAGTCTAGTCAAAGCATCTTTAGAACCATATAAGCTATGAATGGTTAATAAATAAGAACCTAGCGAAAACCCTACTATTGACACGCTTGCAGCGGTGAAAAATAGTTTAAAGCTATACCCTCTTTTAACGTTCAATACATATATTAAGAATGAAGCCAGTCCCAATATTAAGCCACCACGACTGCTCGTTAAGGCTAAGCCAATATTTAGAATAGCTAACGCCATGAATATCAATATACCGCGCTTATATTCAGCCTTAATAAGAAGATAATGACAAGCAACAATCCCTAAAGCATAAATAAATGCTAACTGATTGGGTTGACCGACATTACCAAAAAACCGGTTACCTTGCATGGTCATCACAAACCAAAGGTCATCAGACACATTGGCATACTGTAATAGCTGGAAAACAGTGTTAAGTAAGGCAACCGCAGTGAACCCAAAAGCTGAATAATAAATCAGCTTAGACTTATCATCCGTATTATTAACAATAACCGATAGGATAAAACATACCAAAATAGTTGCTAAAGGGAAAATTACACCATCTAAATAAGCATAATCAATAAAAAAAGGCTGAATCAAAACAAGCAGAAACAATAATAGCCAAAACAAGCTATCTATTCCGACTTTATGTATTCTAACTTTTGTGAGTAAGACAATAAGCCCTAAACATAACAGCCCTATAACCGTAATATTAGGAATAAAATCTATTTGACTGGGCAAGTAATGTTGCGTTGTTGCCGTCCCAAATGCATAGACATCAAAAACAATCAGTATCAGCCAAACTTCAAGATTCGAGGTTATATTTTTGAAAGTGAGCATAGTGATTATCTTTATTGAGGTATTTAACGGCATAAAAAAGGAGAGCTTATAAGCTCTCCTCTTCATACTCAAATATTATTTATATTTAAATATTAACGGCACTCTGAAGGTAAGAATTTATCATCTAGAGTGCTGCCTGTACAACTCCACTCTACGCTTCCAGCATTAGCTGATGGCGATAAAACAACTGTATTATTAGTAGTACCTTTCTGTATTTTATCATTCACAACTACGGTAATTTTACCAGTAGCTACTGTGACACTTGTAACAGAATTGCCGCTGATATCAGTGTCAGTAGGCAAACCTGCTGAAGCGTTATTTGCAGGCCATACATTGTTAGATGAATAGAATTCAGTAACGGCAGTTTTAGCACCACCAGCTAAGCTTAATGCTTCGCTAACACGTGCACGCTTAGTATAGTCTTGATAAGCAGGTAGTGCGATCGCAGCTAGAATACCGATGATAGCGATAACGATCATTAGTTCGATTAAGGTAAAACCTTTTTGAGCAGTGTTCATAATCATTCCTTATTAAGATAGTACGAAGACAGAACATCTGATATTCATCAAGATTTATCTGTCCATAATTTAACGAGAAGTCGTCTTATCATAAATGTTGCATATAATATGCCAAATAATAATTAATACTCGTTTTCTTAAAAATTATTCAATTTATATTAAAATTTGCTATTCAAAGCTGTTTATTAAGTTTAATACTATTACATTTGACAATTAATGTTACGCTTAAGCTACTGAAAATTGTCAATTAACCCATTATGGGTAGTAAAAGGTAAACATTATTGACAATTTTTGTCAGTCTATATTTACCTTTTACTACTTTTCGTTCCAATCTTTTCCAGTTCCACAAATACTACCTCGACACTTATTATTTTGAAAGTTGAGACTTAGCGTCCCATCATTAGCCATTTGACCATCCATTTTTGGCGTGGCAATAATGCGCCACTCTGATGTAAGCGGATCAGGGGTAAAACTGATGGTATAGATCGCGTTACCTTGTTTGGGATAATCACCGCCCAAGCCTGTAATGAGAGTATTATTATAAGTGCCTTGCACTAGCTTGCGACTTTGTATTTGTGATGCAATATTATGCATCTCACTCATCATGTCAGTACGTTTGGATTTGATGATGTATTGCTGATAGTTTGGATAGGCTATTGCCGCTAACACACCAATGATAGCAACCACAATCATGACCTCTACAAGCGTAAAGCCATTCTGACGTAGAAACTTATTTATCCCTACTGCATTGTATTTATTAAGGTTTACCGACATTACCAGTTCTCCTGTCCAGTGCCACAGTCAACCGCTGCAATATCGATGCTGTTTATATTTTGACACTGTAGACCAGTGCTGGTTAATACGATGTAATCGGCACCTTTCGTAACTCCTGAACTATTAGGTGTCGCTAGCATTTTCCATTGGCGACCAGTGATGCTATCTACATTCTCAGCTGACGTAGTCGCCACAAGAGATTTACTCGTGTCACCACCGTCAACGAGCTGAATTTTATAACGATAGCTGCTTGCATCACTACCATCTGGTACATAGATAGTCGTATTGTCATTTTCATCATAGCGGTAAGTCACTGTATTATTATTACCAATGACTCGGGGTTGAAAACCTTGGTAGCTTAGCGCTCTTGAACGCCAACGCTCAAGCTCCATCTGTGTCTGCAACATTTTTGCTTGCACATCACGCTCAGCATTTAAAATGACATATTGGCGGTAATTTGGAACAGCGACGGCAGCAAGTATGCTGATAATAAAAACAACAATCATCAGCTCTATAAGCGTAAAGCCTCGCACACCGCTATGCGCTGCCGTACTTACTGTCCTATTGATGCGCGACTTGGTCATACACGGTGTCCTATTATAAGTGCAAGTAGAGTCATTTATTCTTAATTACCCTAAAGGTAGTACCTAGCAAGCTTGTGTATACAACTATTGTTATACCACCGTACTAACGCTGTTATTTTCTTTCATACCATGCTCGCGGCTGTAAGGTATAGCGTTCATTGAATAAGAACTCAGCAGCCGTACCATCGCCATTGGCTTGTGTAGGACGATTCTGTTCTCCTGGATATAAATCCTTCATATTGCTTTCATTCTTACTACCATCCACACCATAGCCCGCACGATTAGCGGCTTTTATACGTTCAACAATGGTCGTTGTACCTATCAATACTTTTATGTCTGTATTGTCTTTGTCATATGCACCAAGAGTCAGCTCCTGAAGACCTTGGCCAGCAGGTATATAGCCACCCGTTCCTGATAATGAACCTGTACCTGTACCTGTACCTGTACCTGTACCTGATGGATCATTCATACAAATACCATAAGGTAGGCAATATAACTGACGCTCTGAACCACCCGATATCTTAGCCGCACAGCTAGCCACTGTACCGTATTGCTTATCAGGATTATAGACAGTGGTATATAACAAGTTGTTGATGACGGCACTATCACCCACACCTTTATTGTACCTAACATTATTATATCCATCGAACCTTGTTAAGGGATAATACCAACCCTGTTTACTTCCCTTAATCATATTTACCTTGGCAGCCTCTTTTTCCGCTTCAGAAGGGGTAGCACCAAGCGTAGTCGCTAAATTAACCAATTCACCTTCTGTTATATTTTGCACAGCAGGCGTAAATCCGTTTTTGTATAAATCAGCATGGGTAATATCGCTATCAATAATGCCATAGACACGGTTGGCATAAGCATTATTGTTACGTAAAGTAGATAAAGGAGCACTACGATTGCCTGAAATAACATTGACTAAAGCAAAGAGCTTGCCGTTGTTGGTAACCGTCTGCCCACTAATACCTTCATTGCGATAAAAACTAATAATAGGGCGTTCATAGAAACGATAAGCATATTTTTTGAATGCTTCAGTACTAGGCGCAGCATTCAGTACTCGCGTAATACGCTTATTAGAGAAACTAGTAACTTCAGTAAAGCCATACTTTTCGGGACGGGCATTTTCAAAGTCGGCACGGAATACTTGTCCACCTAAATCAGCGGCATACAAATGATCCATAAGACCATCGTTGTCTCTATCAAGCACAGTGATACCGCCGACCATACTATTGATCATCTTATCGGTTTTGGTATTTTTGGTACCGCCTGACTCACCACTAGTTGACCATAACAGCTCACCTGTTTGAGCATTGATCATATAAATGGCATTACCTTTCGCAGGAGCACTAGCTGTTGGTACATAGCTATCATCTTCATATTGCATATCATAACCACCACCAAATACTAATACATTGATAGGGTCAGCATCCTTACTCATACGAATTTTGGCTGCTGTTGGTTTATTCCAAACTTGACCTAAACGTTCGAAACCCACGGTGTTAGATTTAGTAGCTGTGCTTGAATTAAGGCCTGCTTTAGTAATGGTAAATAGCATTTTTGGTTCAGATTTTTTACTAATATTCATCCCATAAAAAGCGTCGCCACCCATTCTCAGACCACCATAGGCGAACATACCTTTCTTACCTGCTACTTCCTCTACTCTTACCTGTTTTCCAGGTAAATCAAAACTGTAATCTGTAGTCACTAACCATGGAGCATCAACACCAAAGTAAGGTTCACCCACCCTATCTCTGATAGAACCATCTACTAACGCTTCTGGTTGTGCAGTCAACATATATTTCGGGATGATAGCCACTTCTTCTTTGCCATCATCAGCGTCAACCAGATGTAAAGCGCCATCCATAGAACCAAATAAAACATAGTCATCGCGAGTATCAGTGATACGCCCATTATCATCTAAAGTAGCACTATAAGAGATCGCTTCAGGTTTAGAATGTACAACACCGCCCAACACTTTTGTTTCATTTACCGGACGAGTCAGTACTAAATTTTTTACCTCGGTCGCTGAGGTAGGCTGTCCATCATTGGTTAATACATTATTAAAACCTAAAAAACTCAGTAAGCGGCGTTGGTTCAGCTGACTATAGGCTACGGTATCTACTAACTTGTCAAACCCTTGGGGTTTACCGCTACTATCAACACTCAATTTGCGCAAAATCGTTGTTTTATTACTACTCGAAATAGAGTCCTCAACATAAAGGCTACGGACACTACCAAGATTTGAGCTTGGTGTACGCAATTGCGCATAAACACCACCAGCAGTAATATTATTGTTGGCTATATCGCCCTCTACTTTAAAATCAGAGGTTTGCCATAAATCTTGAGTTTTTTCATCGAGGTTACCAGCAACATCTTTGTAAAGCAGTTTGCTGTTATTACCAAATAACGTACCTTTATCTAGTTCATATTTCTTAAGATTGCCTCCCCAAGTACTTGCTGCTGAAGCAATATTGGGATCAAGCATCGGTAGATAGGCATATGGTAGTTGATTTGCAGCGCGATAAGGATCTTCTGGAATAGTAATAGTACCTGAAGGTGCAGTGCTGATTATCTGTACCAATCCTGAGGCAAAATCAACGATACTCGCAGCAATATCTGCTGACTCTTCGGTATAGTAAAAACCGCCGTCACCAAAGGTTTTAACCTCATCGTCACCTTTACGTTCACCGAGTTTACAGAGGTTTCGGATATTGTCATTAACATTACCACTGTCACAATCCGTCACTTCTTTAGGCTTACCATTAATAATGATACTACGGCTGCCTGTCAAACCATCAAACGCCTTACCGAATCCGACAGTAGCAGTCTTAATGGATAATCCTTTTGGGTTGTTAGCAGTATTACGCAGTAGCGCAGCGTAGTCTGCCATACAACCCCAAGCACCACTATTGCTACCACCAGATAAACCATTACAGCTACCCACCGATAAAGAAGATGAGTAGGACAATGTGTTATTCATGATTTGCTTTGATCTAGAGTCATTACTTCCATTAGGCTCGCCATCTGTCAATAGGTAGATACCATTACCACTACATTCTTTATCGCTTAATGGTGATATATAATTATCACTATTCTTTGTGCTGTCATCTGAATAATCAAAGCCACTCCACCAAGTATTATTTCTATTACCTTTCGTAGTAGTACCCATCATATAAGCACCAGACTCTGCTAGTGCATGCGAAGTCGGCGTACCTCCACCCGCCGTTAAGCCTCCGACTGTTCTAATCAGCTCCACTCGCTGAGCAGCTGTCAATTCACGGGTAGGTGTTAGAATGACGGCTCTTGTACCATCACCATTACGACTATAGTTACCCATACCAATGCTATAATCATCGGGTAGTGAACCTGCATCCTTCAAGCTATTATCTTGTACGTTGTAAACCCTATCAGCTACTAACTCTATAATAGCCATCTTAAGGCGTGTCATCCGATCAGTGGCTATTTTGCTACGATCACCTCTATCAGTACAGCCATATGGTTTATACGTGAGCTGTGCATAAGGTTTAGTAAAATCCAAAACAGTATTGCCATTCTCATCTCTTAGTAATCCATCAGCTTCATTAGCATCTTTTTTTCGCTCATAGATAACTAATCGGATTTCTTTATCATCTCTTTCGCTCTTGCTTCCCCAACAGCTACGATCATAACTACCCATACTACCTGAGGTATCAAGCATCATAAAAATGGATGCCGTACCTGGTTTAGCAGGTGCATAGATTTCCAAGTCACCGATGGGCTTTCTATTTACATTAGCTGCTTGAGTCATGGTACCTGTCAGTCCCATGACTACTGCTACCGCTAGAGCTTTGATAGGCCATGACTGTCGATTAGACCTTTTTCTATATACATGTTGCATGACCTATTCCTTATATGTGTCAATTCAGTTTTCTAACCATCTTTCAATGATCAGCTGCACAGATTTTTGTTTATAAAATAATTGCTAGTATCAAGTAGAGGGAAGCGTACAACGTAGGCCACTGCCTTTACCAAAATCAACACACTGCGTCCGTTCTGATTTATTTTCTACATTAGCTTGTTCATACAAAACTTTACTGGGCACACCAGCTTTTATCATGCAGCCACCAATAGTATTTTCTTTATTACTAACACTATCGATTTTACTGGTTTGCTCAAAACAATCTTTACCATTGACCTTTGGGTCAGCATAAGCAGGTAATATGGAAGTGCTGTTGATGTCAAACATAAATGCTTGGCTTGAGATTGTACCGCTGTCTTGACCAATCGTATAACTACCAAATGATTCGTTGCTAGCACTTGGTGGTGTCAATGATATATTCACCTGAGCCATACTGGCATTACGCTCACTAATATAATCAGCAGACTTAGCAGGGTTACAGTAGCCTTTATCAGCACCTAGTATATTGCCACTACCAGGTACCGTAATCGTTGTCTTATTGATATCAAAGAACAGATTACGAGGACGAAAACAAAAAATATACTCGTGGTTAGTGCTACTGGTATCTAAGATAAAATGCCCGAACGGGCCACTACGTGACAACATATCTTTATAAATACTGGCATTGCTGCTGCCATTGATGCTTTGTTCAATATTCTGATTGGCATTATCTGCTGATTGTAATAGTAAGGTATTAATTTGATCACTGGTAGCTAGTCGCAAGTCAGTCGTACTTTGCTTAACAGCGATGGCGCCAGCTAGTATGATCAACACTAAAAACAGTAATACTACGATCAATACTGCGCCGTGCTGACCAGATAAAGACACTTTTGGATAATGAGATTGCTGAGTATTTGGCATATTATTCTCTTCTTATGATGATGCACAACTATTTACTAGCCGAGACGCCCGTCAAAGCCATTACACGAGCATTGCGTAACAAAACGGTTGACTCATAACCACGACGATAGTATTTTTTACGTGTACTATCAGCCTTTAGTGTTTGCTCTTTACCAAGAAGGGTAAATGTTTCTTTATCAGCATCTGCTATTAAAGGCGTGTCACTACGGACAATAACACCTATTTTAACAGTAGTAATCGCCGGTTTATCTGTCAACTCTAAGTATGTTTTAGCGGGAAGGTAAGTTAATTCATCCACACCAGTCTGAGTGCCTAGTAGTACTTTGAACTGTTCGATCGCAGATACAACAATTTCTCCATTTCCAGTAAAGGCAGAAGTAATAACGCCATTATCCTTAACGCGTCCAGCATCACAAGCTAATGCAAGCTCTCCTGCTGTACTACCAGATAAACGTATGAAATAGCGTTCTACCACCCAATCTTTACTGTTGGCGTCAATTTTGCTCCCTTCACAATCATATAGTATATTTGAAGTAATATTTTTGTATTGGATGGTTAGTTGATCACTGCCAACACCGTCTATATTAGATAACCCTGTCCAATCTGTGCTGCCAGTACTAGCCGTAAAATATTGAGCGTCAGTAGCATTACTGCTACCTAAATTATTTTTCGTCAAAACCACACCACCATGATTAGTTTTATCACTAATACTAGTAATTGGGTTGCCTAAGTTAGTAATGCGAATATGCTCTTCTAGTGATTGCATGGCGAAAATAGCACTATCTTGCACTTCTGAGGCACTCTGTTGTACTGTGATCGTACGTGTATTGATCAAATATACCTGTATTACTGCAGCTGAAATAAGTAGGCCTAATACTAAAGAAATCATAAGCTCAATAAGCGTAAAGCCCGATACCGCTGAGGGATAACCGTTAGGCTGATGATGAATGGTGTTGTTTTGCTCAATCATTAGTAAGCCTCCGATATCAGACAGTGACTGCCAGTTTTATACACCCCATTACTTGTCGCACAAGCATACGTATCACTATCACTCATAACAGCTTTTGTATCGCTCCATGCAGTAATGATACACATCTGCTGCTGAATAGCGGCTGTAGATGTACCTGGGCATGTCGTGATAGCAAGTTTAATCTCTTCATCAGCCGCTATTTTTTTGACCATCAATGTATCTCTAGCGGCAAGTTGATCAATACTACAAGGCTGTTTTGGAATTTTTTTGGCACCGACTGTTTCAACCTCTGTGGAGAGACAGTTGGCACCCGAAGCTAAAATACTAATTGTTTTAGTATCTGTAACAACCGTTCCGTCAGCCTTGATTTTTTTGCTAGAGACAGTAACCGTATCAGTGGCTGGGCTGCTCATGACTGCTTGTATCGTTGGCACTGCACCCGACGCATCTGAAGCAGCACTAGTAAAAGCCGTGCCACTAACAGTGACGTAAGCCTCTGGATAAGCACGCATTACTTCAGCCAAGTTGCGAACCACCGTTAGAGACTTAGTTCGTACAAGACTTTCATCTGTTGCGCTAATGGCTCGTACTTGTAATGCACTAAAACCTAATACTGCAACAGACAATAGTAATACGGCAACTAACACCTCTATCAAACCAACACCGCGCTGATGAGTTAATCTATTTGTTAGCATGAGACTCCCGCCTTAATATTGATATTAGCAAGCTTACTGACATTAACCTGTCTAGGCACAATCGATGTATTTTTATCACACACAGTATAGGTAATTGCTGCATCAACACGCTTGCTAGGCTCAAAATCAATACTGGTTTTGGAAGATTTAATAATGCTTTTACTATCATAACGATAGCTTGCTATTTTTCCTGCATCTGCATCAGTAATGTTTATCATTTTAGGGTTGCTATTATTGTCATAGCTTAAAGTAATAGATTGACGGCGAATCAAACTTTCGTTTTTAGCTTCTTTTAACGCATTCGCAAGAGTGGCTGTTGTGGATTTGACACGCTGATTTGCAAGCTGGCTATTAATACTAGGTGTTGCAATACCTACAATAATAGCAAGCACAGCAATCGTGACCATTAATTCAATCAGGGTAAATCCTGAGCTGGTGGTTCGTAACTTGAGTGGTAGATTATATGTAGATGCGTTCACATCGTATTCCTATTTAAAACTGCAATTATCTATTTTTTGGCTGGATCTGATTAAACGTGGTTAGTAGTATTTTATTTTTGGTTTATTTCCACGATTTTTTTATATTCATTTCTTTAATTATATGCAATTTTCGTTCCATGAAATTTGACAAATGTTTTGCATAAAAATAATAATAGCGGTAGCAATAGTGCAAGCTATTTAGAAAATGTCATTTCTGTGAATGGCTTTATTGAGAAATAGCCATACTATTGCCGCTATTACTAACAAATAAATATATATTATTTTAATAATATAGCGCTAAAGAAACATATTAGCAATATATTAGATACTACTAGGCCGTGTCCTCATTTCAAGAATGCTGATAAAGATGAGACCAATTGCCGTCAAACGGGTAAAGTAGCGCAGATAATATCGAGATATCAACCAACCATCTGGCAAAATTTAGCTATTTTTAGCTCATTTAGCTGATGCTCGATTGAATGGAGGACACGCCCTAGCAAAGATAAACTATATTCACGATTGGCTACCATGTGCTAACGCATAGGCAGAAATCTGATAATTAGTGTCGCTATGAATATTTACGGTTGCGGGTTTTTCAGGTGAAATAAATGCTCGGGCTAATGCCTGTAAGCTCGCACCTGTGGTAGACACATCGTCAAACAACAGTAAACGCTTTACAGGAGGCGTTTCGATGAGAGCAAAAGCATTGTTTAAGTTACTAAGGCGTTCGGCACGTGTGAGTCCTTGCTGACTGACAGTATCATCAACACGTTTGACGCCGTGCCACAATGGTATACGCCAATGCTTAGACAGCTGGGCGGATAAAATACTGACAGGATCAAACCCACGTTTGATCAATCGTTGATTGGTCGTTGGCATAGCAACAATCACACTATTATTATTATGGCAGCCATGTGGACGTGGCAGCTGACGTATTGTATGTAACAATAACGGCAATTTGGTCATATCTTCATGATGTTTAAAAGCTCTGATAGCTTGTCGCATCGGATATTCGTAGTAAGTAGAAGCTTGAATAGGTAGGGATATACCAGCAGCAATATCCACATTGAAGGGTTTAGGTAGCCAATTCATACTATTGTGACAGTGAGCACAAAATAAACCACTACTTAAACGGTTAGTTGTTTGATGACGAAGAATAGTAAGCAATGAGTGTGTCTGTGAAGCGGTCTCTGCAGATACATCATTTAAACTGGATAGTGAATGATGCTTGAGTAGTTGGGATTGGGGCATGCTACGATAGATACGGCATAGCTGGCAACGTATGTCTATATACTCTGCCAGCCACAGTCCTGTTTGATACGGCGCTAAACCGCGCATCGACTATTACTTGTCATAAATCATAGTAAAAATCGCCTATATTAAGCCCTTTCCAAATCAAAGCCCTTTCCAATCATTAAGCACGATACCAAAACCGATCGAAGTACTTTCGTGATTGTAATCAACAATAGACTCACCATACCCTTGGAATAGCTGCACCATACCCTTGACATTCTCCGACAATGGATAGATATAATCGATTTGGGCAGCGCCTTTATTGGTACTTGGATTATAACGCAAGGTGCCACTAATGCTATTTTCATTAGGTAAGTCATACAAGAATTTGATGTCACCATAACCCATGTAGTCTTCGATATCTGGGTTATCATCATCGCTACTATTCTCATTATTCACTCGAGTCCATATACGCGGTATGACTGACAACCTACCCCACTCTGCACCCGCCATTAGATACGCACGGTTCCATGAACGTGATAGTGGATCATCCTGTCCATTCGATTGATGCACAGCACCAGCGCCCAGCATACGCAGACGGCCACCAAAAGGTAAGCTGGCAGTCACGGGTTGCGTCAAAAATATCTCAGGCTGATAATCAGTCGCACGGAATGGTCGTGAGTTGTCTTCGTTATAAACTTGCCAATGCGACTCTTGGGTATAGCCAAACCATAAATCAGCATTGGTATCGAATAAATCTTCTGCAACTTTTGTCTTTAGAGACAGCTGAAATTTTAGTTCGGTCTCACGTATATCATTAGAATCAAGAGGGTCTGTTATCTGCGTTGGTGTCCCTGGATTTAAATTGGGATCCAAGGTATAAAACAATGGCAACAGATAGGTCGGTCGGTAGGGTCTTACCGTCCAAGTACCACGCTCACTGTTTTTATCAAGATCATAAGACAAGCTGAGTGGTGAATATTTTTCGATATCTGTTTGAGTGACGCCTACACTTTCTAAAATCTGCGCCTCACTCTTCGTTTCAGTACTCACCTCTACACTGCTATCCGCTTTCAATTTGCTTTCTGCGAATTGCTGATTGGTCACCAAGATAGTATCTGCATCTTCGACCGTTGTACCACTCATCGTCGTTTCAGCTTCAGCTAATATTACTTTTGGATTACCTGAGATCGTACTTTGAAAGGTTTTTGCCAAATCGACTGGTTGTTTGGTCGAGGTGTAACTCGGCGTTTTTCCTTGTTCAGCGACTTTGTCAAAACAGGCCAGTCGCGCAGCACTGGACTGAACTTGGGTACATTCAGCAAAAAACTTGGCTTGCTGAGCAACAAACTCTTTGCTAATCACTTTGCGATTTGTGGCAGTGCCATTCGAGTCTATTGACGTCTCATCAACACCCAGCGACGTGTCATAATCTTCATATTCAAATGCAGTTTCTGGTACTGGCAATTCATTATAAGTCTGAGACTCATCAGCAGCTTGTACTTGTATCGCGGTACAGCTCAAAGCGATAGCAACTGCAATACGCAGATGCGTGTGCGTACCCTGATAAATTGCCTGTTGGTGACTATTGGCCTGACGACTCATTGCATTGGTACGTGGTAGTTGACGCTGAGTAGTGATGTGGGCAAACATAAGTGTCCTTTATCTAACTGGCATTGGCGCCAGCAGAGTATATGAGATAATTAATATAGCCATTAGCGGTATCGCTAAAATAAAATGAAAATATCAGTAAACCGCAGATACGGGAAACCATAAATATAAGATTTAGCGCCCCTTCTGCATTGTTACTTTATTGTAATGAAAATATAGGCACTATACTAGCTTTATCGATGGTTAAAACAAGCAGCCATTGGCATAATAATTAATAAAACAATTACTTAGATAATATATTATCGAATGAGTCTAGGGCGACTAAAAAAGCCAGCATACCGCACTCTGGTACACTGACTTTCCTTCTGCAATTGGGGCGTATCGAATATTGACGAAATATTTTTTTAAACGTTTAAGTATTAGGGTGTGTCCTCATTTCACAAGTGGAGATAAATTGCCGTCAAACAAGAAAAATAGTGTCGATAATAATATCGGGATATTAGGGTCTGTTGAACATTCAAATATTAGGGCTGCTGATTGCTAAAATTGCACCAAATTAGGCGCAAGCCGACGATAATGTCGAGACCTTAATTAGGATTGCAACAACGTTTGGGGTGATTTTAGCATCAGCCTTTCAGGGCAGTACTATTTTCTGCCAATATATGGCGAAATTGTTTAACCTAGAATGACTAGGCGTCAAAAATTTCACTGCATATTGTCTAAAAAATAGTGACTGCCAGCACCACATTTGAATGTTCAACAGACCCTAACCAACTATTTGACGATGTTTGGCAAGCTTTAGCCCAGTTAGATGACACTCGTTTGAATTGAGGACATGCCCTAGACATCAATTGCTTAGGGCTGTCAAGGTTTGCTCAAATTCTGAACGACCAATTTCACCAACTTGCTGATTCACTAACTGACCATTTTGGTAATACAGTAATGCTGGTGGGCCAAACAGTTTATAGCGTGACAGAACAGCCTTGGAGTCTGCTGTCGTTTCTGTGATATCCAGTCTCACCAATTGCCAATCTTGCATCTGTACGGGGCGATTGTGAAACAGGTTCTTGTCCATAATGCGGCACTCAATACACCACTCTGCTGTCAGATCGACAATGACATTCGGATTGGCTGCGACAATGGCATCTAGCTCTGCAAGCGTGATGATAATCTCATCGGTTGCGCCATTGTTATCTATCCCTTGACCAGCAGCCGACTGTACCATCATCGGCGCGGCACTCAATGAAGCCAATGGATGTAAGCTATCATCATTCCCTAATGCAGCCCCAACTATCAAACAAGCTGCCCAAATACCAGCGATGAGAGCCATTGCTTGAGTCAACATGCGACCTTTACCCAACCAGCTCCACGCCCATGTGGCCACAACCATAAACCATAACGCCCATACCATGAGCATGACAGGTGATATAAAGACGCGTTCAATCAATAATAATGCGACGGCGAACAGTAATAAAGCAAAGCCTTGCTTGACCCAATTCATCCATTCGCCTGCCTTTGGCATGATCTTGCCTTGGGTGGCACCAATGAGAATAAGTGGCGCCGATAAGCCAAAGCCGAGCATAAACAAAGCCGCAAAACCGAGCGATGGACTACCGATGGTAGAGACCGCCAATAATGCACCAAATAGTGGCGCGGACACACAAGGGGACACGACTAACGCTGATAAAAAGCCAGCGATTAAACTACCGCCCGTACTACCAAGCTTGCTGTCACCTGCTTGGCTTAAGCCTTGCATTTTTCGACTAAGCACTTGAGGTAGTCGCACACTGAACAAGCCCAGCATATATAGCGCAAGCAAGATAAAGACGATAGCAAAGCTAATGAGAATAATAGGGTTTTGCAGCCAACCAATAATACCTAATGACTCACCAAATACTGCGATGATTGCGCCCAAAATACCATAAGCAGTCGCCACACCAATCGCGTAACTGGTGGTCAAAATGACACCGCGTTTGACCGTTGGGTTTTGTTCACGTGCCACGATATTGGCCACAATAGGCAACATCGGTAGGACACATGGTGTCAAAGCCAAGCCTAAGCCTGCTAGAAATAATAAAACCAATGCCAGCCAAGGGTGAGAAGCCAAACCAAAAGGATCGCCATCGACAAAGCTATTGGTTGACGGATTGCCACTATTGGTCACCTCGCCCGCGACGTTGCTATCTGCCCCAGAAAGCGAATTTGTCGCAGCACTGCCCTCTAAAGAGTCATACTCGACAGCGCTATCATCAATTAAATCATAATCAATAGCACCATCATCTGTCAGTGCTTGCTCTGCATCTGGCAAAGTATTATCAAGAGCTGTTGAGCTTGCTTCCTCTGGTGTCGCCGTAGCACTATTCTCTGAATCGGTCGAGCTCGCACTACTCTCACTATCTGCTGATACCTGCGTCGATGCAGCTGCAATATCGACAGTCGTATTAATCTTTTCAGGTGGATAGCACAGTCCTGCTTTTGCACAGCCCTGCCAGCCAACGACGATAGCGGCACTATCTATATTCTTGCCACTATTATTCGTCAGTGTGGTGGTAGCGACCATATTTGCTTGGTCAAACACCAGTACTTTGCCAAATGTCGGATCATCTATCGAATATGGTGTCTGGCTAAAGGTAAAAGGTGCAGCCGTCACGCCAGCGGGTAGCGAGAGTTTGATTTGTTTTTTATAAACATAATGCTCAGGCGTGATATCAAAATTAATTGATAACCCTGTGCCAGATTTGGCAGGGGTACTGCTAGCACTGACCTGAAACGCTTGATCTACTGGCAAGAATTTTGACTTTGATGTGCTGTCACTGTTGCCAAAAAGATCACTCAACCCTGCGGCTTGTACCGTTGTTGATGTCGCTGACAAACCTGTAAGCAGCAAACCACTAGCGATAGCAAGTGCTAAGGGATACGACTTTCTTGGACGAGTACTACCAGTGAGCGATAGGGATTTTCGTAATGTCTTGATGGGCATGAATGACTACCTATTATTACCGATAACTGAATCGACCTACTCAATATTTATTTGCGTGTCGCAGCAATGTTTATCTTGGTTTTGACTTTTTCTGGTGGATAGCACAGTCCAGCTTTTGCACACCCTTGCCAACCAATAATAATAGGGGCGTTTTTGGCTCCTTTACCGTTGCTGGTAGTCAGTATCGTGGTTGCGATGACGCTCCTTTGCGTAAATACAGGAACCTGACCAAAGGTCGGATCATCGATTGATACTGGTGCCTGATTAAAGGTAAACGGTGTCGCTTTTATCCCTTTAGGAAAGCTTAAAGTGAGCTGATCTTTGTAGACGTAATGCCCTGGTGTGATATCAAAGTTGATAGATAGTCGTGTGCCTTTGGAAGTCGCTTTGGTACTACTGACGACCTGAAAAGCGTCATCAACTGGTAAGAATTTCGATTTTGACGAGCCATTATTGTTAAATAAGTCGTTTAGTCCTGCCGCTTGCGCACTGACCGATGTCATTGACAAGACAGTTGCTAATGAAGTACTTGCGACGGTTAAAACCAATTTATAAAGGTTTTTAGAAAAGTATTTATTAAACTGTTGGATCGACATAGATGATTACCTTTAATTGCAGTTTGCGATGACTGTGTTACCGAGCGCTTAGATATATTTATAGCACTGACTATCAAACTTGTATTGGACAGTAGGTAGTTTATCTACTGATAAAAAATATCAACCAATAAAAGATTATTGGTTGATATTTATAAGTTATTGGACATGCATCGATGAACGAATGTTTCATTCTACAAAGCGATATCAATATCAGAATTTGTTCTTTATACGTATGTTATTAAGCTTTATAGCTGAGCATAAAGATCAGTATCTTGACCTTCACCGCCTTGTTGACCATCTGCACCTAATGAAAATAAGTCATAAGGTCGCCCTTCACCGCCTGGTGCAACATATTGCATCTCATTTTCCCAACCATCAGTTGGGTAGCCACCTTTAATATAACCACCTTCAGGATAGTTTTTTGCATCCGCAGGTGGTGTTGTAAGCGCCTCTAAACCTTGAGCGGTGGTCGGATAGCGTGAATTATCAACTTTATACATATCCAGCGCGTTTGAGACTGTGGCAAGTGCGGTTTCAGTCGTTTTGATGCGAGCTTTATCGCTTTGCCCGACTACTTTTGGCACCACTAAACCAGCAAGAATGGCGAGGATCACGATGACAACCATAATCTCAATAAGGGTAAACCCTGCTTGGCCTGACTTTTTCGGCAAACCACGATACACAAATGAGGAGTCCTTCTTATGGTCGTTTATTATTGTTGAATGAGATTGGGTATCCTGAATAGCATTTTTTGGGATCGTATTTACTTGGAGTTTGTCAGTCATAGTCATCGCTTTGGTCATCACAGTTATGCAAATAGTAAAAGTGGCGTTTTAGTGGCACTCATTCATGGTGTATCAATGAGCTTTGAAACCATCATCACTATAAACCATGATTTTATTTTTATCCAGCATTGCGATTCGATCACCGTGTCAGTCAATTATAAATGATGGTAGACACCAAATTTATGGCTTTTGATCCGCGTTCACTATAGCGCGGAGCATGTATTTACCATAGCAAAAATGCTGCCCAGTCAACAATATACAACAGTAAGCAAACCTTAAGAAAGCTAACGCAAGATTTAGCAAGCAGGACAATATGAATAAGATAAGGACAATGTCGGGTGGCAGCGTAGAAAATAGCGGTAACTGGCTGTAGGTATTCAATGAACGATCAGCTCGAACCATGCCTTAGCCAGCTAAATCGTTCATATTGACGATTGGCAGCATGACCGCCATCACGATAACCATCACCACCATGCCCATCAGCACCAGCATCAATGGCTCAAGTAATGACAGCAAAGTACTGATAAAATTGGTTGCTTCCGCTTCCTGCATGTTGGCAGCACGGCTGAGCATGTTTTCAAGCTCGCCTGAGTTTTCACCACTTTTAATCATTTGCACCATCATCGGTGGAAAATAAGTAGACTTTTCTAGTTGGCTAGACAAACTAGAGCCTTCCGTGACCCTATCGGCAGCGGTGATAATGGTTTTTTGAATATGTAAATTGGTCGCTACTGCAGCACCAATATGTAGTGCCTCAATCAACGGCACTCCTGAGCGTACTAGTATCGCAAGGGTACTGGCAAAACGTGCAGCATTCAGCCCTTTGGATAATCGGGCTAGTATCGGTAGTCTAAGCACCACGCTATCAATCGCCAATTTACCTGCTTGCGTTTGGGCGAAACGATAGAATAACAGTGCCGTCCCTGCCAATACCAACAGCATCAACCACCACCACTGAGTAATGATATTCGATAGCGTGAGGACGATCTGGGTAATCAGAGGTAGCGCTTGCTCAGACTGCTCAAAGACTTTGACAATTTTGGGCACCACAAAGCTCATTAGCCCCATAATCACACCAATCGCCATCACCATAAGGACAATCGGATAGACCATTGCCCCTTGGATTTTCTTTTGGAGGGCAAATCGGTTTTCGGTATAGTCTGCTAGCTGATTGAGGATAAGGTCAAGATGACCAGATTTTTCGCCTGCCGCAATCGTAGCGATATATAACGGTGGAAAGCTAGCGGCTTGTTGTAGCGCACGCGCTAAGCTCAGTCCTTCTAAGACATGTGAGCGTACCGCAAGCATCAGCGATTTAATATGAGTCTTTGGCGATTGTTTGGCGACCGCTGCCAAGGTTTCTTCGAGTGGGATACCCGCTGCCAGTAATACAGATAACTGACGTGTCAACAATGCCAACTCGTATGCAGACGGTTTTTTGTAGCGGTTTTTGCTCTGACTCTGCCGGTCATTGACAGGATGGACTTCAACGGGTGTCCATTGCTTATCACGCAGCTGCTGGCGAACCTGCCGCGCAGAATCCCCTTCTAGCAAGCCTTTTTGGACACCACCGTGGTCATCAAGCGCTTTAAAATGATAAGCAGGCATAGCAGCAGATATCCTAAGAAACTCACAGATAGATAATTATAGTTTATGGCTTAACAAAAGGGTCAGCACTTAAAAAAGCGGTGTCGAGTCATTACTATCAGGCATCAAGCCTTGTAATAATAAGACATCCAAATGCTGCTGCTGTAGTTTTTTATCAAAATCATTAACTTCCGCAATCAGCATTCTCTCAATACGTTTATCACTGGCAAAAACGCTCAATCGCGCACAGATAACGGCCAGCTGATAGATGCGTTTTTTGCAATAACCATCTAAACCCTGTAATAGCCGGACCATATGCGGGGTTTCAAGGCTAGCATAATCATAGTCAGCGACTACTTGCTGCCCAAGTGCTGTGACGCCATAGCTTATCGACAGGTGCGCACAATAATAACAACTGAATAAATAGCCAACCACATGGCCGATGTAATAGCCTCGATCATAGGTAAAACTACTCACACCAAAGTGACCAAGTACGTAGCTGTTGAGACTGCCTTGATCACGAATTGGCTTGCCGTGTTTTAGCTTACCCACTGTAGCAAAGCATAGCGGGTTTCGCCCATCTTGAGTAGTAAGCTGCCAACCAGCTGGCTGCTGCGCTGGCATATGACGCACGATATCTGCAATAACATCATCAACCACATGCAGCTGATGCCAGAGTCTTTCAAGCGTATCAACATCCATCAGCCCGCGCTTATCGAGCTGCTGAGCGAGTAAGTATTGCTGATATTCTGCGAATTGCAGCTTGAGGGTTTGTACTAAATAAGTGGGACGCGTATTGGCCGACGCCATGTATAACAATCGAGTGCGTTCATGTTGAGTATGATAAAGCGCAACACGCTGTGCAGCAATACTTGATTCTTGCGCCGCAGTTTTTGCAGTGGCTGTAAGTGTATCAGACGACTCCGCTGCGATGGCTTCCGTGGCGGTTTCATTGGCATCTGACAAGGTAAACATCGTCAGTAATGCCGCTTTGTCAGGTGTCGCTACTATAGTATCTTTCGGCGCAGTTTTGCCGACATGCGAGTGATCTATAGCAGTGTTTTTATTAACATTACTTTCTTTTTTAGCAGTGGCAGTAGCGTCTTGTCGGCTATTGCTTCCCGCACTTAGCTTTGCGGTCGGTTCAGTCATAACATACCATCAGCAGCGAAAATAAACATCGTCTAGATCCTTTTATATATCTATCATACAAGGACGTATCACGCGCTAAAAAACAAACGCTTCTACCTCGACGACTCATCAACCCATAGTACCTGAACACAGACTCGTTGTCAGCTGTACTTAACTAAAATAGCGTGAGCAGAGAGTTTGACATCTTGCTCCTATAGATAATGGTTATTCACAAAGCAAAAAAAGCGCTAAGGATACATGGGTAACCTTAACGCTTTTCGTTTCATAAGAATAATGCAAACAATGAAAATCAAACAGGCATAAAAAAACGCCATCAAGGGCGAGTGCTATTACTTATATAAGTTTTACATTAAGAAAGGATATATGCAGAGGTCATACAGAAAAAATATGGGGCGACTGATGGGACTCGAACCCACGACAACCGAGATCACAACCCGGGGCTCTACCAACTGAGCTACAACCGCCATAACTATTGCCAAAGAATAGGCAAGATTTGCAGGCTAAATGGTGCGCCTGGCAGGATTCGAACCTGCGGCCACCTCCTTAGAAGGGAGATGCTCTATCCAGCTGAGCTACAGGCGCTCTTAGAGGACTTTTATATATTAAAACCAGTTTACAATATAATTTTTATTATATCAAAAACCAAACTATTATACATAAAAAAAAGCCTGTAAGGCTCTTAAAAATAGATGGTCGGAGTGATAGGATTCGAACCTACGACCCTCTGGTCCCAAACCAGATGCGCTACCAAACTGCGCCACACTCCGAAAATTTCTATTATCACGATAGTTTGTTGCTTAACTTGTTATCAGAAATACTGCTAACTCGTTAATGTTCCTCGCTATCGAGGTGCACATATTAAGCGGAAACGGTGGTAGTGTCAACACTTATTTTTGATTAATTTAAAAAATTTCTAAATTATTTCAAAAACACCTACTTTTCATCAAAACAGCTTAAACAAAAAGTCTTTCCTACGACGGCGCTAACCATCGATAGCGCCATTATACTCGATTCAAGGCCGAACACAAGCGCTCGTTTATCGTTCCAGTAAAGACATTAAATGGTATGAGCCATAACTGAGCAGAATTCATATTATTATCAATATCTTGACCATTCAGAGACCGTTGACTAAGTGCTATCGGTTGTCTCTCATCACCTTGTACAGGATAAACCAACCAGACTTGCTCTGCTTGGTAAGCCTGTGCATAGCTGGTCAATTGATAAGCGTCGCTTGCACTAATAGCAGCGGCATGCGGTAAATATTTCCATTTAATATCGATGACATGGCTGTAGCGACCTTTTGCTTTGGTTTCAATAACCACAGTATCTTTCTGATTTTGGCCACTATCATCAGCAGCAGTTTTATATATCAGCAAGTCAGGTCGTATAGATAAGCATGCTTGTCCTGCGGCATCGTTTAGCCAGACACGTTGGGTCTGATAAAAAGGACGGTAATTGTCGCTTAATTGCTGAAACATCGACGCGATACGCTGACTTGCCCATTGCTCAAAAGCTTGATTCATATCAATCAGCAAACACAGTCTCAGCTGAGAGGGCGTTTGGTTGGCTGGAGCAATGCCATTACCTGTCGCAGTGTCTGTCTGTTTTAATAACCAGTATGCCAAATCTACTAACTGCTGCGCGGCATGTAATTTTTGCTTTTGAAGCGGCTGAGCATCTAGCTGGCGTTTTGCTTGAGCATAGATGAGCTCTAGCTGCGGCAGCTCACGATGAGTCAGCATAGATAGCGGCTGCCATGGCTGAAATAGGTGCGAAAACGTCGATTTGGACAATAAAGGCGTCAAGTACACCAATGCACTTTTAATCAACCGATTGGCCAACATGTCATGACTCAACAAACTGCTTTCACAGACGAATTTATGCGGTTGCGTATTGTTCTGGCGTAGCTGCTCTTTAATGAGCAATCGCCCCTGTAAGGCTGTCTGGTTGTTGATTTGCGTCTGATAGTGTTTGGTTGGTTGATAATACATCAAGCGCTGTAAAAACTGTGTGATGAGCCAGTCTGATAGAGGCAGCACTTCTAGCGGTAAAGGCACTGACTTCGAGCTGAATTGACCGACGTTTTTTGTATTGGGCAGTTTATTTTTTTTAGGTGTATCAAGGCGCGCCAAATCCAATAGCATGCCTTGCACCCAGTAACGGGTTTGGACGATATCGTTATTCTGAGTAGATTTATTCAGCTTTGGCAATAGCTCAAGCGTCGTGCCACTAGGCAGTAGAATAATCCCGATATAATGGCCGACCTTAAGTTGCCACTGGCCTTGCTTACGCTTGATCGTAAATACGGCAAGCTCTTGTGCCAGCAGCCAATCGAAGTCAGACGCATGCAAAAAATCATGCACGGTCAGACGCTGATGCTCAAACACTGTGATGACATTTGCCATGGCGATATTACCGTCAGGTCTACGATTCTGAAGGCTATCTGCACTAATACACTGAGCGTTAGTGTAATGTCGATTATTGGTGATCACTAATCAGCCACCTTGCTAATATAAACGCTGGTAGAGCACGGCGTTATTAAACTCACCGCTATTGGCAATAAGATCTGCATTGATAGTATAACTGCCCATGTTCATGGATTGGCTGAGAAAAGAACCCTGCCCTGCAAACATTGAATGTTGAGCAGAGCCATTGTTTTGATTATCCATCGAATGAGGCAAGCCGTCATTTATCAGCGCTTGACTGTCCTGTATAAACTGCTTGTTTGTCGGCTGCTGGTCATCCCCAAAAATATACTGTAAGACAGCAACTTGGCCGCCCGCTGCCTGAGCCAACTGCGGGATGATTTGTTCGATGAGCGCTGTTTGCAATTGCTCTAATCGACTGACTGTGAACAAAAACGCATGGCCTAACTGCGCTTCTACTCCGAGCGTCTGTGCGATACGCCTGTTCAGGCCACTTAGCAATTTACTCAAGTCTATCGTAGCAGCTTCTGAACGGTCAGTCGCGCTGGTGTTATCATCGCTGCTGTCACTACTGGCATCAACAATAATTGACAATAAATCAGGCTGTGGCGGACAATCAATAAAGCGAAAACGTCGACGTAACGCCATATCAAGTGGCGCTAAAGAGTGATCTTGGGTATTCATAGTGGCATAGATATCAACGTTGGCGGGAACACTAAAAGCACGCCCAGAATACGCCAAATTTACTGTCATAGCATTCGGCTTGCCCGCACGTTTATCAGGCTCAATCAAACTAAGAAGCTCACCAAACACCCGTGAGACATTGGCACGGTTAATTTCATCAATCAGCATGGCATAACGCTGCTGAGGGTCACGGGCGGCACGTTGGCATAGCTTTAAAAACGCTCCATCTTGCACCGCGTAACTCATTTGAGTTTGATTAGAAGGGCTGTTATTTGCTTGTGCAGCACCACTCATGACAGGCCGTATACCTTCTACAAACTCTTCATAACCATAGGCTTGATGGAAGCTCACCATACTAAAACGCTGTTGACCAAGCATTTGATTGTGATGGTGTTGGTTGTCATGCTGCGCCTGCTGAAACTCTGCTAATTCCTGCGACAAGTCTTGTAGTAGCCCCATACTCTCAGGCAATAAATACCATGCCCCACTATTGTCTTTATCAAAATAAGCTTGGCTAGCGCGGTTTTTATAGCTGACTGTTTCTGATGTGATGGAACAATGCATTTGCAGTACAGACCAAGCCGTATTGCTTAAGTTTTTTTCTCGATCATTTTGCGTTGCTTTTTTGGTAAAAAACTCATGGTTAACTAGCTCTGGCACTTTGACCAAGTCTTGCTTTTTTGATTGAAAATCTAAAAATATCAAGCATACAACCTCACGCCAACTCAAACCTTGCAACAGCTGTCCTAATAAATCTTCATCGTCCATTTTGGGCAGATGATCGGTATATTGCTTCGCGATTTGTAGCAAGCGATAGGTTTTACCCGTACCAGCAACGCCTGTATAAATAAGATTGGTCGGTTCGTGAGTAGACATATCAGGCATAGCGTCATCCAGCATCAAAAAATTTATAAAATAAAACGTATAGGGTCTGTTGGTAATAGCAGTTCATACTTGTTAATGAAATCATGTAATGACATAGCCCAGCAACATAATTACGCTACTATTGTTTTGTAAGCGCAGCAGTTCATGCTAATAATACTAGGAAGGCGATGGTTAATGTACCATAGTGTTGATGGCAACTTTCATCATACACAACTTTTGTCGCTATCATAAAATCATGCCAAGAATGTCTTTCAACCCATATACATTAAGGAACTTTGTATGTCAGGATTATTAAAAAAACTACCCGCCAAGCTGACCAATAAGCTGCCAGCCAAAGTATCTGACAGTACAAGATCACCCGTTGAAAAGCCCAGTAGTACCCTAAAACCCATCAGCAATCAATTTACTAAATTACTATCAGTCACCAAGTATCTACCAGCGGGCGCACGCTCAAGTATTCTGTCCAAAGCCTTTGGCAAGGTCGTCCCATATGTCGGCACAACGGGCATCTATTATGAAACGGTAGAACCAAATCAAGTCGTCGTCAGTCTCAACAATAATAAAGCCGTCCAAAACCACATTGGTTCTATTCATGCGGTTGCCATCACCTTGCTGGCCGAAACGGCAACTGGTTTTATTTTGGGTTTGAACCTGCCTTCTGATCGCATTCTACTGATTAAGTCTTACTCGGTGAATTTCCATCGCCCCATCAAAAAAGGTCAAATTGCCGCTGTGGCAAGCCTGTCTGATGAGCAACGTTTAGATATCTTAAACACCCCAAAAGGTGAAATGATTATCCCTTGTGTCATCAATGATCGTGAATCTGACAGTGATCGCGACCCAATTGTGGTTGAAATGACATGGGCATGGATACCAAAAGCGGAGCTAGAAGCACGCCGCCAAGGTAAAGCGACTGAAAAAATGGCAGAAATTGAAACCGAAAATGAGACAGAAGCCGAAGCAACCGTCGCAGAAAGTGATGAGCCATCTACTCAAAATAATAGTGATGATAAGTAGGGCGCGTTGAACATTCGACCATGGCACTGACAGGGACTATTTGTGAAGATTCAACACGCCCCAGTTAATAAAAAATTGATAACAAACAAATCCAATGAGGAAACAGCATGTCCAAACTCAGTACCGGCCTGTCTACCTTTGCGCTCGTTGCTTTGTGCTCATTAGGTTTTGCTAATAGCGCTAATGCCAATACGACGACGGCTGTCAGTATTGCTAAATCTGGACCTGTTTTCTTGGGTGATGGCGGTACTTATCCTTTTTCAGAAGCCGTACGTGTGGGCAATATATTGTATATGTCAGGGCAAATTGGCTTTAAAGAGGGCAAATTAGTCAAAGGCGGCATCAAAGCGGAAACCAAGCAAGTGCTAGATAATATCCATAGCACGCTATTAAAGTACGGCTACCGACAGGCTGATATCGTCAAATGTATGGTCATGCTGACTGATATGGATGATTTCGATGATTTTAATACCGTCTACAAAGCAGAGCTGACGAAGCCTTACCCTGCACGATCCGCTTTTGGCGTATCAGAACTGGCCGCTGGAGCCAGCGTTGAGATTGAATGTATGGCTGCCAAATAATAGCGGCTGAAAGCTCTAAAGCTTCAAAATCAGAAAATAACTGGCAGCTCACGCCAGTTATTTTTTGTCTGTTATACCGATATTTTTTTCAAGTCTTTATACCAGTATCGTGTCGTCAGTTAAGGCGCTTTCCTTCGTCACTCGTAGCACCTCCTCTAATGTCGTCCGTCCTTCTATCACCTTACGCAAACCATCCGCGCGTATCGATGGTGTCTGTTGGCGTGCATATTCTTCTAGTTCATACTCTGCGGTATTGCTATGAATCATACGGCGCAACGTGTCATCGACTGGTACGACTTCATAGATGGCGGTACGGCCTTTAAAACCCGACTGATTACACTTATCACAGCCCACTGGCTTGGGCAGACGAATCGAATCATTTACTATAGGTTCAGCATTATTTTTTAACCCTGACCCAATCCCAATTTCGGTAAACAGCTTTGCTTGCTCAGTATCGGCAGCCTGCCAAGCATGACAATGTGAACACAAGGTACGCACCAAGCGCTGCGCTACCACGCCAATGAGCGACGACGATAACAGAAAAGGCTCAACACCCATATCCTGCAAGCGAGTGACCGCGCCAATGGCGGTGTTGGTATGCAGTGTTGATAATACCAAATGCCCTGTCAAAGATGCCTGTACAGCAATCTCGGCCGTCTCTAAATCACGAATTTCACCAACCATCACCACGTCAGGATCTTGGCGCAACATCGCTCGCAAGCTTTTAGCAAACGTCATATCTACCTTATTATTGACCTGCGTCTGCCCGATACCATCAAGCTGAAACTCAATCGGATCTTCAGCAGTCAAAATGTTGCGGGTTTGGTCATTCAAGTCGGTCAATGCAGAATATAGCGTGGTGGTTTTACCCGAGCCAGTCGGCCCTGTCACCAAAATAATGCCATGCGGACGATGGATTAAGCGCTTTAGCTCAGTATAGTCATTATCAGACAGCCCCAAATACGTCATATTAAGGCGACCAGCTTGCTTATCTAGTAGACGCATCACCACGCGCTCACCAAAGCTCGATGGTAAAGTAGATACGCGCACATCAACTTCTCGCCCTGCCAGTCTTAAGCTGATACGACCATCTTGCGGCACCCGCTTTTCGGCGATGTCTAATTTAGCCATTACCTTAATACGTGAGACTAATAATGGCGCCAGTTGGCGTTTTGGCGTGATGATTTCCTTTAGCTCACCATCAACTCGGAAACGGACAACCAAGCGCTTTTCAAAGGTTTCAATATGAATATCTGAGGCACTTAAGCGAATGGCTTCGGACAATAATGCGTTGATCAGGCGAATAATAGGCGCATCGTCTTGTTGATCCATCAAATCTTCAGTTTCAGGGACGCTATCTGCCAAACTATCCAGATCAGGGTGGTCTTCCAGTCCAGCAGCGATATGCTGTGACTCTCCTGTATTGCCCGCATAGGCGGCGTTCATTCGTCGTTCGAACTCATCCGAGCTGATACTTTCGTAAGTGGGTACACCGCGGCTGCCCTGCTGCTGTAAAAACCGTACCGCCTCATTAATCGCTGACAATGGTGTCGCTTTTGTTAGCACCAACGTCGGAGGCAATTCAGGATCAATGGCAGGTATGGCCAAAATCTGATGGCGTTTCGCAAAGCTGTATGGCAACTGCATCATAAAGACGACCTGATAAGTGAGGGAAAGATAATAAAATATGCATATCAAGACATAATAAATGCCTTATCCTTAACAGATCGAATCAAAAAAGACTGCCAGTAAGGTTGCATGAGTTTGTTATAATAGCATTTTGTTTTAGACGGGTATTATTTTATGTGACTGGCGCTTTGTACCTATCGCCCAGCACTTATAATGGCTGTATTCAATCAGCTTATCATGTGATTTTTTATTTTGCTGACAGTACGCTATTATTGTCTATTACCCCTTTTTATATGGCTTAGGCCGTGTCATTATATTTTGTCTGTCCCCTTCTCCCGCTCGATATTAGGATTTTCCGTTATGTCAGAGAACGTTAGCATTGCTACTAGCCCGACACCACTTTTACAAGATACCTTTACTGTAGGTAGTCGTACTTTTTCTTCTCGTCTGCTGGTCGGTACGGGAAAGTACAAAGACATGACGGAAACTGGAGAAGCCATTGCCGCTTCAGCAGCCGAGATCGTGACCGTCGCTATTCGTCGTGTGAATATTGGACAAAATAGTGATGAACCCAACTTATTAGATGTCATCTCTCCTGACAAATACACGATATTGCCCAACACTGCTGGCTGCTTTGATGCCGAGACAGCCATTCGCACTTGCAAGCTTGCTCGCGAGCTATTGGGTGGGCATAATTTGGTTAAGCTGGAAGTATTGGGCGACGAAAAAACTCTATATCCAAACGTCATGGAAACTTTAAAAGCAGCCAAAGTCTTGATCGATGATGGCTTTGAAGTGATGGTTTATACCTCAGATGACCCTATCGTCGCACAAGAATTAGAAAGCATGGGCTGTGTCGCTATTATGCCGCTCGGCAGCCTGATTGGTTCAGGACTTGGTTTACTCAATCGTCACACCCTCAGTCTCATTATCGAAAATGCCAAAGTACCAGTATTGGTTGATGCAGGCGTCGGCACTGCCTCTGATGCTGCACTTGCGATGGAGCTTGGTTGTGATGGCGTACTGATGAACTCAGCCATTGCCAATGCACAAAATCCTGTGATGATGGCGCATGCAATGAAACATGCTATGTGGGCAGGTCGTGCGGCATTTTTGGCAGGTCGTATGCCGATGCGCAAGATAGCCACGGCCAGCTCGCCACAAACAGGCTATTTCTTTCAATAAGCTGAAGCATTGATGACATGCCTTACAGCGTGTCATCAATCTGAACTCGAAACAGTACTCACGGTCATCATGTTCTACTGATATCAATTGTCCTGACTGGCTGTTCTCTAACGTGACAGAGGCTTCGAAACATTCATCCCAGTAGAACCACACTCTTTTTAAAATGGATCGATTATAGGCCAATGATAAAATAATAAAATTATTTCTGTGAACAGCTATTAGGGCGTGTCTTCAACTCACTCGATAGCCATATAAATGGGCTAAATCTTGCCAAAAATCGTCAAATAGCTGGCTAATATCCCGATATTACCTGCGCTATTTTTCTTGTTTGACGGCAATTGATCTCATATTTATCACCATTTTTAAAATGAAGACACGGCCTAATTATATTTTTCGTATGTCACTTATCGTCATAAAAGGATTTATTATGCGACTTCTCACAGCAGTCGACCAGTTGTTCCTATTTCTTGAGTCGCGTAAACAGCCCATGCATGTTGGCGGATTGTTTTTATTTGAATTACCAGAAAATGCTGATAGTAATTTTGTCTACCAATTAATAAAACAAATGCAAGAATCTGATGTGCCGCCAAGCTTTCCTTTTAATCAGGTGCTTGAGCACTTGGCTTTTTGGCAAAAAGACAAAGACTTTGATGTTGAGCATCATTTGCACCATGTCGCGCTACCCAGTCCTGGGCGTGTTCGTGAGCTATTGATGTATGTCTCAAGGGAGCATGGACGGTTGCTAGATCGTGCCATGCCGCTATGGGAATGCCACGTTATTGAGGGTATACAGCCAGAAATTGAAGGTGGACCTGAACGTTTTGCTTGGTATTTTAAGATCCATCATTCTTTGGTGGATGGTATCGCAGCTATGCGCTTGGTACAAAAATCACTATCACAATCGCCGACCGAATCAGTGACCCTACCCGTTTGGTCACTGATGGCCCGCCATCGCAACCAAATAAATGCCAACCTACCTGCCGAAAGGTCTATCAGACGCATCATAAAAGAACAGATATCTACCATCAAACCTGTATTTACAGAATTGCTAGATAATCTAAAAAACCATGGTGATGAAGGGTATGTTGGTACTTTTGATGCACCGATGAGTGTGTTGAACAAACGTATATCCGCTTCACGGCGCATAGCGGCTCAATCCTATGATATACAACGTTTTAATGATATCGCTGAAAGACTCAAAATCAGTAAAAATGATGTGGTACTGGCAGTGTGTGCTGGCGCTATTCGTCGTTATCTAATCTCGATGGATGCTTTACCAAGTAAACCTTTGATTGCCTTTGTGCCGATGTCGCTACGAACAGATGACAGTGTGGCAGGCAATCAACTATCATTTGTATTGGCTAATTTGGGCACGCATTTAGACAATCCACTACGCAGGATAGAGTTGATCCATCGCAGTATGAATAATGGCAAGCGTCGCTTTCGTCGCCTGAATCCGGCACAAGTCATCAACTACAGTGTTATTGCATACGCATGGCAAGGGATTAATCTAGCGACAGGACTGTTTCCTAGAAAACAGGCATTTAACCTGATTATCTCTAACGTTCCTGGCTCTGAAAAGCCTTTGTACTGGAATGGTGCACGTTTGCAGTCTTTGTACCCCGCTTCTATCGTCTTTAATGGTCAAGCTTTGAATATCACTTTGGCCAGCTATTTGGATAAGATTGAGTTCGGTATTACCGCCTGTAGCAAAGTATTACCACGTGTGCAAGACATGATCACGCTCATAGAAGAAGAGCTACAACTATTAGAAACGACCAGTAAAGAATTGGCATTTAAAGGCATCACCGTTGAAGACAAAGGTGGCTACAAGGGTAATGATAAAACAAAAAAGCTGGCTCCATAATGGAACCAGCTTTTTCTGTTCAACACTAAATCTGAATGCTAGATCTGAACAATAAGCGCGCTAAATGCTAGGGTGTGCCCTAATACCAAAAGCAGTAACGATTAAATCGCGTCACCCCAGATTGGTACAACAGTTTGCATCAACGGTTTTAGCAATTTAACATTACAAGCAAAAATAGAGCCTGAGGTCATAGAGTTGTGCGCGCCAGTATGATCGACCACGACGCCGCGTGCTTCAGTCACGATAAGCTCACCCGCTGCGATGTCCCAAGGCTTAATAGACATCTCAAAATAACCGTCAAAACGACCAGCAGCAACATAACACAAATCAAGCGCAGCTGAACCTAGACGACGTACCTGACCACCTGCCTCAGATATTTTTTGTAGGCTCTCAAAATGCTGTTTAGCGTAAGAGATGACTTCACCATTGCGCTTACGCTCAAGAGGATGGCCCGTCGTAAAGAAACCGCCGTCAATCGTTTTGCGTTCGCTGACATTGATACGGCGTTGGTTTAAACGTGCGCCTTTACCACGGCTCGCAGAGAACATCTCATCACGTACTGGATCATAAATCACACCGTGCTGGGTAACGCCTTTATGCTGTACAGCGATAGATACGCAGAACTGCGGCACACCATGAACGAAGTTTTTGGTGCCATCTAGCGGATCGATAATCCAGCACCAGTCAGCATCTTCGCCGCGGCCTTCTTGCATACCAAACTCTTCACCCAAAAATGAATGATTGGGATAGCTGGCTTTTAGCGTCTCAATCGTGAGCTCTTCGCTAAAGCGATCGATGCGCGTAACCAAACCATCAAGTCCTTTCGACTCGATATCCAACTCGATTTTGTGGCGGTTTTGATGCGCATATAAAATCTCTTTACCAACTTTTTCAGCAGTACGCGCTGCGATGACGACCATGGGTTCCATAAATAACCTATTTGCTTGATGAATGAATATAAAAAATGAGACTAACTTTGTGCCCACAACATGCCAAACAGCCGCCGCATCACACCACATCTATGCGATTTAAAAAACGTGTCTTTTATAAATGAAAACTTATAAACGACAATCGCATTATACTAAAATTGTTCGATAAAAACGAAAAAACCGTCACGCTGACCAAGCCAATATTTTGGTGATCACCTAAACTGCGCAAGTTGTAAAAAAGTCAGCACCTACGGCTAGCAGGCGTTTGCTCTGTTTAAAGAGCTTATATCTGTTTTAATTAGGGCATTAATTTTTTAAAATAATATTGTAACGCTACAAACAATGCTTACGATAAGAGGGTTTTGAGCTGTTTAATCACGCCTTCGACATCCAGACCACAGTCAGCCAACTGCTCTGCTTGTGAGCCATGTGCAATAAAGCGATCAGAGATGCCTATATTGCATATGGCTGGACGGTTTTGTTTAAAGGCAGCCGACTCATTAAGTAAGTATTCATTCACTGCGCTACCTGCACCGCCCATAATCATGTGCTCTTCCAAGGTCGCAATATGAGTCACCCCTTGCGCCAGTAACGTCTCAAGCATGGCTGTATCTAGCGGTTTTACCCAGCGCATATTGACCACATGTACTTGACACTCTAGCACTGCATCATCATTCGTTAGAATTTCTGCTGCTTGCTGAGCGTTCGCCACCATCGTACCAAAGGCCAATAATGCCAATTTATAAGGCGCATTATCTTTACCTAATACCGACTCAATAACAGCTTCGCCAATTTTATAATTTTGTGCTGGCTGCTCGATAGTTGCGCCTGTACCAGCGCCGCGCGGATAACGTACAGCCGTGCACCCTGAATACTCATAGCAGGTATTGAGCAAATGGTAGCATTCGTTTTCATCTTTTGGCGCTGCAATCACCATATTAGGGATACAACGTAAAAATCCAAAATCAAACACGCCAGCATGCGTGGCACCGTCTTCACCGACTAGGCCCGCTCGATCAATGGCAAACATCACGTCTAAATTCTGCAACGCAACATCATGAATCAGCTGATCATAGCCACGCTGCAAAAACGTTGAGTAAATCGCGACAATCGGTTTGATACCTTGGGTCGCCATCCCAGCCGCTAGCGTGACGGCGTGTTGCTCGGCAATCGCCACATCAAAAAAACGTTCTGGAAAATGACGAGCAAAGTCGATCATTCCAGAGCCTTCTTCCATGGCAGGTGTGACGGCTAACAGCTTATCGTCTGCGGCTGCTTTGTCACACAAAAACTGGCCAAACACTTGCGAGTACTTTAACGCTGGCTTATCTTTTGAAGCCTTTGCTATTGAAGTATTAGCTGCGTTGGTTTTTGCTTCGTTATCTTCGACAGGCAACTTACTAATTGCGTGATAACCCACTGGATCCAATTCTGCGGGTGCAAACCCTTTACCCTTAGTGGTATAAATATGCACCAATACGGGACCTGATACTTGCTTTGCCAATGACAATACGCGCAGTAGCTCAGGAATATTATGCCCATCAAATGGACCAAAATAGGTAAAACCAATCGCTTTGAATAAGTTGTCTTCTAGCTGCGGAACATCACGCATCTCTTTGTGACGTTTGCGGCGATCGAACGCTTGCATATCAGGACGGTGGCAGAGTACAGGCTCACCTGACTCAGAGATATCAACTTGATAACCTGATTCCCAAAGCATGGCCAAATGTCGTGAAAATCCACCAATAGAGCAAGATATCGACATATCATTATCGTTTAGAACGACTAACAAATCAGCATCTTGCTGTACTGCGTCATTCATGGCCTCAAATGCCATACCACCTGTCATCGCACCATCACCAATGATGCAAGCAACCGTCTGCGCGCGGCCTTGATAACGCAGCGCCAAACTCATGCCCAGACCCGCTGAAATGGAAGTCGATGAATGCCCAACACCAAACGTATCATAGACAGATTCTGCACGCTCAGGGAATGCGGTCAGACCATCTTTGGATCTGATAGTACCCAACTGTTCACGGCGACCTGTCAGTACTTTATGAGCGTAGGCTTGATGGCCCACGTCCCATACGATTTGGTCTTGCGGTGTGTCTAACAGATAATGCAGTACAATGGTCAGCTCAACCACGCCCAAATTGGCACCAAAATGCCCACCACTTTGACCGGCTGAATACAACAAAAAAAGGCGTAGCTCATCAGCCAACGTAATCAGTTGGGCAGTTGAGAAGGTACTAAGGTCTGTTGGCGTATCAATTGCATCAAGCAATGGTGTGTGAGGACGCACCCGTGGAATCATAGTATAGGTCTGCTGTAAGCTCGATAGCTGAGCAGCAGAGTCTAATGCTGATGTAGATAGGGACTGAGACTTTGGAGAATGAGGTGATTGCTGCATAAACCGTACGATACCTACCAATCTGCTGACAAGACGTGTCTTTAATATATAGCGATAACTATAACCAAACGACGTCAATAATATCTACATCATTATTGATGTAATCGACCATATAATTATTCATGCAACTTTTGTGTCTATATAGCTGCGCTACTTATGATAGTAGATACGCTGTCGTGATAGACCGCGCGTCAATACTAACGTTTTAATATTAAAACATTGATGCTTTAATACTATTAAATACTGGGGGATAACATTATGCCCTATTATTTTGCATCAATAGCGAATGTTAGTGACGACATAGTAATGTAAGGGTAAAGACTTGTCACTGTATCCGTCAAAATAGTATGGCATAATAGCATTTTTTTTTAATTGTCGCTTTAATCATCGTGCGTCGTCTGTGAATTTTGTGTGTTTTTATAATAAATACAATGAACACGCTGTCTTTATGAACAGGTTATACTGGCACCCTCATAGTCGTCTTATTCAAGCTATGAGGATACCAGTATTTTAAACAGCGATAACAAACTATTCACCGCCACGACTATAGGCTTTATAGGACAGTAATGTCATATCAATTTATCACTAGTGCCAAATTACCCACTCGTCACGGCGAGTTTGATATTCATATCTTTGAAAATAGCGAGGGTCAGGAGCATGTCATGCTGACCGCTGGCCTGACTGTGGTCGATCAAAAGACAGGCGCGGTGGCTAGTCAACCTTCAAATGACACGGTATTAAGCCAACAAGACGAGACAGTAGCGAAGCAAGTGCCATTGGTTCGTATTCATTCTGAATGTCTAACAGGCGATGCATTTAGCTCACTAAAATGTGACTGCGGACCGCAGCTCAATACTGCCATGCAAGCCATTCAAGAGTCAGGTTGCGGTGCAATTTTGTATTTGCGTCAAGAAGGTCGTGGTATTGGTCTGACCAATAAGATTCGTGCGTACGCCCTCCAAGATCAAGGCCATGATACGTTGGATGCAAACCTCATGCTAGGACTGCCTGCGGATGCACGTGTTTATGACATGTGTGGGCCGATGCTTGCCCATATCGGTGTCGATGCCGTGAGACTCATCACCAACAATCCAAACAAGGTCGCTTATCTGACTGAGCATGGGATTGATGTTGTTGAACGCGTGCCATTATTAGTAGGGGTAAATGATATGAATGCTGAATACCTCGCGACCAAGCGTGACCGTATGGGACACTTGTTTGATAAGGATATTAATATTGATAAAGATCTCCATCTCGACACAGACATCAACACAGCCATACACCTGAATAAATAAATAAATAATAAATAGATATCTTATGAGTATTGCAAATACGGATAACCAAACAGACTTGTCAACAGTAGCGTCAGTGACCATACCAACCAATAACGACATCATGCGAGTGCGTGCGTTTTTGGTTGATTTGCAGGCACGCATTTGTAAATCGCTAGAAGCGCAAGAGCGTGATGGTGGCGGCATGGCAACCTTCGTCCCTGATGATTGGGAACGTCCTGAAGGCGGTGGCGGTCGGTCGTGTGTATTGGCAGATGGCGACGTGATTGAGAAAGCAGGTGTCATGTTTAGCCATATTCATGTACATAATCTACCGGCCTCTGCGACTGCGCGTCACCCTAATATCGCTGGGCGCAAAGCTCAAGCCATGGGCGTGTCACTGGTCGTGCATCCCAAAAACCCTAACGTCCCTACGAGCCATGCCAATGTGCGTTTATTTGTAGCAGAAGCGGAAGGCGAAGCGCCTATCTGGTGGTTTGGTGGAGGTTTTGACTTGACACCATTCTATCCAGTGCTCGCTGATTGCGTACACTGGCATCAAGTTTGTCATGACCTGTGCGCGCCTTTTGGAGACAATATCTACGCTGATTTTAAACAGTGGTGCGATGAGTATTTCCATCTGCGCCATCGTGATGAGCAGCGCGGTATTGGCGGTCTATTTTATGATGATGTCAGTACCGAGAGTCGCGGCTGGGATTTTGAGACTTGCTTTGACTTTATGAAGGCAGTGGGCAACGGTTACCTTGACGGTATTATGCCGATTTTTGAGCAACGCAAAAACACCCCTTATACCGAAGCACAGCGCGAGTTTCAGCTCTATCGCCGTGGCCGCTATGTCGAATACAATCTGGTCTACGATCGCGGCACTCTATTTGGGCTACAAAGCAACGGACGTATCGAATCTATCCTAGTCAGTATGCCGCCACTTGCCAGCTGGCATTATCGTTTTGAGCCTACTGAAGGAATGCCTGAGTTTGAGCTAACGGATTATTATCTAAAACCACGTGATTGGTTAGCGCTATAAGTTTTGTAAATAACGCAATATTCATATCTTTGGAAAAGTTAAAAAGGTCAGCTACGATAGCTGGCCTTTTTTATACTAATTGCCCCGTCCTGAAATATTACGAGGATATAACAACTATATAATTACCATCGCGCAGATAACCGTTACAATAGAAGACGTTCTTTGGCAGCGACTGTGCTCAAAAGAATTTTTGATAGTGTATTGCATAACAACATTTTAATATAAGGTGAGCGTCTGTAAGCGCGCTTATTATTAGCCAAGTTTAAAGGAGTAAGTCATATGGCACAGGTTTATACCAACAAATCATTGAAATCCATCTTTGGCATCGCATTGATGACAGCCGCCCTAGGTTTAACGGCGTGTAGCACTTCAACTGAATCGAACCCTGACGTGGAAGCCCGTCAGAACAACATGAAAAACTGGGGTGACGCGATGGGCGTCATGGGTGATATGGCAAAGGCACCTGACACATTTGATGCGGCTGTATTCAAAGAACAAGCAGCATTCTTGGCAGAAGATGCCGCCAATCCTTGGGGTCATTTCGCAGACAAAGCAGCAGTGGGTAATGCCACTGAAGCGGTTTGGTCTAATGCGGATGGTTTCCGTGCCGAAGCCGATAATTTCCAAAAGGTGACCGCTGAATTGAACGCTGCAGCGCAGACCGCCACGAGTATGGATGATGTAAAACCTGCCTTTGGTCAAGTTGGTGCAAGCTGTAAATCATGCCATACCGATTTTAAAGCCAAAACTGACTAGGGCGTGTCCTCATTTTAAAAATGGTGATAAAAATGAGATAAATTGCTGTCAAACGAGGAAAATAGTGCAGATAATATCGAGATATTGACCAACTATTTGACGATATTTGGCAAAATTTAGCTGTTTCTAGCCCATTTAGAGGACACTCGTTTGAATTGAGGACACGCCCTAAGGCGTACCCTCAATCTGAATATGAAATTTTCAAAATGAGAACACACCTTAAGCTTCTATACTTATAGCAAGTAGACAAAAACCGCCACATCAAATGACATGGCGGTTTTTCATTTCTAAAAATGTGGTTGAAGGCTATTTTCTAAAAACGATTTCTAAAAGCAATTTTTTGAAATCAGCTTTCTAAAACTAACTTGTTAAAAGTGGCTCATGGAGCCCACTACTCTGCCACTGTCTTATTCGCATCAATAACTTGCTGTTCATTAATTTTTTTGACGATAGAAGTCACTGAAGGATCACTCAAGTCGATCGTGCGTATTGGGAACGGAATGTTCACACCTGCCGCATCCAATGAGTTTTTGATGCCCACAATCACTTGATGAATCGAGGCAACCTTGTTGGCTTGCGTACCATCTTCGATAAACCAACGTACCATTAAATCAATGGACGAACCACCAAAACCAGTGGCAATCACACTTGGCGTAGCCTTCTTTGACACGCTATCTATCTTATCTAAGGCCTTTATGATTTCAGCTTTGGCGGCTTCGATATCATCTTCATAGCCGATACCGACCGCCACTTGCAGACGGCGCTGCTTATAGGCGGTATTGACCGTCAATGCTGACGTGTATAAATCTGAATTTGGAATCACTACTTGCCGACCGTCATACGTTTTGATGGTAGTAGCACGGATTTTAATGTCTTCGACTGTTCCTTCATATTCACCAGACACTATCTGATCACCGATACGAAATGGCTCTGAAATCAGTAGCAAAATACCAGAGAGTAGATTTTGAAAGATATCTTTAAAAGCAAAACCGATAGCGACTGAACCAATACCAAGTGCGCCTATTAATTTAGCGGGTGTAAATCCTGGCACCGCGATGACCATCGCTATCATAAAGCCAATAAAGAAAATGAGCGCCCCGCCTACCCGCTGAAACACTTTGACCAAGTTCTGATGCCGACTGCGACTGCCCAATAGTTTATGGACGACTTTTTTGAAAACGATCGATAAAAACCAAAAAATTAGGACAACAATAATAGACGCCACAAAATATGGAATACGTTCAACAAAGCCAGTCAAAATATCATTTGCTGAATCAATAATGCTTTGATACGTTAATACATCCGTCGTTGTCGTTTCTGTAGCGGTCTCAGCACTCAGTGCAGTGTCTGCCTCAGAGGTTGGCATCTAGGTGTCACTCCTTTGGTTGGTCATATCGATCATTGTTTTTATTGATAAGTATTAGGGCATGTCCTCAATTCAAACAATAGTTATCTAACTGGGCTAAAAATGGCTAAATTTTGCCAAACATCGTCAAATAGCTGGTCAATATCTCGATATTATCGACGCTATTTTTCTCGTTTGACGGCAATTTATCTCATTTTTATCACCACTTGTGAAATGAGGACACACCCTAGCAACGAATACTTATCACACATTTAAAGCTTTCAAACGCTTGAAACTTAGCCCATCAAATCGGCTTGCACGATTTCAATCCAGTAGCCATCTACATCTTTGATAAAGGCAATGTTTTTCATGCTGCCATCTTCTGGACGTTTTTTGAATTCGACATCGTTTTTGTCAAACCAAGCAACGGCTTCGTCTAAATTTGGTACGCTAAAACAAATGTGACCAAAACCTTGTGGATCTTGGTTACCATCATGATAGCTAAAGTCAGCTTTCGTTTCGGTACCATAGTTATGCGTCAACTCTAAGATACCGCGTTGTCGAAAGGCAAAGATTTCCAAATCATCGCCAGTTGGCAAGTTTTCGCGCTCGCTCTCGGTCAACTTGGCCAAGAAATATAAGTCGAATCCCATGTCAGGGAATTTTTTGACGGCAAGCAACGTCATACCCAAGACACCCGTATAAAATGCCAACGATTTGGCAGGATCTTTGACCCGTAGCATGGTGTGATTAAAGGTGAACCCTGTCGTCTGTGATGAGATGGCCTGAACACCATCAGTGCTGACGCTACTAGCAGGCTGGGCTATGATGGAATCGCTATTGTTAGCGTTAGATGAAGTAGACATAATTATCCTAATATAGTTCAAAAAATAAATGCATGAATACGCGAATCACGATGGTCGTGATTCGTGTGGCTCTCTCATCATAATAAAAAATGGCAAAATAATTGATAAGGTTTTGTAAGAATGTGAACGAGGTATGTTCATTTCTAAACGTTGTTTAGCTAGCTAGCTGACTAACTGTCTAAAAAACGCACCTTTCCTGTCTCTAGGTCATATTCAGCACCGACTACAAGCAACTGACCACTATTGGTCAAGTCCTCTAATGCCCGCGAGCCATGTTTGAGCTGGCTGACTGACATACGTACGTTGGCACGGATAGAGCGATCGACCAATTCATCTGCATCGACGTCTTGACCATTGGCGGTTGCCAGTTCGTGCAAGTTGTAAACGCTTGGACGAATGCGATCAACAATAGATTGCAAGTTCGGTGAGTAGTTTTGCTCAGGATTAATCAATGTCTCAACGCAAGCAGTGACCGCACCGCAATGTGAGTGACCAAGCACCACTACCAGTTTAGTACCAAATTTTTCGGCGGCGAACTCAATCGAACCAATCTGTGACGGCGCAACCACGTTGCCTGCGACTCGAATGACAAATAAATCTCCCAAACCTTGATCAAATACAATCTCCACAGGCACACGAGCATCCGAACAGCCCAAAATAATGGCGAGAGGGTCTTGATCACGGACCAACTCTGGGCGGCGCTGCATACATTGATCTATATTAGTGAGGCTATCAACGTAGCGCTCGTTACCTTGTTTTAAAAGTTCGAGAGCTTCTTGACCTGTTTTTGGGCGTATATCAGTAGGCATGAGAGATCCTTTATCATCAATAATATTAGAGTTATAAACGGCTTTACATACGTGTCATCAAACATGGCGTGTTTAGAGCTATTTATGTTTGTCAGCCATAGTATGATTGTATAGGAATAAAAACCAAAAAACGGTAAAAAAATTTGTCTAAATATCGCTAAGTGAATGTAGTTATACCTAAAAACATAAAGGCATATGTCACGACCGACGCCGTACAACTCGCGTAATTTATAACGAACTTGCACTAATTTATATCAAGGGTTTGTTATAATACGCAACATTCAGACCGCGCTTACGCTCATGCCAATCCCTTTGAATACAGCGAGCTACCTTGAGTACTGTATCGATATATTGGACGCTTAGGAACAAATATTATGACAGACCCATCTCCAAACACGCATAACACCTCTGCGTCACCTCATGATGGTCAGGTACTGCTGCAACTGACTGGTCTAAAAAAAACCTATGATCAAACCGAAGTGCTCAAAAACATCAACCTCGATATCAAACATGGTGAATTTTTGACGCTGCTTGGCCCGTCCGGCTGTGGTAAGACAACATTGCTGCGCTTGATTGCAGGTTTTGAGCAACCAAACGCTGGAGCAATATATTTAGATGGCATGCAGATGGCAGGCTTGCCCGCTGATAAACGCCCAGTCAACACAGTATTTCAGCAGTATGCATTGTTCCCTCACATGACGGTTGCCCAAAACGTGGCTTATGGGCTAAAGCTAAAAAAAGTCCCCAAAGATGAGATTCAAACACGTGTACGTGAGATGCTCGCCATGGTACAGCTAGAGCACTTGGCCAACCGCAAACCGCAAGATTTGTCTGGTGGTCAGCAGCAGCGAGTTGCGATTGCGCGTGCTGTGATTAACCGACCTAAGCTCCTATTACTCGATGAGCCATTATCCGCGCTCGATCACAAACTACGTTTGCAAATGCAGTCTGAGCTCAAGCGCCTGCAACGTGAGCTTGGCATTACCTTTGTCTTTGTCACTCATGACCAAGAAGAAGCGCTGTCGATGTCAGACCGTATTGCCGTGATGAAAGACGGCACGTTCCAGCAGATCGGTACGCCTATCGAGATTTATGAAACCCCTGCCAATTTATTCACGGCCAGATTTATCGGTGAGACCAATTTATTTAGAGCCGAAGTCAAAGGTGTCTATCCAGACCAGCCAGATCGTAATGGCAAAGTGACCAATGGCCGCATCGAAGTTGAAGTTTGTGAAGCCCAAGTACAAGATGGGCCGACCACATTACGCAATTTACGCCGCCCCAATTTTGCCAATGACGTGCAGGTAGGCGATATTGTTAATTTATTGCTGCGCCCTGAAGACTTACGAATTTATGACCCAAAAGATAGTGAGCATACTGGGCTATTGGGCCGCGTCATCGAGAGTAATTATAAAGGCAGCACGTTGGATTCAATTATTGAATTGGCCAATGGTCATATCATCAAGGCATCTGAGTTTTTTGACGAGGACGACCCAAGCTTTGACTACAAATTAAATGAAGCGGTTAAAGTCTCATGGGTAGATGGTTGGGAATGGGTCTTGCCAGAAGATCCTGCAACCGTATCAGATGTGACCATACAAAAGGATGGTAGCTGATGGCACGCAACCACTTAGGCAGCAAAAGTCCATTTCGCACCGCCACGCTTTGGCTCATCTGGGGTTGGCTACTGATATTTGCGTTATTACCAAATATCTTGGTCATCGCGGTCAGCTTTTTGACCCGCGATAGCAGCGCCTTTATTAGCTTACCTGTCAGCATCGACAGCTATGTACGTATGATTGATCCGTTATATTTTGAGGTGTTTGTCCATTCGCTGTGGATGGCTGGTATCACAACGGTTATCTGCTTGCTGCTTGGCTATCCTTTTGCATGGCTGGTTTCCAAGGCAAAAGTGCGTTGGCAGCCGCTGCTCATGATGTTACTGATACTGCCCTTTTGGACCAATTCTCTGGTGCGGACTTATGCATTAAAACTGCTCTTTGCTAACAATGGCTTGATCAATAAATCATTGCTTGCCATCGGCGTGATTGATACGCCAATCGATATGTTATACACGCAAGGTGCGGTGATTGCAGGTCTCACCTATCTATTGTTTCCGTTTATGGTACTGCCACTATATGCAGTATTTACTGACTTACGCAATGATATGCTATTGGCTTCGCAGGATTTGGGTGCATCCAAAACACAAACCTTTTGGCATGTGGTATTACCTTTAACGACACCAGGGATTATCTCTGGTGTACTGCTCGTGCTATTGCCTGCGATGGGCATGTTTTATGTGGCAGATATCTTGGGTGGTTCACGCAACTTACTGGTCGGTAACATCATCAAAAACCAGTTTTTGGATGCACGTGACTGGCCCTTTGGCGCGGCAGCTAGCGTGTTATTGACATTGGCAATGGCGGTATTATTGCTCGCCTACCGCGCCAGTAGCCGCCGCATTGGCAAAACCGATTTTAGTGAGGTGGCCTAATGTCTCATTCTCGTACGCTTAAGATTGGCAGTATCGCCGCCAAAGGCTATCTCAGCCTCATTTATACCCTGTTGTATTTGCCTATCCTTGTTTTGGTGGTGATGTCCTTTAATAAGTCAAAAATTGGCTATAACTGGGGCGGCTTTAGCCTAAAGTGGTATGAGTCGCTATTTAATAACCAAGCGATGCTAGATGCCTTTTGGCACTCGATTGTCTTAGGGTTGGTGGCAGCCACCGTCTCAACGTTGATAGGCACGCTTACAGCGCTGGCGTTACACCGTTATAATTTTCGTGGTAAAGGCTTATTAAATGGATTGCTATTTGTCCTGATGATGTCGCCTGAAATTGTATTGGCTATTTCATTGCTAACACTGTTTTTATTGATTGGTTTGCAATTGGGCTTTGTCTCACTGCTGTTGGCGCACATTACTTTTTGCTTACCCTTCGTCGTTATTACGGTCTTTGCGCGATTGAGTAGTTTAGATGAGCGCTTGATGGAAGCGGCACGTGATTTGGGTGCCAACGAATCCACCATGGTGCGCACGGTACTAATTCCAGTTATATTGCCCGCTGTCATGGCAGGTTGGTTGCTCGCCTTTACCTTATCGCTAGACGATGTGGTGGTTTCAACCTTTGTCACGGGGCCCAGCTATGAGATTTTACCGCTGCGTATTTATTCTATGGTGCGAGTAGGCCTCAAACCAGAGGTTAACGCTATTGGCACATTATTGCTGGTGGCTTCTTTGATATTGGTCATCATCTCACAGCTACTGTTACGCAAGCGCTAGCTGTGGAGGGCTCATTAGGGCGTGTTTGATATTCGACCATGGCACTGACAGAGACTATTTGTGAATATCAAACATGCTTTAATCATACGCTATGAATGAAAATCAGCAACATATGTACTATAATGAATTTTTCTCACCTTAGCGGTTTGGTTATATTATGCTTGAGCTCCGTCATCTTAATACATTAACCGCGCTACGAGCGCATGGTTCACTTGCAGCAGCGGCAGATGAGCTACACGTTACTGCTTCTGCCGTTTCGCATCAGTTAAAGGAGCTTGAGAATTATTACGATATCAGCTTGGTCAATCGTCGGACTCGCCCGCTTAGCTTTACGCCAGCAGGCAAAGCAGTATTGGCATTGGCCGACAGTATCTTGCCGCAAGTTACCCGTACCAAATCCAACCTTAAACGCTTAGCGCATGGTCAAGCAGGCAGGTTACGCCTAGCGTCTGAGTGCCATAGTTGCTTTGATTGGCTCATGCCGATACTGAACCACTATCGCCGTGAATGGTCGGATGTCGAGCTAGATTTTGCCACAGGGTTTGAACCTGAGCCGCATCATTTATTGATGGAAGGTGATATTGATCTGCTTATTACTACCAGTGATTTGCCGCTTGACGGTATCAGCTATCAGCCATTGTTTGAATATGAGAGCCGTTTGGTGCTCTCACCAACGCATGATTTGGCAACCCAAAATTTTATTGAACCAAATGATTTGACCAACGAGACTCTGATTGCTTATCCAGTAGAGGCCAAACGTCTCGATATTATTGCCAATTTTATGACACCCGCACAGATGAGCTTTAAAAGCGTTCGTACGACAGAGCTGACAGCGATGCTAATCCAGCTGGTCGCTAGTGAGCGCGGTGTGGCAGCATTACCTGATTGGGTCGTGGCTGAATATGAGAAAAAAGGCTGGGTCGTTTCGCGGAAGTTAGGTGCAGGTGTGCATTGTCAGCTTTATGCAGCAACGCGCATATCAAGCCAAGACACAGCGTACATGCAAGGGTTTGCGAATTTACTAGAAGGGATAGTGAAGCCGTTGTAGTTTCATTACTAATTACTTTCTTATAGTTATAAAATATTAGCCACTTTTTCATATCGTAACGAATGTTATGGTAAATAATGGTTCCCTTGTGAGGACTTGAATATTCGGCTGTAAGCTACGAATACAAGCGGTTTTGCTCACTGAAATAGTCCCAGTGTACTTCGTTGTGTACATGCAGTGAGCTTTTAAATCATTATTCTTGTTTACTATAAGAGCTTTTATGCGGAGTATTGTGTAAAGATGTTTGCTTATAAACAAACACCAGTTTTCTCTGCTGCATAAGTAGCTTCATCCTTTGTGTATTCTTGAACTTCACAAAGTTGGTTTATTAGACCCTTATATGAGTAAGCATAATATTCAAGATGGTCTTTAGCTGATCTTACCGCTTGTTCTACCTAATCTATATCCAAACTATCTACTGCCGTTTTGGCCTCATCTTTTGTATACTCTTGAATCTCATAAAGCTGCTCTATCAAACCCTTACGTGAATAGCTTGAATATCTAAGGTCATCCTTAGCTGATTTTACCGCTTGTTCTACCCAATCTATATCCAAACTATCTACTGCCGTTTTGGCCTCATCTTTCGTATACTCTTGAATCTCATAAAGCTGCTCTATCAAACCCTTACGTGAATAGCTTGAATATCTAAGGTCTTCCTTAGCCGACCTAGAAGCGTTGGTTTCTGCCTTAGTCATATCAAACTTAGATGTACCGCTCGAAGGTTGTGGTTTAGCTTTTGGCCTAGTCATATCAAGCTTAGATGCACCACTCGAAGGTTGTGGTTTAGCTTTTGGCCTAGTCATGTCAAGCTTAGACGGGCTGTTTAAAACTTTAGACTCAGAAGATCTTTGGTCATTCATAGTAGGTAGTGGGGGTGGTGTTTCAGGTACTGGCAGCGCCTGTTTAAGTGATGTACGTTCAGGTGCACTATGATTTAAAATCTTCGAGCCTTTTGAACGATTACACTTCCAGCATAATGTCTGTAAATTATCCTTAGATGTAACCCCCCCTTTAGAAAGAGGAATAATATGATCAATTTCTAACAATAAATTAGGTTCATCTTTTGTTGAAAGACCACAAGCTTGACAAGTATAACCATCTCTAGTTTTTATTTCTTCTCTTAGCTTGGTAGTCATCAATGCCCTCTGCCCAGCAACACTATCTCTAAAACTTACTAAGTCAGCTAGATATACTATAAATTCTTCAAGTTTAGTGATATTAAATTCTATAGAAGTACTAAACCTACTATTGCCACCAGCAGAGACATATTGAAAAGTATAAACAGGAAAATATAATTTAGCTAAGCTGACTCGCTTTAAACCTAGCTCTTCATTAATTCTATCTTGATGATGACGCTGCAAAAAGGAGGGAATAGAGTTACGTATTTCAAATAAGATAGCGTCCCTTTCATTAGCTAAGAGATACTTACCTTGCTCTGCAGCAGCAAAGTTATTCAAAGCTTGTTCAAACTTATCTAAAGAGTCTTTATTTGGACTAACATTAAAATACTTACAGAAGTACTTAAAAGGTTGATCATCAGCACTCTTTGCAACAGACGAGGAACAGCGATAAGTTCTGCTATCTTTCATTGCACCAGCCCATTTAGGTCTATTCATATTGTAACGACTACTATCGGTTAAGTCTGCTTCGCCATAGTTTGTAGAGGCTACATCAGAATAACTATACTTCAAATCTTCAATATGATCGTTTAGATCATTACACTCAGCAACATGCTGCTGAACAGTATTCTTAATCGCAGTAAAGCTATCACTTTTAAAATAAGCATTTAACAATAGAGGGTAAATATAATGATATAAAAATGCTACTAAAAGACCAAATAGGCAGAAATACGTAAGCAACTCAAAAGCAGACAAGTTTAACAAAGCATCCAAAGTATTCCCCTAACATGCATACACAAAACACGATATGATAACCTAGCCAAATAGCAACCCTTATAAAAAGCTGTTGCCTAATCTAAGCTTACCCAGTAAAAGTTTAAATTTTATACGATTCTTTATAATTATTGTAGTGGTTTGATGAACAGTAAACAGATTAACCAAACTAGACCACTAAACGATTAATATCTACCAACGGCTACAAAACCAACTTAAAGAAATAAAACCCCAGCGCGGTTGCTAGCAATGTGAGTCCCACATGTAAACCGATAAGCGCCAATCCTGCCAGCAAACGGCCATCATTGACGAAGGTAAAAACCTCCGCGCTAAAAGTGCTAAATGTCGTCAGTCCGCCCAAAAATCCAGTAATGACAAACAGTCTCACGTTGTCAGATAAGCCAGTACCCATCCGCCCGAACCATACTAGCGCGAGCCCTATCAGCAGTCCACCCAAGACATTCGCACCCAATGTACCTAGCGGTATCCAATGATGGAGCGGATTAAAGCGTGCAAGCCATCCTCGCAAACACGCGCCAAATGCGGCGCCCAAACCAATCGCAATCCACTGCATAGCTCATCCTTACTTTAGATAATTTTCATGAGCATCAACATGGACATGAGGCCCCATCAATACCTTTATACCGCAGGCAATTCGGTCATCGGCCAACGTGGCACACAGCTAACAGCCAAATCATCTGACTGCCCTGCTTGCAAGCGCTCATAGCCAGCATAAGCAATCATTGCCCCATTATCAGTACACAATGCAGGCGGTGCATAGTGCACCGTTGCATTTATTTTGGCCAGCTCCGCTTCTAACGTTTCACGCAGATGAGTGTTGGCACTGACGCCGCCTGCAATCACTAGGCGACTCATATCTGCTTGCTTGAGTGCTTTGACACATTTTTTTACCAGCGTATCGACCACCGCATGTTGAAAACTGGCGGCGATATCAGCGCGTACTTGTGGATTACTCTCGGCACTATTTCCTGAACCCCCTGAGTGTGGAGTGTCTTTGATAAGATTATGCACGGCTGTTTTCATACCGCTAAAGGAGAAGTCCAAACCACGATGTAGCATCGGTCTTGGCAAGCTATACGCGTTTTGATTGCCTGTCTCAGCCAGTTTAGCGATATTGGGACCACCAGGATATGGCAAGCCCAGCATCTTAGCGGCTTTATCAAAGCACTCACCAGCCGCATCGTCTATCGACTCACCCAATATCTCATATTGCCCAACCCCACGTGCAGCAATGAGTAAGGTATGTCCACCAGAAACGAGCAATGACACAAAAGGAAATACGGGAGGGTTTGCACCCATCAGCGGTGCCAACAGATGTCCTTCCATATGATGAATGCCAATCGCTGGGATCTCTAAGCCATACGCCAAGCTGCGCCCAAATAATGCGCCTGTCATCAATGCACCAATGAGTCCCGGCCCTTTAGTATAAGCAATCGCGTCAATCTCGCTTTTTTTCATATCACACTGATCTAACAGCTCGTTGAGCAAAGGCACGAGCTTTCGAATATGGTCGCGACTGGCAAGCTCAGGCACGACGCCGCCATAAAGTGCGTGCAGCTCAATCTGAGAGTACAGTACTTGCCCGACCAAGCCTTGGTTGTCGCTATTTATTTGCTCACTATCAAAAATCGCCAGCCCCGTCTCATCACAAGAGGTCTCTAAGCCCAATACTTTCATACTTTTGCCTTAATACTTTCGTTTTCGTGCTATTTTTGTCGCACTTTTATCTTACATCATTTTGAGAAATTGGATAACGAATACAACCAACCAAACACTATCTCAAATTCGCTTGATACAGCTGTATATTCTGAGACTGGCATGACAAAAAACGTGCATAAAAAAACCGTCATTGTCAGTCACAATGACGGCCAGTTTAGCAAATTTCAATAGCTAACATATTCCAATATACCGTATTAGCTTACCGACGCTAGCATATAATCAACAGCCGCTTTGACCTGTGCTTCGGTGACGCCGTTTACCGCTTGCGCTGGCATTTTATTAAAGCCTTTCACAGAGTGCATATACAGCGTCTCTTTATCTTTGGTCAGGCGAGCTGCCCAAGCTGCCGTATCACCATATTTTGGTGCATTGAGCAAACCAGCAGCATGACAGACCTGACAGTTTGATTCATATAGTTTAGCACCTGCATCCGCCGCCAACACTTCAGGTTCAGCAGCAATGTCAGAATCAACAGCAACCTCAGGCACTACTTCCTCTTCGACTACCCTATCGGTAGACTCTGTTTCTGTTTCTGTTTTTGGTTCTGACTCAATAACAGGCTCAGGCGTCGTGACCTCAGGTTCTGCTACAGTTATTTCTTCCACAGCGGTAGCAGGTTCGTTGGCTGCCGTAGGCGCTTCAGTGGTTGTGTTATCACCACTACAAGCACTCAATGCCAGTATTGCACTCATACTGATCACAGACAATCTCAGCTTGTTCATATACGGTCGTATATCAATCATGGTTTTACCCTTACTTAGTCAGTCTGTAATCATTTAATAGTGCAATATAATAAGCTTAAAATACTTATGTATGCTACTGATGACTGTTTAATAGTCCACTCAGCACTAGCTTATTCGGCAGTGGTTGCCGCTGCGTCTTCAGTCGCCATATCCGCGCTATCAGTAGCTGTTACTTCTACCGCAGCCTCTGTACCAGCTGCATCAGCCGCTGGCATCGGTGCTGTTTCTGGAAACTTCATATCTTCAGCGGGTGGCGCATTTTTTATAGCAAGCTCAGCAGCTTCGTCAACGCGATCGATTGCTAATACTTCATGCTCTTCACCACCGCCACAAGCGCTCACGCTCACACCTAAAGCGACGATAAGTGCCGTGCTCAACGCTGTATTCAATACTGTTTTTTTCATTCCAACATCCTCAATAAAATACACACAAAACGGTTCATAGGCTTACTATAATATGTAAATTATCATAGCATAAACTCCACCTAAACCGTTATAGACGGTAAGGACTTTTTATTGATAAAGCGTTTTATATGTATTGAATATAGCGCAGAATCGCTACATTCGAATAGTTACTTAATTCAATGACATCTAGGCAATAAATCATTAAAATCATTGACTTTGTTGGTATTTTTTATTAAAATACCTGCCCTTGTGCTACTGTACAAGAATTGTCCTAGTTTGAGCTGATGCCGGTAATCTTGAGATATTACGGCTAAATACTAATACACAGCCAAACTAATGCCCTTATATCTCATCCTAATCGAGGAGTCTTCATGCCTGCAGTTAAGGTTAAAGAAAACGAACCAGTTGATATCGCTATCCGTCGTTTTAAACGTGCTTGTGAAAAAGCTGGTGTATTATCAGACGTACGTAAGCGCGAGTTTTATGAAAAACCAACGCAAGTACGCAAGCGTAAAAAAGCTGCTGCCGTAAAGCGTTATAAAAAGAAATTACAACGCGAAACTATTCGTACTACTCGTATGTACTAATCAATACTCTGATTAGTTAAGTACAAGTACTACACTAACGCCACTGTTATCCATCGATATCAGTGGCGTTTTTTATGCTACAATTTTTGTTATTACTGCTGACACAATGTTTTATTACAGCCCCAATCAGCAGGTTTTGCTCTAGAAATCTAACAAACAACATCTAACGAATAGCATTTAACAGATAAATAAGGATAATAACAATGAGCCAACTTAAACAGACTTTATTAGACAGCATCAAAGTATCCATGAAAGCTCGTGAGCTTGAGCGCGTTAAAGTATTGCGTAACGTACAAGCAGTCATCAAGCAAATTGAGATTGACCGCCGGATAGAGCTAGATGATGCACAAGTATTAGACGTACTACAAAAGCAGTTGAAACAGCGCCAAGAATCACTCACTATTTTTACAGAAAACAATCGTGATGACTTGGCGACCAAAGAACAGTTTGAGATTAATATTATTAATGAGTTTATGCCACAGCAAATGAATGATGACGAAATTGCTGCTTTAGTCAACGCTGAAATCGCAGAACAAGGCGCCACCTCTATGCGTGATATGGGCAGCGTGATGGGTGTCCTAAAGAACAAAACGGCTGGTCGTGCGGATCCTGCCTTGATTTCTAAAATGGTTAAAGACGCGCTACAAGGCTAGCACCTACTATTGGTTGGCAGGTCTTTTTGCCCAAACAACCGCTTATTTTATAAAAGAACCGCCTAAGGCTCAAAGTCTTTGGCGGTTTTTATGGCTTTGATTTCTGCATTGATATTGGCCAATAATGGGCGCGCACTATTGGCTTGCGCTGTGGTTTGCAAGCTTTCGGTCAATTGCTTGGCTTGTGTTAAGGACGTCAGCGCACTCTCATAGCGCCCATTCCACAACTGATCATAACTGCGATAGCGTAATGCATTGATGGTGGCAATATTGGCCAGCTGCGGTGAAGTCGTGGTTTTTGCCAGCTTTTCATTGGCCAGTTGCAGACTTTGCCAAGCATAACGATCGCTTGGCTGCTGCTCTGTCAGTGGCTTTAACAACGCTTGAGCTTTTATCGGCTGATTGCTATTGGTCAGTGCTTCGGCCAAATAAAGACGCAAATCACGGCGCTCAGGATAGATGCGCTGCTGGCTTTCTAGAATTTGTGCAGCTTCTGACCACTTACCTTGCTCCGTTAGCATATAGCTGTGGGTGATTGACAATAAAGGCTCTAACAGTTGACGCTGTGTGATTGGCAGTGCATTTATCTCAGCCAGTAGCTTGTTAGCATCTGTAAAACGTTGCTGTTCACTATACCAGTACATCAATGCGAGTTTGGCACCCAGACTGTTTTTAGCAGCTGTTGTCAGCGTCACTTCAGACGCATGTTTACCAGTAATTTGTACGCGCCAATACAGCAAATCAAACAGCGATTGGTGGCGCTGCTGCTTATTAAGTGACAATGGTGGGTAATACTGTGCGCGACTTTGTGCTTCACTTAAGCGCTCATTGCTCAGGGGATGCGAACGTACGAAGCTTGGCAAAAACCGATTTTCAATCTGGTTCAGCTGGCTTCGTTGATTCATCGTGGCAAAAAACCGTGGCATCGCCCTAGGATCATAGCCTGCTTGGGTCATAATCTGCATGCCTACTCGGTCGGCCTCACGTTCATTATTACGGCTGAACGCCATGCTGCTATTCATCGTCGCAGTTTGACTTCCCATCATCACAGCCGCCGCTGCGTCACCATCGACAGCGGAGGCAGCAATTGCCGCTAGCATACCGCCTATCTGCATCAGCAAGGCTTTTTTACGTTCGTCAGCACCGCTTTCATAGTGCCGTTGACTGATATGCGCGACTTCGTGCGCAACGACGCTTGCCAGCTCATCCATACTACTCGCAGCCAATATTGTCCCAGTATTTAGCCCGATGACACCGCCTGGTGCCGCAAAAGCATTGATACTAGGATTATCAATAATAACCAAACCAAGTGGTGCTTGCTGACGCGCTTGGGCATTGAGACGCCACGTCATGTCTTTGACCGTTTCTTGCACCCAAGGATCATGCTCCATTCTGACACGGCCATTGATATTTTGTAGCGACCACTCTCCAAGCATTTTATTTTGATACTGCTCAGCGAAGCTCAATCCTTGCCCGCGCAAATTCGGTAAATCCAATGTTTGTGAATCTGGCGTTTGCCACCCATTATCAGCTAGTGGCGACGCTTGACTATTACTCCCATGAGCACTGGTAGCCATCACCACTATCAATAGTGTCGTTGATAATCCTAACTTTATGCTATTTGACAAAGATAATTCCTTAGAATAATGGCTATTTTTTTGCCTAAAAGAATCAGATAAAGTACCTACCGATAGCTTAGCCATCGAAGGAATAATAGCTTCATCAAATTGCGACGGTTTATTATCGTGGTACAAGTGCGTATCCTATAAGATGATTGACGACGTCTTTTCGACTATACGAGCTTGTTTGCATAAGGTCAATTCTACGATGAACTTAACTACCAATAACGCAGCCATGCGTCACGATTGCGCAACATGACTGTGTAATTATTTATTAGGTAGTTCTTAGTGGAGCAATTCTTAATCATCTAAGTATTGGTTATATTAAGTATTGGCTATATGTAGTTGATCCAATTTGAAAGTAGTACAAAGCAACCGAGTGCAGATTTATATGTAATATTTCAAGCGAGGTTAACGCTGTCACTTTTTTATAGTGGGTCAACGATGGTTCTAATGAACCGAACACGGCGTTGACTATATTCAACTGCAACTATACATTGTCTATTTGGTATAATGATGCACTATGATAGTAGGCTTAGATTAGAGCGTGTTGAACATTGTGTGATATGTATTTGGTGGTTCATAGTCGTATCTAAGATCAAAGCCTATTGCTAATAATACACACTAAAATACTGACATCCATAAGGGTTAAGTTATGTCCGCTGATAGTAAACCAGTCATCGAACGCGCATCGCATGTTATCCGTTTATCAGCGAATCTAACTGACGTACAGCAGCAAGATATTAATAACTTACTAGAGCTGCTACCGACTGAAAGTCATAATTCAGATGATGTAGCTACAGCGCAACCTGAACTGAACATAAAAAGCTTCGTTGATGGACGCGGTCTTGCTTGCCCGATGCCATTGTTAAAAACTAAGGTCGCATTACGTGACGTAACAGTTGGCGAATCACTGTACGTGGTTGCAACCGACCCTAACTCACAAGCTGATATCACAGCGTTTTGCAGGCAAAGCCAGCAATCACAGGCGACTGACTATTTAGATCTAGTCGTCAATGAAGTTACTGACCACTCGTCAGTCGATGGCACATCATTACAGCGTTTCGCTACAATATATCACTTCATCATTACCAAAACTGATAGCAACTAAGCGCTGCTATCCTTTACAATCAAATCATAAAGATTTTTATCTGACTATTTGCTTAACTATTTAACCAAGGTCAAGAATATGGCTAATACTTCTACTGATGCTGAAAAAACGAGTAAAAAAGACGATGCAGCACCTGTAAAAAACGAAGCACGTGATGCAGCATTGAAAGCTGCGGCACAGCGACCACCTTATGATGCGGATGCCCTAGGTGATACCAGTACTCGTGACTTAGTACCAGCTATGCCAACCCATTTATCAGCGCCAGGGGTCAATCTGGGTGCGTATATCAATACCGTCCATCAAATCCCAATCCTAACGCCAATACAAGAGCAAGAGTTGGCGCATCGCTATTATGACGAAGGCGATGTTGAGGCAGCACGGTTGCTCGTGATGTCGCATCTGCGTTTTGTGATTCACATTGCACGTAGCTACTCGGGCTATGGACTGCCACAAGCCGATTTAATTCAAGAAGGTAATTTAGGACTCATGAAGGCTGTAAAACGCTTTGATCCCAACAAAGGTGTGCGCTTGGTATCCTTTGCCGTGCATTGGATTAAAGCTGAGATTCACGAGTTTGTGATTCGTAACTGGCGCATTGTGAAGGTCGCAACCACCAAAGCCCATCGTAAGTTGTTCTTTAATTTACGTAGCCTCAAAAAAACCAATAACCAGCTGACACTAGAAGAAGCGGATGCTATCGCTAATGACTTGAATGTCACGCGCAAGCAAGTGTTAGAGATGGAATCACGTTTGACCTCTTATGACGCCTCATTTGAAGCGCAGTCGAGCGACGATGATGATGGTCGCTATGCCCCGCAGCTGTTTTTAGAAGATGGTATCGATCCAGCTGAGCAGTTAGAAGAAGCGGATTGGGAAGAAAACAATTCATCAGCGTTAATCGCCGCGATGGGCACTTTAGATGATCGCTCACGTGACATCGTTGAGCAACGTTGGCTTTCTGAGCAAAAATCAACCTTGCATGAGCTAGCAGCGGTCTACTCTATCTCAGCTGAGCGCGTCCGTCAGATCGAAAAGAATGCCATGGACAAAATCCGTGATGCGATGACCATTGATAGTGTGATTTTGCCAGATGATATTCAGTAGCCTTAAGATGATACGAGTTGTTCAATGTTAAATTGGCTCGGTATTGCAGCGATTAATATGGCTATTGCCGTTGCCTTGGGCGCGTTTGGTGCACATGGTCTAGAAGGTCGTGTCAGCACTCAACAGCTTGAATGGTGGCAGACTGCAACGCTATATTTATTTGTACATGCGCTTGGATTGTTGCTTGTTGGTTTACTGATTCGTCTGAAATACATGACTCAGACGACAGCTTGGCTGCTTCAAATTGGCATTATCATTTTCGCGGGTAGTCTGTACGCCATGACGCTTGGCGCCCCACGCTGGTTTGGTGCGATTACACCTATTGGCGGCATCCTCATGATTGCAGGTTGGTTATGGCTTGCGGTTTCTATGTTTCGATTGAAAGACTCGGCTCTTTAGATTCGCGGTTCCTTCGTAGTTCAATGGCTATTAAAGATTGTTAGCTTATGGTGTGAGTAGCGACATGAGTATTCGTAAATAAAACAAAAAATACGTATCGAACAGCGGGTACAAAGGAATTTTAAACTATTAGGGAGTATTTAATATGAGCACCATTACTGTCAATGGTAAAAGCTTACAAACCACCCATCAGACTGTGCAACTGGTCATCAATGAGCTTGGTCTTAGTCAAGGTCGCTATGCTGTAGAAGTCGACGGTGAGCTGATGCCAAAAAGCGAACTGACTCATTTACGGATCGTAGAAGGTATGAATATCGAAGTGGTACAGGCTGTCGGTGGAGGTTGAGTATACTAGGGCGTGTAGTCAATTCAAACGAGTGTACTCTAAATGGGCTAAAAACAGCTAAATTTTGCCAAACATCGTCAAATAATTGGTCAATATCTCGATATTATCTGCACTATTTTCCTCGTTTGACGGCAATTTATCTCATTTTTATCACCATTTTTAAAATGAGGACACGCCCTAACAGCTCATATAGTCAATCCACTATAAAAGAGCGGCAGCGTTACCCTCACTTGAAGTATTCTATATACATCTACACTCGGTTGCCTTGTACCACTTTCAAATTGGATCAACTATAGCAAGCAAGCTTTTGGCCACTTTAGATTTTTAGCACTAAAAAAGACCTCAACGCATGGTACGTTTGAGGTCTTTTTTTACGTTAATTACAAACTATGCAGCAGCTACTTATAAATTTTTATTCTCTTAGTCTACTTTCACTAGCTTGTAACGTCAATCTTCACCATTTAACACTTCAATTATGCGGCTGGTACCGCTTCTTCAGGGCTGAGATCCTGATAGCGACTATCACGCCCTGCACCCTGAGTCTTTTTGCGCTCTTGACGGGTTTTGTACTTGCGTACTTGTCTATCTAGCTTGTCTGCCATCTCATTAATGGCTTTATACATATCATCTTCATACGCCTGGACAAACATTTCTTGACCTGAGACACGCATAATTGCTTCAGCTTTATGGCTCTTTTTACCGCCGTCACCAGCACCGCTGTTGTCTAACGATAAAATCACTTGAATACTTTGTATCTGATCGAAGTGACGCTCTACTTTTTCAAGCTTCTCGCGTACTGCTGTGTCCATGGCTTCGGTAACGCTGATATGATGACCACTGATAGAAACATTCATATTATTGTCCTTTTATTTATAACTCACAATCAACAGATGAGGTAGCATTCTTGCTTTTATCATCCTGCCTTACCAATAACTACTCCAATGCCTCTAGTATTGTGTCGACGTATCCTTTTATCGTCTCCTTTATTAGTTGTAAATAAATACTATAAATTGGCGCTTGGTTTTTGTTGTTGGTATGACTCTAATTTGTCATGAAAATCGAATAGTAGCAAGACGTTAAATTGTAATTAAGTGTAACAAAAACTGTTGTTTCTATCAGGTTTCTATATAATCAAAAAATTTTATTTTTTATATCTGTATTGCACTATACAGACAGGTAGCCATTAAGCTTATAGAAAGATGAACTTAGATAATTAATATTTCTGTTTGCGCTGAGTAGACGAGCCGATATTCATGGCTTCACGATATTTAGCCACCGTTCGTCTGGCAATATCGATACCATCGGCTAATAGCTCGTTTTTGATACGGCTATCTGATAGGGGTTTTTTGGGATCTTCATCAGCAATAAGTTTTTTAATCATGGCGCTGATGGCGGTTGATGAAATATCTCCATCAGCACTACTCACATGCGATGAAAAGAAATGCTTTAGAGAAAACAGTCCTTGTGGCGTCAAAATGGTTTTGCTGGTGGTGAGGCGCGACACTGTAGACTCATGCAAGTCTACTTCTTCGGCGATTGCTTTTAAGATCAGCGGTTGCATGGCGGTCGCACCATGCTGCAAGAATTCTTGTTGGTAGCGCACAATACTGGTCGCTACTTTGAGTAGATTTTGATTACGCTCTTCGATACTACGAATGAACAATCGAGCATCGGTGAGGTTTTCGCGCAGATATTGATTGTCAGGGCTGTCATCGCCGCGCTTGACTAAATTGGCATATTCTTGGTTTACGCGTAGTTTTGGTAGTGTGTCTGGATTGAGACGCACATACCAACCGTCCTCTTCTATCTCAGAATCACTTGTCGTCTTATGATGTCTGACAGGTGTGACCAACACATCTGGAATATCATAGCTTTCAGGCATCTGAGCATAATCGGGTTGACTGGCCTGAAATAACAATCCTGGCGAGGCGTTTAAGGTACGTAATAAGGTAAGCGCAGGTGTGATATATTCTGGTGCAAGTCCCGTCCGTTCTGTGAGCGCTTTAATATTATTGCTGACTAAATGCTCGCTGGCTGACAACAGGGCTTGTGCTTCTTGCAGGTATTCGGTCTGTGCATCTAGTTTGGACAGCTGTATCGATAAGCACTCACTCAAATTACGTGCTCCTACACCGACTGGATCACAGGATTGGACAATATGTAATACTGTCAGGATTTCTTCGTACTCAACGCGCTCATCCCATTGATAGAAATTTGCCATCGTATCAAAGCTTTGTAGCAGCTCAGCTATATCGAGTCGAATAAAACCCATGTCATCCATGGCATCTATCAAATACTCTGCAATCAGCGTATCCGCCTCTGAAAGACGTTTGAAATTCAGCTGCCAGCGCACATGATCCTGAATGGTAGATGACGTACCACCTTGATAGCTATCAAAATCTTCATCACCCCTGCTATTGCCTGACCCTGTGGCGGCGGAGGCGTAATTGCCTGTATCAAAGTTACCTGTGTCGAAGCTATCGGCGCTAGAGCCATCTACATCTATCGCACTGTCATCGATATTGGGTTGTTGAAGTTTGTCCAAACTATCACTGAAGCGATCACTGGTATCGTCGCTGTACTCCGCAGTCGTGTCAGACACCGAGCTAAACGTGTCAGTGCTACTGCTCTGGTTCCAACTATCCAGTGTTAATGGCTCGCTTAATTCATCTGTATCATCGTCACTACTTTCGTATTCGTCGTCATTTTCGATACGTTCAAGTAGTGGATTGCTATCCAGCTTTGCCTGAACCTCTTGTGCGAGCTCAAGACTAGAGAGCTGCAGCAATTTGATGGCTTGCTGCATTTGGGGGGTTAGCTTCTGTGAGTTGCTCAGCGTGGTCGCCAATCCGAACGACATACTCATGGGCGGCTTCTTACATTCTAGTCTTAGTGATAGGGTGTTTTTTTGTCAGCTAAGGTCATGACTTAAACCTTGTCAGGACATGACGATAGCATTTTTTGCCACAATTTTGCTATGATAATTTATATTTTGTCCAAATATGTTTGGTTTAGCGCCTATACAAGGCTATTATCTTGGCATCAATATTAATAGCCAATCTATAAATAGGAACGGTCTGTTCGTTCTCGTGAGCACATTATAATAAATAAGATACGGTGAATGACCGACACGGTTCCATATCTAATGGGAGTATTGTTATGAATACAAACAGCCATAAGCTCAGCGTCGCTGCTATTCAAATGAGCAGTCAGCAAGACATTGAGAGTAATTTAGCGAGTATAAAAGCCGCCATCACTGATGCACAGGCTCAAGGGGCTGAGCTTATCGTCTTGCCTGAAAACTGCTGTAGCATGGGACAACAATCCGCTACTGCAGCGCGTTTTGATGAGCTATCAGCGACGATAGCAGGCTACGCACGCACGTATGGTATACATGTACTAGCCGGCTCGCTGCCCTGCCTTTATCGACCTGATGGCACCATCGTTCCTGATGGTAGATTACGCCAAGTGAGCCAGTTGTTTGCACCAGATGGCAAGCGAGTCGCACGCTACGATAAGATACATTTGTTTACCGCGACTGTGGCTGATAAGCATGGTAGCTATAATGAAGCGGCGACTTTTGAACCAGGAACACAGACCGTGATTGCGCCACTCGAAGCAGGCAATGCTGTCTATCAGCTCGGCATGATGGTGTGTTTTGATTTGCGTTTTCCCGCATTGGCGCAGCGTCTGCGACAAGCAGGTGCTGAACTATTGAGTGCACCCTCTGCCTTTACTTACTTAACTGGACAAGCGCACTGGTCGCTGTTATTACGGGCGCGTGCTCTAGATAGTCAATGTATGGTCATTGGCGCAGCACAAGGTGGCGATCATCTCTACAAAGATGGTAGTACCCGTCAGACATGGGGACATGCAGCCATTACAGCGTTTGATAGTAGTATTATCGCAAGCTATGACGATAGCGAACTGGATAAACAGTATGCCATCGTCATGGCGTCATTAGACAAGCAAGCGCAAGAACAAGGCCGCCAAAAAATGCCTATTTTTGATTGCCATCGACTGGCATAAATTAGGAAATACAGTAGATTCCTTGTTTAATGACTAAGTAGGATTTTTATCATTTTGAGCATGAGTTGCTCGTGGATGGGCGCGGTCATAGACCTGTGTTAATTTAGCAAAATCAACGTGGGTATAAATTTGCGTGGTGCTAATATCACTATGCCCAAGCATCTCTTGTACAGCGCGTAAGTCGCCACTGCCTGATAGCATGTGTGATGCAAAACAATGACGCAGTAGATGTGGATACATATTCTGTGCGATACCTGCACGGGTGGCAGCAACTTTTAAACGCTGCTGCACTGCCCGTGTTGATAATCTGGTCCCGAGCTTTTCACTGATAAACAAGGCATTGTCCATTTGCTCTACCCAAAGATTACGATGCGGTAGGTAACGATTAATCGCTTCTGCGGCCTTTACGCCTAATGGCACTAGGCGTGTCTTATTACCTTTACCCGTGACGCGTACCCGCAAATCAGACAAGTCTACATCTGCCATATCGAGTGCAACCAACTCGCCAACTCGCAAGCCACTACTATAGAGCAATTCGAACATAGCTTTGTCACGCAACCATAATCGCGCTTGCTCTGGTGTATCAGGAATCTCTTGATCGAGTAGCTGAGTTAGTAAATCGACATCAGCAATAGAAGGCAGCGGTCTAGGACTGCGCTTCAGCTGATAGCCAGTGGTTGGGTTGATACGTGCTAGCGCTTCTTCAATCAGCCAACCATAAAAATGCCGAATCGCCGACAACTCTTGCTGAACACTGGCAAGCGCCAGCTTATCTTCATCAAGGCGCTGACTGATATGCTGGGCCAGTTGGCGCTTATCACAACGTGTCCACGTTAGACGCTTACCACGCAAAAATAACGCCAGTTGGTTCAAACCAGCGAAATAAGCAGTCAAAGTATGCGGCGAATGGTTGCGCACAGACAGTGTGTTGAGCCAACGATGCACAGGTGCTAGCAGCTCTCGTAACGCTGTGTCCGACTCTATAGTGGCTGCCAGCTCAGTAGATAGCCAAGGTGCTGAGCTCGCCGCCTGACTGTCTTTATCAATGGACATATTAGAACCATCCTTGGCATTTATACCATGTGCCTAATAACGGCTATCAGCTATCAGCACCGGGTTTAAGTCCCGCTTGTGCCATCAGGCCATCTGGACTAAATACACCTTCATAGACGAAAGCGGTCGGTCCCGTCATCATAACTGAATAACCTGGCTGCCATTTGATAATCATGCTGCCACCATATAGCTGCGCGCGGACTTCCTCACCTTCATCGAGCCAGCCTTCACGTATACCAACAGCCACTGCTGCACAAGCACCCGTACCACAAGCTTGGGTCTCACCCACACCGCGCTCGTACACACGCAAACGAATGTGGCGCTGATTCATCACTTGCATAAAGCCCACATTGACGCGGTCTGGGAATGCAGGATGCGACTCAATTGCCTTGCCTAAAGTCTCGACCTCTGCATCGAGCACGTCATCGACTTTTATTACAGCGTGCGGGTTACCCATATTGGCAACGTACAGCTGTACAGGCGTGCCATTTACATCAAGGTGATAGGTGTTTTGGATTTTGGTCGTCGCTCTTGGGCTAAAGGGAATCTCATCTGGCTCAAATTTAGGCTTGCCCATATCGACATCTACCCAACCGTAACGATCAGTAGTCAAAGAAATAATACCGCTGGCCGTCTCAACACGTAGGCGCTGCTTGAACGACAGCTTACGTGCTTGCACAAAACGTGCAAAACAGCGTGCGCCATTGCCGCATTGTTCGACTTCGGTGCCATCAGTATTAAAGATACGGTAACTGAAATCGACATCAGGGCGCATGGGTGGCTCGACCACGAGCAGCTGATCAAAACCAATACCTAGGTGACGATCACCCAATAACTGCACCAAATCCTTGGTCAAATCTAGGCGCTGGGTCACTAAGTCGATGACCATAAAATCATTGCCCAAACCATGCATTTTAGTAAACTCTATTAGCATATCTTTGATGTCCTATCCTATTTTTATGTATGCCTTATCTTAGCACGCTGTCAGATACAATCATAATAATACCAATCCCAAAAAATACGATTAGCGGTGTCAAACTTGTTTAGTCTACAGTGAGTAGTACTTGCACTCGTTTTCTTTGCTACTCCAATTTTTGTGAATGGTGTTGCCTTCAACTAAAGGCATGCCTTCAATTAAGAATCAGCTTTAATTAAAAAACACTTCCCTCAAAATCCAGTCATAAAAAAACCCATTGTCATTATCACAATGGGTTCTCTTCAATCATCAAATACGGCGATAGTTTTGGCTCGTCTTTAATAACCTTACTGCGCCTGCCACAACTCTTCATCTGCATATAATGATTCAATCGTTTCGCGCTTGCGAATAAGCTGATGATTATCGCCCGCCACCATGACTTCGCTAGCACGCGGACGTGAGTTGTAGTTGCTGCTCATGGTAAAGCCATAAGCACCTGCCCCCGTGATGGCCAACACATCGCCTGTGGCCAATGATAATAGGCGGTCTTTTGCCAAGAAGTCACCCGTTTCACAAATAGCGCCAACGATGTCCCATGGCTGCGTGCCATCCGTATCGATACCATCGCTAGGCAATACGCTTGGAATCACGGCCATTTCAGCTTGATATAAAGCAGGACGAATCAAGTCATTCATAGCGGCATCAACGATCGCAAAGTTCTTATGCTCAGTCGGCTTGAGTACGTCAACTTGAGTCAAAAGCACGCCAGCATTGGCAATGATACTACGACCTGGCTCAAAAAACACGGTCAAACCAAGTTCACTCAGCTTTGGCAACAATGCTTGGGCAAACTCATCGATAGATACAGGCGTCTCATCGATATAGCGCACACCCAAACCACCGCCCAAATCGATATGCTGTAACTCAATACCTGCGTCACGCAGGCTATGTATCAGCTCAATCACTTTATCTAACGCTGCGACAAATGGCTCTACCTCCGTCAACTGCGAGCCGATATGACAATCAATACCAACGATGTCGATGTGTGATAAATCGGCCGCTTGCTGATAAACCGCTAGTGCGTCTTCGTGAGTGATACCAAACTTGTTGTCTTTGAGTCCTGTCGAGATATACGGATGGGTTTTGGCATCGACGTTTGGATTGACGCGTAATGAGATTGGCGCAGGCTTATCAAGTGACTTTGCCACGTCATTGATTAAGGTTAGCTCGCTGATAGATTCAACATTAAAACAGCCAATACCTTGGGTCAGCGCGTATTCGATATCACTATACGTTTTGCCAACGCCTGAGAATACCACCCGTTCAGCCGCCCCACCTGCCGCCAATACACGCATCAGCTCACCACGAGAGACAATATCAAACCCAGCACCTGCCTGTGCTAAAACACCCAGCACAGCAAGATTGGAATTTGCTTTTACGGCATAGCACACTTGATGATTGAGGCTGGCGAAGCTATCAGTATAGGCTTGATAAACGTCCAATATTGCCTGCTTTGAATACACGTAGCATGGGGTGCCGTATTGTTTTGCCAACTCATCAATACTGACCTGCTCCATGTACAGTGCATCGCCGCGATAGCTTAGCGCTGGCAAGTGAGCACTCAACGCTTTGGGATCAATATATAGCCCTTGCTCAGTTTGGATAGTAACGGATTCAACAGTGGCAGAATCGGTCAAGTCAGCAGGTAGTTCAGAATGACTCATATAAACATCTCTAATATAATCAGATTATCAAGGGTGGACATTAAATTCAGGTAGCAAGCAACACTATTTGGCCAAACCAGCATTCATAAAGAAATTGGCCATTAATAGTTAATAGTCGTTGGGATCGGCACTAGGCTCAGGCAACACCATCTGCTCTTCTAGATAGCGGGTTTTTTGATAGTTATCATCATCAATACTCGCAAAGGCGGCATCTTGTGGATGGCTGGTACTGCCAAGTACCGAAGCACTGCCCTCAATCGTTTGGCTATTAGCATCTGCCAAATACAAAGCACCTTTTTGCCCGCAGCCTGACAATCCTATCATAATAGCACTGCCGATAAATAAAGTCGCAATAGCGCGGCAATTGGTACGAGCCAATGAGTTCGTGTGCTGGGTTTTTGAGGGATGTCGTATATTTAAAGGGCGGTGTGTAGTAGACATAGAATAGTTAACCTGTGAGCTTACAACGGTGTGATTGCGATAAAAAATCGTGATAAATAGACAGCTAAATGCGCTGCTAATATGACTGTTTTAATCATAGCATTATTACACAAAGCTGTACGTATGCTGAATACGATTGAAGAACAAATTTGATTATGTTTGAGAGGCTGTTAGAACATCAGTCGGATTTTTATAGTAATATCGATTGCGATTTTTGAGATACAACCATCGCTTATGGGCATTTCGACAATATTTCTTACAATTTTTACGGGCGATAATGCAGTATTAATACCTCTAGTAATCGCTGTCAATCGTATCTAGAAACCATTGAATATACTTGATTTATCATCATGCCAGACGCTCAATAAAAGCCAATATTTAACCCTTACCCTTATCGTGGTGTAAATACAAAAATGTGTTACATTATATTCTGAGCTTGCGGCTATGATGAGGTACGGGCCTGCGATTCGTAGGTGCTATTATTAGGTACTGCTTGGTTAAATACTGTTTGGTTAAATACTGTTTGGTTAAATACTGCTTGGTAAGTATAAGGGTGTGTTTGATATTCACAAATAGTCTCTGTCAGTGCCATGGTCGAATATCAAACACGCCCAAGATAAAGCGAGTAGTCCAAGCATGACCGAGATCGGCAATGTACTTGCTTGATATGTCAGCATGGATACCGCTGATTTTTATTTACTCGGCGGTTATCAACCTCATCAATTCAATATAATAATGACTTCGTATTTCAGCGGTGATTGTTCCCTACAGCACTTGCGATATCAGCGATGTAGAATTTGATGATAGTAGGACGTGGCAATAGACGTCTTTTTTATATCGAACGAACGATATAATTGATTTACCTTTTATAAAAACCAATCTAAGGATAGAGTATGAGCGCCAACCTAAGCACCACTTTTGATGATAAGAACACTGACACATCGACATTAACCAATCCGACCTTAGTCCTAAACTGCGGATCGTCTTCCATCAAATACGCGTTGATTAGCGATGACAACTCTACTCGTATCACCGGTCTTGCCGAAAACTTAGGTCTTGATACTGCTCGTATTAAACACACCACTTTAAACGGTGATAAGCTAGAAATATCTATACCTGGTGGCCGTCATAAACTGGCGCTACAAAAAATCCTTGAGCTGCTAGAGCAATATCATTTCATCGCTGTCGGTCATCGGGTGGTACATGGAGGCCGTGAATACTCTGAAGCAGTTCGCGTTGACGATCATGCATTAGAGGAAGTAAAACGCCTCAAAATACTAGCGCCACTACACAACCCTGCCAATGCTTTGGGTATCGAAGCGGTTCAAGCCATTTATCCTGATATGCCACAAGTCGTGGTATTTGACACCGCCTTTCACCAAACCATGCCACCTGTTGCCTTCCGTTATGCCTTGCCAAAATATCTATACGAAGAGCACAAAATCCGTCGTTACGGCTTCCATGGCACCTCCCACGCCTATGTCTCAGAGCGTACCAGCCAACTTACCGAATCCACAGGCCCACACGGTTGGATAACGGCCCATCTCGGTAATGGTTGCTCAGCGACAGCCGTGTATGATGGCAAAAGTCTCGATACCAGTATGGGTCTGACTCCGCTTGAGGGACTCATGATGGGGACACGTAGCGGCGATGTAGACCCAAGCCTGCACATGCATTTGAAGCGTCAACTTGATATGAGCTTAGAAGAGACGGACAAAATGCTCAACAATGACAGTGGTCTGCTCGGCATCTCTGGCCTGTCCAATGACTTGCGCACCATCGAGCAAGCCGCCAGCGAAGGTCACAAAGATGCGCAGCTCGCTATCGAGATGTTCTGCTACCGTGCTGGTAAATACCTCGCCAGCTTGAGCTGTGCGCTGCCTGAATTTACGGGTATTGTCTTCACTGGTGGTATCGGTGAAAACTCGGTCACCACGCGCGCCAGTATCTTAGCCGTCATGCGTCATTTCGGTATTAAGATGGACGCTGACAAAAATGCCAGCTTGGTCGGTGGTAAAGAAGGTAGCTTTCAAGCAGAGGGTAGCAGTGTCGAGCTGTGGGTCGTGCCAACGGACGAAGAGTACCGCATCGCCCAAGAAACTCGTCAGGCATTAAACTTAGGGACGGTTGATTATAATGCCTAGCGCTTATTTTTCTAGACACTTATAAAGCGCTAATAACGAATGCAATAAAGTGATTGGTGTTTTTTATACTGCGCTCTTTTATGCCGCTCAGAATGACTCGACGTTTAAAACAAAATAAATTGTAGGACATATTATGCAGACCATTTTACTTGTTCCCATCAGCCGTGGTATCGGTGTGACATCAGCTGCGCTCGGATTGATTCGTGCCTTTGATTACAACGGTATCAAAGCTGGCTTTATGAAGCCATTTCTGCAAGATGATACCTTAGATAAACAGCACAGCTTAGACAGCTCAAATGCATTGACCATGCATGCCTTTGGTCTAAAACCACCCAAATCAATCAGCCGTCAGCATGTCGAGCGTATGCTAGGTGATGACAATCTTGATGACTTGATGGAAGAGGTTATTGCCAATTATCATACGATCGATGATGGTCATGACGTGATTATCTGTGAAGGTCTGGTACCGACCACGGAGACCTCTTACGCCTCACAAATCAACCGCGCACTGGCTCATGCTTTAGATGCCAAGATCATATTTGTCAGTACCGCTGATATTAGTCAACCTGCCTATTTGGCAGACAAACTGGATGTACACGCCCGTGAGTTCGGCGGTGTCGTCGATTCGCGCACGCTGGGTGTGATTTTGATGCGGGTGCAAGATTTGCCCAACACGTTTGAAAACCAACCTGTCGCGCCTGGTGAGGCGATCGTCAGCTTGGATAATAATTTTATGCAGGCAGTGCAGCGATTATCGCCTTCGTTCAATACTGAGGCGTTTCGCCTTATCGGTGTTGTCCCATTTAGTGACTCACTGTCTGTGCCGCGTACGTGGGATATCGCCACCGAGCTTGATGCGACATGGCTCAATGTTGGAGAAGCAAAAACCCGTCGTATCAACCGTATTAGCCTCACCGCTCGCTCGGTGTCACGCGTCAACGAAGTCTTTAAACGTGGTACGTTAATCGTCGTGCCTGGTGATCGTGATGACTTGCTACTCGCTGCTGGATTGGCCTGTATCAATGGGATTCCACTGGCAGGTTTGGTATTGACTGGCGGTATCGCACCAAGCGAGACAGTGGCTGAGCTTTGGCAATCAGCGCTCAAAACTGGCATCCCTGTCATGAGTGTCGAAAGCGATAGCTATGAGACCGTACAAAGCCTCATGCACATGAGTGCTGAGATTCCAAATGATGACACCGAACGCGCCGAAGAAGTGGCGCGTTATGTGGCCGCGCATTTGGATTTGAGCTGGATTAAAGAATACTTTAGTCGCAATCACGAGCCACGTTTGTCACCATCGGCCTTTCGCCATCAATTGGTCAAAAAATCACAGCAAGCCAAAAAACGCATTGTACTACCAGAAGGTTCTGAGCCACGTACCGTGGAGGCGGCTTGTATCTGTCAGAGTCGTGGCATCGCTAATTGCGTACTGCTGGCCAAGCGCAGTGATGTCGAACAAGTTGCCAAAAACCGTGATCTAACGTTGCCAGAAGGTCTAGAAATCATCGATCCTGACACCCTAGATATGAGCAAATATATCGCCGCCGTCGTAGCGCGCCGTAAGGGTAAAACCAACGAAGATGTCGCCGCTGAATACCTAAAAGACACCGTGTACCTCGGTACTATCATGCTTCAACTAGACGAAGTCGATGGTCTGGTCTCAGGCGCGATTCATACGACTGCCAATACCGTACGTCCAGCGTTTCAATTGATCAAAACCGCACCGCAGTACTCGCTCGTGTCGTCAGTATTCTTTATGCTGTTGCCTGAGCAAGTGGTCGTCTACGGTGACTGTGCAATCAACCCCGACCCCAATGCTGAAGAACTGGCTGAGATTGCCATTCAATCAGCTCAGTCTGCGGCGGCCTTCGGTATCGATCCAAAAGTCGCGATGATCAGCTACTCGACTGGCTCATCAGGCACAGGCGCGGATGTCGAAAAAGTCGCCCGTGCGACCCAAATCGTTCGTGAGCGCGCACCAAACCTCAAAGTCGACGGCCCGCTACAGTATGATGCGGCATCTGTCATGAGTGTCGGCAAACAAAAAGCGCCTGACTCACCGGTCGCAGGTCAAGCCAATGTCTTTATTTTTCCTGATCTCAATACGGGTAACACAACGTATAAAGCGGTACAGCGCAGTGCCAACGTCGTCAGTGTCGGCCCTATGCTACAAGGTCTAAATAAACCAGTGAATGATTTATCACGGGGTGCCTTGGTCGATGACATTATCTATACCATCGCGCTGACTGCCATTCAAGCGTCTAGCGACCTGATTTAATCCGCTGTAAAGACAGATAATTCAAGCCCTTTATATCGCCGACTGTCATCATGATGGTCGGTTTTTTATTGCTGCACTGATGACAGATGCTCGTGTGCGCTCTACAATAACGCTATCATCCTGTCATTTTACCTAAAAAAGGTCCGCTGATAAAAGAGTGAGCAGCACCAACGATAATGTGCGCCTTATCTGCTTTTACACATTTATTTATGCCAAATACGAGCAATAGCCTTCAAGAAAAAGCCCCTGCACCTGCCATTCGTGCCTATCTTGGTGGCTCGTTTGATCCCGTACATAATGGTCATCTAGAAGTAGCGATGTCTGTCTATCAGCATCTGCTCCCCATCGCAACGCAGCTACAATGCACCCTGCACGTGTCCTTATTACCCAATGCACGCTCGCCATTTAAGACGCAAAGTACAGATCCTAGCCACCGCTTGGCCATGCTAAAGCTGGCGACACAAGAGACACCGATACACATCAGTGAACTGGAGCTGTGGCAAGCGCCGCCCGTCTATACGATCGATAGCGTACGCACTTTAAGACAGCGGCATCCTAACGACCGCTTGATATTTATCATGGGCATGGATGGCGCGCACAGTTTGGACAAATGGAAAGATGGATTACGGCTCACTGACTATGTCAATCTATGGGTGTTTAATCGTCAGAGCGGTCCTAATATGAGTGATGGCATTAGCGAGAAATTTTCTGACAGCACTATATCTTCTGAAAAGAATATAACGATTGCGCCAGATATTGCCACTCTACAATCGCAATTACCCCTGCCATTGCAACCCTATATAACCGACTCGCCCATTGATCTATTAACACCAAGCAATCAGCACTTAGCGAATAGTGCTGACTTGAAAAGCATCAATCAAGGACGCATTTATATAGATACGCGACCCATCACTGCCGTATCGAGCACACAAATACGCGAGCAGCTACAGCAACTGGCCAATCAATCAAATAAAATGCCAGTCGCTCAACGGCAAATCGCATCTATAGCGCCAATAAATGATATCATTAGCAATACTGAATCCAATCCATTAGCTAAATGGCTAAATCCTGCTGTTTATCAATATATTATCGCCCATCAGCTATATTCTGCTGCTCAATTCCGTTAAAATCGCCTTATCTGTGTCATTTTGCCTATCCTGTCTCCATGCGCGACTGACAATATATGATCAGTCGGATAAGACAAATTGACGTTTTACCCCTTTATTTTACATATTTACGATTCAAGAGATTAAAATTTATGACCAACACCATGACTGAAGAACGCCTAACAGAATGCTTAACCCTAGTACAAAGCGCTCTAGATGATATGAAAGCAAAGAGCATCACTGTAATGAATGTAGAAGCATTGACTGACGTAACAGAGCGCATCATCATCGCTGATGGTACGTCTAAGCGCCATGTACGTGCGATGGCTGATAGCGTCGGTGCTGAAGCCAAGCAAGCGGGCTTTATGCCACTTGGCCGTGAAGGCGGTATCGACTCTGATTGGACGTTGATCGATTTGGGCGCAGTTGTCGTCCATATGATGACGCCACAAGCTCGTGAGTTCTATGACTTAGAAGGCCTATGGTCATCACCAGAGCAGTTGGCTGAGCTGGTCGCTGTACCGCGTGAAAAGAAAACTGCCGGTCGTCGTAACAAAAACAAATAAGCTTGTCAGTGACGATATTCGTTCAAAATTAAGAAACGCTCCACCAAAAAGACCAGATGATTATTCTGGTCTTTTTTTTGTTCCGATATTTGGGCGTACTTGTGATGATAAAAAACTATGATGCGCTGTAATCTGTGAATTTTTGAATATAAGCTTAGGGTCTGTTGAACATTCAAATGTGGTGCTGGCAGTCACTATTTTTTAGGCAATATGCAGTGAAATTTTTGACGCCTAGTCATTCTAGGTTAAACAATTTCGCCATATATTGGCAGAAAAGAGTACTGCCCTGAAAGGCTGATGCTAAAATCACCCCAAATGTTGTTGCAATCCTAGTTAAGGTCTCGACATTATCGTCGGCTTGCGCCTAATTTGGTGCAATTTTAGCAATCAGCAGCCCTAATATTTGAATGTTCAACAGACCCTAAATGAATGGGCTTATAAAAGTTGTATAACAGGATAAAAAGTCGATTTTTTCCAATTATTCCTATCTATTGGACAATATACTTAGTGACAGTTATTTATCCATTAGGAACAACTATGAAAAGAGCGAATTACTACAATATCGAGCCTGAGCTAGTTAACTACTTGGTGGATCAAGAAGCACTGATCAAAAAAAAGGTAGAGGCGAGCTTTGGGTTAACAATTTGGGAACTGGTGAAGTTAAGAGCGTCACAGTTAAATAAATGTGCTTATTGTTTGGCTATGCATAGTGCGCAAGCCCTAGAATACGGTGAGAGCATGAACCGAATTATTGCCCTTAGTGCATGGCAAGATGCACCCCTTTATAATGATAAAGAACGTACAGCATTAGCACTTTGTGAAAAATTGACCCTATCACAGAATATTGATGATGACTTTTATCTCGCTCTTACTGAGGTATTTGATCAACAAAGCTTAGTTACTCTAACTGTGGCTATTAATGCTATAAATAGTTGGAATCGTATAGTCAAAATGTTTAAACCTACAGTCAAGTTTAATGAACAATAACCTATTACTTGAGCTTTATAGCCCAACAGGCGATATTGCTAATTATATACAAGCAATTTGGTTTGCTAACGCTCCATTTTCAGGGGAGAGCTGGCTCCCCTGCGATGGCGCGAAAGGAGTTATATTCTTGATTTCAGGTCAGCTTGAATTAGCAGGAATAAGATTGCAACTGCCCTACTTTATGCAAACCATATCAACACAATCAAAAAAAGTAACGTTTACCAGTGGCACCGTTTTTTGCGGGATCAGATTTAGGCCTGCAGGACTTGCTCATCTACAAAAGGTTAACCACGCCCTAGTTGCCCCTGCAACCCTTACAAAGATTGCGCAAAGGCTTGATAAAGACGCTAACTTAGATTCGTTTATTGACTTGCTGTCGACGTATCTCAATGCGCCAAAAAAACCTCACCATACTATTGAGCAAACACAACAGTTAATTCACAATATAATTAACCTTACCCCGCTCAATACGGCCTACGACAATAGCCCTAAAGGTAAACGTCAGTTAGAACGTTACGTTAAAAACACCTGTGGGATCACTGCAAAACATCTTGCACGCATTTATAGAGTCAGACAAGCCAAACAACTTATCAAAGCGGACCCACAGTTGAGCTTGGCGCAACTGGCTCTTGAGTGTGGGTTTACTGACCAATCTCATTTAAACAACGAGTTCAATGCCATTTTACGAATAACCCCTGCAAGATATAGAAAGCTCATTCATAAATGAGATACTGCATTTTTGCTGTACGGTAAAAAAAGACCAGATGATTATTCTGGTCTTTTTTTATGTAAAAATAAGCAGTTCTGTATCAGTACACGCACTGATAAATATTCTGAAAATGGTTCAAGATTAGGCTAAGATATCAGCAACCAGTCAGCATTACTGCCTAAAAAAATAACCAACCATCAGAGCGGCTTATGAGCACAGAACCGATGATATCTACGTTACCAGCAACGGCACAAAGCAAGCCAGACTTTAACCAAGACCTGCCACTACATATCGCCAACTTAACCTGCGTCCGCGCTGGTAAAGCGATGCCATTTGCCCGCGAAGAGATGAGCGCCATTGATAAAGCACCAATCAAAGCGCCTGTTGCGGTCAACTTCATGGGCCTCGCCACTGATGAGCAAGCTGATCGCAAACATCATGGTGGCCCGCTAAAAGCCGTGCATCAACTGGCACCTGCGACTTATGAAAAAATCAATACAGCGTTCAGTCTAAAGGTACGCGTCGGTACATTGGGCGAAAACCTCACGACCGAATCTGTCAATGGCCTACCGGAAATGACTGAGTCTACGGTTTGCATTGGTGATGTTTTTCAATATGGTGGATATTTTGAAAACGGACAAGATAATAGTAATGATGGTGATAGCGTTCAGCTACGCATCGTTCAACCGCGTCGCCCCTGCTACAAAATTAACGACCAAATTGGACAGTTTACCAAAGTACCAAATATCGCGGCATGGGTAAGCAAACAAGGTATCTCTGGCTGGTACTTTCAAGTGGTACGCGATGGCTTGATTAACGCTGATTTGCCAGTTTATTTAATCGAGCGCCCCTATCCGTTTGCCACGCTTGAAAAGTTATGGCAATTGGCCAATTCTAAAGAAAAATATGATGCAGAGTTGATTGAGCCATGGCTCGCGATTGAGTGTTTGGAGGAGAGTTGGAAGAAAGTGTTGGCTAAGAAGATTCGGGGCTGTTGAACCTCAAATGTATACTCAGCACAAAGGATCACGCGCTTGAAACACACCATGTCTTACTTCGCCCCTGGTATGGTCATCGCTTATGGTCATGCCATTGATGCAAAGCTGCATAAGCACAAGCTGTGGCAACTTTGTCTCCCAAGTGCAGCGAGCATATTGAACAATCAACCCTTGATGACAAGCACAATTATTCGTCCTAATGTCTTACATCAGCTCACCATGCCCACAGGCTGGGTGATACTGGCTGAACCAGAAAGCCTATTAGGTGAAGTCATTGATGAGATGTCTGGACAACATTCCTTAACACTGCCAATCATACAGTCAGATGCCAAAATAGACTCATTATTTGAGCAGCTCAACGAGTTTCCAACACTCGTCGCCGCAATCAAGCACAATCCTTACCAATGTCAAGATGTGCGCTTATCCATTCTATTATCACGATTGGATGCTTGCCTAGAGGGCAGCTGTTTGAAGCCTGACCAATGGCGTGCCAAGGACGTTGCAGACTGGCTGGCGCTATCTGAAAGTCGGTTTTTGCATTTGATAAAAGCTGAGTTCGGCATCGCATGGCGTCCTTACCTATTATGGCGACGTCTCATCTGTGCGCTACAGGCCATTAAAAGCGGTCAAAATGCCACGGCTGCCGCCTATTTAGCAGGGTTTAGCGATAGCGCCCATCTTAGCCGCACACTCAAAAGCACCTTTGGTATGACCAGCAAACAACTCTTGCACAGCTTTGGATCAACGCAGCCAGTTTATTCAATTATTGAATGATTTTTGTCTTCATACTGTCCGAAACTCTAGGAGGACAACATGACCATTCAATATACAAAACGTACTGCTATGCTTAACTTTCAGCAAGCCAGCATTCAACAACTCATCGATCAGCGTGGTTGGCATTCTCTACCGCAAAAGCAAGCGGTGCGTGAGGTATACTATTTTGTACGTGATGAGATAAAGTTCGGCTACAATCGTCATGATCGCATCGAGGCCAGTGAGGTATTAAAAGATGGCTATGGTCAATGCAATACCAAAAGCACGCTTTTTATGGCTTTATTGCGCGCACTGAATGTGCCTTGTCGCTTGCATGGCTTTACCATCTATAATGAATTGCAGCGTGGTGCCATTCCAAGCTATTTGATGCCGCTCGCACCGAAACGTATCCTGCACAGCTGGGTCGAAGTTTTGCTGGATGACGATTGGATTGATGTAGAAGGTTTTATTATCGATCAAGCGTTTTTGACGCAAGTACAACGCGCCCACCCTGATAGAAAAAGCTTTAGTGGTTATGGTGTCGCAGTGCCATGCTTACAAAATCCCGCCAATGAGTTTGACAATGGCAGCACCTACATTCAAGCTGAGGGTATCGCTGATGATTTTGGCCGATTTGATAGTCCAGATGCTTTTTATGCGCAGTATGGTAGCAATTTGCGCGGACTAAAAAAGTGGGCTTTTCGCTATTTACTCAGACATTTGATGAATCGCAACCTTGAGCAGATACGCCAATATGGTATCAAAGTCTCCAAATAGCGAGGCAATCAGACATTTTTTGAACAGGCATTGCTGATCGCTAACATTATTCCAAACAAGGTGTGAGACAACGATAAGTCTTATACCTTAACTGGTTTTGTGACCCACTGCTTATATAGGGCAGGGACAACCCTAACATCAGCTCACAGAGAAAGCATTTCATGGTAAAAAACATATTCTTAGCGTTTGGCCTAACACTGCCTTTAATTGGCTGCGTCACCACGACCTCTCCCGTCGCGACCACCAAGAGCTACATCGTAGATAGCAAAACCTACCAAGCCACTGGCAAAAGCGAACGCATAAAAACCATCGTCCTGCACTATACGGTCTCAGACAATGACCGATCTATCAACACACTGACCACAGGCAAGGTCAGCGCCCATTATCTTATTTTAGATAATGACGATGATAAAATTTATAATTTAGTACCAGAAAATGAACGCGCTTGGCATGCGGGTGACGGTGGCTTTGCAGGACGGACGATATTAAACGATACTTCTATCGGCATAGAAATCGTCAATGCAGGAATTGCGCCTGAGTATCAAAATGCATTAAAAGACGGCCAGCTGGCGTATCATCCTTATGACCATTATCTCGCTTTTGATGAGTTGCAGATTAAAAAGGTCGCGGAGCTGGTACAAGATATCACCGCCAGATATGACATCTCACCAAAGAATATCATCGGTCATTCTGATATGGCACCCTCACGTAAGATAGACCCCGGTGCCAAATTCCCGTGGCAGCAGCTGTATAAGCAATATGGCATCGGCGCTTGGTATGATGATGCTGATAAGCTTGCTTTTATGGATATAAACGCATTTGCAACGGCAACGATACCTGAGATTAAGCAGCAGTTTCGTGATTATGGCTATCAAATCAATAATAGTGACGAGTGGGACAAAGCCAGTCGCGATGTCATCTATGCGTTTCAGCTACACTTTCGACCCCTCAATCCAACGGGCGAAATAGATTTAGAGACTTATGCTATTTTAAAGGCATTGAATAAGAAGTATGCTAATACCAATGATTTTTATTAACCCTTTCATATCATCAATAATAAACGAGCTGTACAAGGAATTTTATGAGCACATTGTTTAGCGTAAATTTGAATAAATTGGCTTTAATCCGTAACTCTCGCGGTACTGACTACCCTAACTTATTGTATTTTGTGAAAAAGCTGATTGACCTAGGTGTCAAAGGCTTTACCGTACATCCGAGACCCGATGAGCGCCATATCAGATACCAAGATGTCTATGATATCAGTGCATTCTTAAAGGACTATCCAGAGATTGAGTTCAATATCGAAGGCAACCCAAATGAGCAGTTTTTAAAGATTATCCGTGAGGTAAAACCGCATCAATGTACGCTCGTGCCAGACAGTGACGATCAGCTGACCTCGGATCATGGCTTTGATATCATCACCCATCATGAATTTTTATCAACGTTGAGCAAAGAGCTAGAAACGTTCGGTACGCGCTGTGCGGTATTCATCGACCCTGATATCGAACAAATCAAAGCAGTCATCGAAAGTGATGTACAGACGATCGAGATGTATACCGAAGAATGGGCGCGCGCTTACAGTAATGGTAAGAGCGATGACAATGTTGAATTCGATGAGGTCAAGCAACGCTTTAGCGACTGTATCACCCTAGCCAATCAAAACGGTATCCGCGTCAATGCGGGTCATGATTTGAATTTGGATAATTTGGCTGACTTGCTCGCGCTTAGTGATATTGCTGAGGTGTCTATCGGTCATGCGTTTACGATTGAATCACTAGAGCAAGGCATGGATAATGTGGTGCGTCAGTATTTGGCGATATGTGAGTAAAAAGCGTTAGAAGGAGTCGATATGAGTGACTTAACACGTGAAGATCAACAAGACGAGCTTGAGAAATATCTAGAAGAAAAAGCCAAACAAGCGCAAGAAAATGAGCAGGAAGCGAAACCGCTTTCTGCTTATGATGCTTGTGTGCTAAAGGAAAGTGCTAAGATTCATGAGTTGATTGCTGAGGCTAAGAAGCGTTCAGAGGATGAACCGTCTTATTAAAATACCTAGATTAACACACCAAGTGCAACGCTAAATAATATTATAGAACACCTGGTTTGGCGTTCTAAAAGCGGTATCCTGATGGTTTGTGCAAGTTGCGATGGCTAGGTTTTGGGGTGGTGACGCGAAGCAAGCGACGACCCAAACCGTAGCCAGCGCCGCGCCCAGACTGGCAGATACAAGTGGAAGGCGGGAAATAGCTCACTTACTTATAAAATACCTATTCATTACTCAGCTCTTTTAACGCCAATAGCGCATGCTCCGCCTTATCATTCGACACAAATATATGGTCATGATAATAGGCAGCGATCACATTGGCACTGATACCTTTTGAGGTCAATTTGGTTGACACGGCTGCGGTTAGACCTACCGCTTCTAGACTTGAATGAACTGTCAAAGTAATTTGCCGAAACACACCCTCGTAATGCAAACCCACCTCATCAGCATTGTCTTTTGTCAAAACCAGAGTCAACCCCTCTGTCTCCATAAACGTCGCGATTGGTGCTAAATTTACGTATTCTGCTAGTTCTCCTTTTACAGTACAAAACACAAACAACTCATCAACCAGTGCTGGCTGCATCGAACTCAATAGCTCATTGAGATCTGTAATTCCTGACATTTTATTCTTCCTTATTTTAATCTTTGTTGACCGTAATTTTAGCATGTGTCTCATTGTCTATACTCGTGAAAGTACGCTATAAACGCTAGCCTTTATTTCCAAACACTCAAATCGTAAACACCAAAAAGGTGAGCCGAAGCCCACCTTCTTATTTTAAAAAACAGCTGTCTAAAACTATCAGCAATTACTAGAGGTTTGAGTAGCGACTAGCGCAACCAAGCTCGGGCATTGCGGAACATACGCATCCACGCGCCATCCTCGTCCCACTCCTCCCATTTTCAGCTATATGCTTTTAAATGGCACTCAGGATGTGGCCTCATGATAGCGACACGACCATCGATGCTACATAGATCTGTGACACCGCCGACAGAACCATTTGGATTGAGCGGATACGTCTCAATTGGATAATCTGCTAGGTACTCAACCAGAGTCCAGACGTTTGTATAGGTGCGACGCAACACACCCTATATAGTTTCAAAAATAGTCCTATCCACCAGCTATTTAGGCTACTCATTGCGATAGGCTAATGATAAAATCACCGCTCACAGGGTTATAGATAGTATCACTGCTCGCACCATCTCGTTGGCTTCCCGCATCGTTAGTTTTACTGAAGGCTAGGAAGCTGCACGGCTTTGATAGTTTGATCCTATTAGCAGTCCCCATACCTGCATGATCAAGCAGACGCCCATATATTAAAAAAGGAATCTTTATGTATCAGGACTTTCAAAAGCATCTACAACAAGAAATCAGCGATATACGCTCGGCAGGACTATATAAGACCGAGCGCATTATCACCTCCCCGCAAGATGCGCTCATCAAGATCGCCGATGGCCGTGAAGTGCTTAACTTCTGCGCCAATAATTACCTTGGACTGTCTGACCACCCTGAGATTAAAAAGGCGGCTATAGAGGCCATCGAAAACTCAGGTTATGGTATGTCATCGGTGCGTTTTATTTGTGGTACGCAAGATTTGCATAAGCAATTAGAAGCGTCAATTTCTAAGTTTTTTAATACCGAAGATACGATTCTTTATGCGGCCTGTTTCGATGCCAATGGCGGTGCCTTTGAGCCATTACTGACCAATGAAGATGCGATTATTTCTGATTCGTTAAATCATGCTTCAATCATCGACGGTGTGCGCCTGTGTAAAGCTGCGCGTTATCGCTACGCCAATGCGGATATGCAAGATTTAGAGACTCAATTACAAGCGGCGCAAGCTCAGCGTTTTCGTTTGATCGTCACCGATGGTGTGTTTTCGATGGACGGTAATGTGGCGCCAATGGATGAGATTTATGCGTTGGCACAAAAATATGATGCCATGGTAATGATTGACGAATCGCATTCAGCAGGCGTGGTCGGTCGCACTGGTGGCGGCGTGACTGAATTGTTTGATCTACGTGGTGACATTGAGCTGATCACGGGTACTTTAGGCAAGGCGTTCGGCGGTGCTATTGGCGGCTTTACGACAGGTAAAAAAGAAATGATTGAGATGCTGCGTCAACGCTCACGCCCGTATCTGTTTTCCAACTCTATTCCTCCTATGGTGGCGGCCGCTGGGGTAAAAGCGTTTGAGATGCTGTCACAAGACAATACCTTACAAGACCAATTGCATGAAAATACCGCCTATTTTGTGAAGCAAATGCAAGATGCAGGCTTCGATATCAAGCCTACTGAATCGGCCATTTGTGCGGTGATGCTTTATGACGCCAATGTCTCGCAGCAAATGGCAAACGCACTGCTTGAAGAAGGCATTTATGTGATTGGTTTCTTCTATCCTGTCGTACCCAAAAACGAGGCTCGCATTCGTGTCCAGCTCTCTGCCGCTCATACTCGCGAGCAGCTCGACCAGTGTATCGCCGCTTTTATCAAAGTCGCCAAGCAAATGAAGGTGATTGATTAAGCGTCGTTCGGATTTACTCGCTGAATTCAATAATTAAGTACAACACAACTAAATAAGAGAAAAATATGAAAGCACTGGTTAAAGCCCATGCCAAAAAAGGCATCTGGATGCAAGACATGCCAGAACCAACAGTCGGCATCAATGACGTTAAAATCAAAATTAAAAAAACCGCCATTTGTGGGACAGATTTGCACATTTACAAATGGGATGAGTGGTCAGAAAGAACCATCAAGACGCCAATGATTATCGGACATGAATACGTCGGTATCATTAGTGAAGTGGGCGATGGTGTGAAGCATTTTGAAGTGGGTGACCGCGTCACAGGCGAAGGCCATATCGCGTGCGGGCATTGCCGTAACTGCCGCCGTGGCAAGCTACATGTGTGCGAAAACACCATAGGCGTGGGCGTTGACCGCGATGGCTCGTTTGCCGAATATTTGGTGATACCTGCCGATAATGCCATCAAACTCGATGAGCGTATCAGCGATGAGATGGCCGCCATTATGGACCCCTTTGGCAATGCCACTCACACCGCTTTATCATTTCCTGTCCTTGGTGAAGATGTACTGGTTACGGGTGCGGGACTGATTGGCTCAATGGCAACGGCGATTTGCCGCTTTGCAGGGGCACGTAATATTGTGGTCAGTGATATCAGTGATTATCGCTTAGAGCTTGCCAAAAAAATGGGCGCGACGATGACCATCAACCCAGCCAAAGGTGAAACCATCGAAGGCGCTATTGCTGAGTTAAAAATGCATGGCTTTGATATTGGGCTTGAGATGTCAGGCTCGCCTCAGGCCTTTGATTCGATGATTAGCAATATGTATAACGGCTCTAAAATTGCGCTCTTGGGTATTTTACCTAACACCACCACGGTGGATTGGAGCAAGATTATCTTCAAGGCGTTAACCCTAAAAGGTATCTATGGCCGCGAGATGTGGGAGACGTGGTATCAGATGGAGCAAATGCTGATTAGCGGTATTGATCTGTCGCCCATCGTTACCCATCGCATGCACATTGATGACTTCCAAGAAGGCTTTGATATCATGGAAAGTGGGCAATGCGGTAAGGTAATTTTAAGCTGGGATTAATTTTGGCGATTCAGCATTTGATGAGTCGTGGTTAGGGTTTAAATTATCACGACTGATAAAACGGCACTGATTTCAGTGCCGTTTTTTATGTGGTAAAAATCATATGGAGGATAAACTATGGGCGTTTCTGAAGCAGATAAACTTGAAAAGTATTTAGTAGAAAAAGCCAAGCAAGATCAGGAAAATAGAAATCTGAAACTCTTTCTGCATTTAATGCTTGCGTGTTAAGGAAAAGTGCTAAGATTCATGAGTTGATTGCGGAAGCAAGGAAGGGTTTGGAGGAGAAGTGGTTTTTAGATATAATTTCGGTATTTTACCAAAATAGTAACGTAAATCGCCTTGTTGAACTAGTATGAAAAGAAGTCCTGATTATGCTGTTTGAGAGACATCAGTGGCCTCAAAATCTTCATAATAAAGCGGGTCAAAGAGGGATATAGTTTCAATTTCGTTAACTCTAATAAGCATTTTCAGATCATCAACTTTATCGGAATTTACCTTATAGTTGGTATCTAGAAATTGATTTTTTTCATACATAGGCATGTAATTACAATTAGTGATCAGTGTGAGCGTATCCTTATCTCTATATCCACTTAGAAACGGAATGATCATGATATTCTCTAAATCCACATTATTAAATTGCTCACTTACTACAAAACCGATATACACTTTTCGAGATTTTAGAGAAACCTTAACGAAAGAATCTTTTTGCATAGCGTGAATAACTATATTGAGGACACCATCTAAGCCCATAAGTGCCTTATAATCATCTTCTGAGGTATTTGGGTTTCTCTGTCCTTCGCAAATAATCCATGAAAAAAAAGCAACTACAATTCCATGAAAATAAATAGGATTTTCATCAAAAAACTCAATACTAAAGATTTTTTTATTTAACCACGCTATGATGCTGAAAGCAGAGTCATAAATGCATAATGAAATGGCTTCTATAAACCAATTTACTATG
>NZ_JASDDJ010000004.1:80778-108405 GCF_030407455.1 Psychrobacter sp. 5A.1
ATCATAACGCCTATGCCATTAGAAGCTAAATAAACATAAGCTTCCCATCCAGCACTACGTCTAAGTTCATTTTTTTTAGTGGGCTTAGATGACGCCCCCATATATCCTAAAATTAAAACATATACTACTGCCAATAAACCCATAGTGCATCAACCAGCTTCGCCCTCAGTTTCAGATGCTTTTCTAGCTTCCATTCTTTTCAATGCTTGAATTTGCTTTGCCATCCCCTCTTGCACACTCTTGTTTTTATAATTCACACGCAAATTACCATACTCGTCGATAATCAGACGCTCATTAGTGTCTTTTTTACTATCTCTTTGGCTGATAAATATATTAAATGCTTTATTTACAATGCTCATTGCTATGTTCCTTATACAGAATAGAACTCGCTAATCTAGAATTCTATAGGGTAATGAGTAATTACCTTTATTACTTCATACTATACTAAACGCATAGAGTCAGCAATTACTTCTCAGTATATGAATATTTTTCCTATACTTAAAAGATACTAGCTATTATGAGCAATACTGTGCAAAAATTTTATATATCACTCAACTCTTTTAACGCAGATAGGGCCTGCTCCGCCTTATCGTTCGACACAAATATATGGTCATGATAATAGGCAGCGATCACATTGGCACTGATACCTTTTGAGGTCAGTTTGGTTGACACGGCTGCGGTTAGACCTACCGCTTCTAAACTTGAATGCACCGTTAAGGTAATTTCCTGAAACACGCCTTCGTACTGTAAACCTGCCTCATTAGCTTTGTCTTTTGTCAAAACCAGAGTCAGCCCTTCTGTCTCCATAAACGTCGCTATTGGCGCTAGGTTTACGTATTCAGCCAATTGCCCATTTACGGTACAAAACACAAATAACTCATCAATAAGTGCTGGCTGCATAGAACCCAATAGCTCGTTTATATCTGTAATTCCTGACATTTTCTTATTCCTTATTTTGCTTACTGCTAGTCTTTGTTGACCGTGATTTTAGCATGAGTGTAATCGCCTATACTCGTGAAAACACGATATAAACGCTAACCCCTATTTCTAAAAACCCAAACCCTAAACATAAAAAAGGTGAACCTAAGCCCACCTTCTTATTTAACAAACAGCTAACTAAAACTATCAGCAATTGCTAGAGGTTTGAGTAGCGACTAGCGCAATCAAGCGCGAGCGTTACGGAACATACGCATCCACGCACCGCCATTACCACACACATCCGTAATACAATCGAGTGCATGACCAAGATAAGATTGGCTGTTTTTTAACAATTAAGCCTCGGCAATTAACTCAGGCTTTTTATTCAATAAGCGCATTAATGTAACCGCAGCTCCTGTCGGGTTTCTAGTACCTTGCTCCCAGTTTTGTAAGGTACGCGAACTAATATTAAGTTTATCGGCAAACTGCTGTTGCGATAGTCCTGTCTTAGTTCTTATTTCCTTAATACTGGGCGTGTCATGGGTAAACTGGCGACTAGGCTGCGCTTGCCCTTTAGCAATCGCCAATGCTTGATTGAGTGATGTAGATAAATCATTATAAAATTCATTGTTCATGGCTGTACACCTCTTTAATTTGTTGAGTCAGCTTGTGTAAACTAGACTTCTCTTCGCTTGATAGAGAGGCTTGTTTATTCTTCGGATAAGCTAGCAGCATAAAAAATATGCCCTGACTATTCACAAAGTAATAGATAATCCGAATACCGCCACTCTTACCTTGACTAAGTGCCCATCTGGTTTTTCGAACGCCTCCTGTACCTTGAATCAAATCCCCTTGTTCTGGATTATTGATTAGATTTTCCTGTAGCTCTTTATAAGCTTCATCATCTAATAGTTTCAGTACTTGCTTAGTAAATATTGGCGTTTCGATGAAATGTAACATTCAATATCCTTTATCTTTATATTTCATTATATACGTCAATGAAGTACTTATCTACATATTTTTTCTGAATCTAATTGAGCTAAATATCATAAACACAAAAAAGGTGAGCCTAAGCCCACCTTTTTTATTATCCAAAATAACTTAAAACATTCTAGCGCAACCAAGCGCGAGCGTTACGGAACATACGCATCCACGCGCCGTCTTCGTCCCACTCTTCTGGTTTCCAGCTGTGGTTATAGGCTTTTAGGTTACGCTCAGGATGTGGCATCATGATAGTGACGCGACCGTCAGTGCTACACAGACCCGTGACACCGCCGACAGAACCGTTTGGATTGAGCGGATACGTCTCAGTTGGATGACCTTGGCTATCGACATAACGCATCGCAAGCTGACCGTGTTTTGCCATACCGTCGATTTCGTTGTTGTCTAGTGTGGCATAGCCTTCACCATGCGCCACAGCGATTGGCAAGATGCTGTCTTGCATGCCTTTGAACAGGATAGACTTGGTACGCTCGACTTTTACGTTGACCGTACGCGCTTCAAAACGAGCCGATTGGTTGGCGATGAAGCGTGGGAAGTTATCCGCACCTGGGATGAGGTCTTTTAACTGAGCCATCATCTGACAACCGTTACAGACACCTAGTGAGAAGGTATCAGGACGGGCAAAGAAGCGGACAAACTGCATGCGTAGCTCGTCATGGAACAAGATAGAGTTCGCCCAGCCTGAGCCAGCGCCCAATACATCACCATAACTAAAGCCACCACAAGCGACCAGACCGTCAAAGTCACGTAGATTGATGCGACCATTCAATAGATCGCTCATGTGTACGTCGACCGCTTCAAAGCCAGCTTGGGTAAAGCCTGCTGCCATTTCTGTCTGACCATTAACGCCTTGCTCGCGCAAGATAGCGACTCTTGGTTTGCTGTTATCAGAATCAGCACGGCTGTTTACATACGGCTCTTCAACTTTTTGATTCAAATCAAAGTTTGGCGCAGCGATGAGGCCTTTATGGCTCGCATCAGCAATCAAGTCATACTCTTGCTGTACGCACGCTGGGTTATCACGGCGACGCGCGATTTGATAGCTGACCTGAGTCCACGCTTGCTGCAATTCAGTACGGCTAAAGCGTAAAGTGTCATCACCCATGAGCGTTGGCGTTTGGATAAGTAAGCTGTCTTCTTCCGAGCTTTGACCAACGAGGCTCAGCATGTCAGCAACGTTAAACTCTTCTGCCAATTGCATTAGCGCCGCGACATTTTCTAGTAATACTTGAATGACTGCGCCCAGCTCTTCACTGAACAGCTGACCGAGTAAGTTATCATCGGTCAATGACAGCTTGATACCTTGACGGCTGGTGAACTGCATCTCAGCGATAGTCGCTAATAGACCGCCATCACCGATATCGTGATAGGCGCTGATGACGCCTTGCTCGTTACCCGCTTGGACAAAGTTGAAGAAGTCGACCAAATCGCTTGGCTGCGCCAAATCTGGGCAGTCGTTACCTAATTGGCTAAGCGTTTGCGCAAGGATTGAACCGCCTAGACGTAGCTTGCCTTTAGACAAGTCAATACGGTAGAACGCGCTGTCGCCATTGATTAGCTCAGGGGTTAGCGTTTTTGCCACGTCAACCACAGGAGCAAATGCAGTAATCACCAAGCTCATTGGTGAAACGACTGATTTATCCGTGTCACCTGCTTCACTGCTGTCAGTCCAGTTGGCACGCATCGATAGCGAATCTTTACCAACTGGAATCGCGATACCCAGTGCTGGGCATAGCTCTTCGCCGACTGTATAGACCGCATCAAACAATGCTGCGTCTTCCGCATCATCACCACAGGCTGCCATCCAGTTCGCTGACATCGTGATATCAGACAACTGTGCAATGCGCGCACCAGCGATGTTGGTAATAGCCTCGCCAATTGCCAGTCGTGCTGACGCTTGTGGGCTGATTAGGGCAACTGGCGTACGCTCACCGATACTCATCGCTTCACCGCTCATCACCTGACCATCTAGCGCGATCAAACCTGATGCTGTAACCGCACAATCCGATACAGGCACTTGATAGCGACCAACATACTGATCACGCACGACCATACCAGTGATAGAGCGGTCACCAATGCTGATCAAGAATGACTTGCTAGCGACCGTTGGGTGACGCAAGACGTCTTTGATAGACTCAGCTAAATTGACTTCATTTAAATCTAATGCAGGCAAGCTGGTGTCATGACGCTCAAAGCTACGCTTCATCTTCGGCGTGCCACCTAGCAATACTTGCATCGGCATATCGACAGGTTGGTCTTCTAGCAACTCGTCATTAACAACCAATTGACGGACATCTGTGGCTGTTCCCAAGATGGCATACGGGCAACGCTCACGCGCACAGATGGCATCGAATTGGGCTTCGCTTTCTGGACGAATCGCAAGGACATAACGCTCTTGCGCTTCGTTTGACCAGATGGCCATTGGTGACATGCCAGCTTCTAACGATGGTATTTTACGCAGGTTTAGTACCGCGCCCATCTCGTGGTCATTGACCAACTCAGGCATCGCATTAGAGATACCACCCGCACCCACATCATGCAATGACACGATAGGGTTGCCGTCTTTACCATTATTGCTCGCATCGACATCATTACCGGCTAGTGCCCAGCAGCGATCCATCACTTCTTGGCAACGACGCTCCATCTCAGCATTGTCACGCTGTACAGAGGCAAAGTCCAAGCCTTCATCAAGTGAGCCACTATCAACTGAAGACGCTGCACCACCGCCCAGACCAATCTGCATGGCAGGGCCACCAAGGACGATTAACAAATCACCTTGTTGAATGGCGTTTTTTTCAATGAGGTTGCGTTTGATATTGCCGTAACCACCTGCCAGCATGATCGGCTTATGATAGCCGCGCATTTCGCTACCGTCTTTTGCGGCAGAAGTATCAAGCTGGAAACTACGGAAATAACCGCATAGATTAGGACGACCAAACTCGTTTGAGAAGTTGGCTGAACCGAGTGGCGCTTCAGTCATAATCTCAAGGCTGGTTGCCATACGATCTGGCGTGCCATAAGCCTGAGTACTCAATTGACCTGACTGCTCCCACTTCTCCGCAAGCTCTGGGATATGTAGGTGTGATACGTGAAAGCCTGTCAGACCTGCTTTTGGCTTACCGCCACGACCTGTTGCGCCTTCATCACGAATCTCACCACCAGCACCTGTCGCTGCACCCGCATACGGGGCGATAGCCGTTGGATGGTTGTGCGTTTCGACTTTCATCAGAATGTCGATTGCTTCTTGATGGAAGTCATAAGGATGGGCAGAGTTTGCATCCATCGCGTCAGTCGGAATCGGGTAAAAACGCATGCCGTCAGACCCTGCCATCACAGCAGCATTGTCTTTATAGGCAGACAAGATACCTTGTGGATTCGACTGGTAAGTATTTTTAATCATTTGGAACAGTGATTTTGGCTGTACTTCGCCATCAACCGTCCACTCAGCGTTAAAAATCTTATGACGGCAATGCTCTGAGTTGGCTTGTGCAAACATCATCAGCTCAACATCAGTTGGATTGCGCTTAAGCTCATTAACATAAGCATTCATCAGATAGTCGATGTCTTCACTTGATAATGCAAAACCAAACTGGGTATTGGCAGATTCTAATGCTGACTGACCTTGTCCGATGACGTCAATATGATTCAATGATGCTGGCTGCTCATCATCAAACAATTTGTTCAAATCATTCAAATCATAGACCAAGCTCTGCGTCATACGGTCAAACAATAATTGCTCAGCGTCTACTGGTAGTTTTTCGCCTGCTTCACCCTCAATCGTTAACGTATAAACAACGACGCGCTCAACACGATTGAGCTCGATTTCACAGTTATTAAAAATGTCAGTCGCTTTACTTGCCCATGGCGAAATCGTGCCAAAACGTGGACCAACGATGACTTGTAATTGATTGTCCTGCGTGCCAGTCAGCACTGTCGCACTGTCAACAGCGAGTAGGTCTAACGCCTTTTTATGTTCATCACCTTCGAGCTTGCGTGATAGCACATACACTTGCTGGGTACTTATTTGACTGACATTGAGCTCGGTTTTTTGCTGAAACTGACTGATGAGTTGCTGCGTCTGAAAATCGGTAAGAAACGGTTGTCCGGCGATGGTCATCATAAAGGCATAATCCGTAAGATCAAGGCATCTCTGCCATGCTAAGTAAATGGTCTGCGTATTATAACAAGAAGCCCTGTAATAAGCAGGTCTAAACCAAGATAAATTGCCGAAAAGTTGCGTTCTATCGCCACTCATTATTTGCGAATCGATAATTCAAAAAAGCCAAACTTTTAATCATTTTTAAAAAATTCATCCAAAAATAGAACACTCAAATCCACGCTGTCACAATTTTTACCTAACCTTCATATTCCTTACAAACGCTCACATCGCCTTACTGGCAACCTATATAAATAGACCAGTGGTTATCGGTATTCTAGACACGAATTATCAAAAAGCTAAAAGTTAATAAATAAAAATCTACCTAATAAAAACTTCATAACTATTAATTGAATACTATAAAGAAAAGGAAATTTACTATGAGCAGACAAGACCATATCGATAAAGTACAAGCACTGGTAAAAGAAGTGAAATTTGCCATGATGACCACTCGTACCCACGAAGGCCATTTACAAGCCTGCCCGATGACTACTAGCGAAACGAGCATTGGCGCAAAAGAGATTTGGTTCATTGGTGATAAAACCACTGAAACCGTCAAAGATATCGAAAAAGATCCACAAGTAAACTTGGCTTATGTCAGTCAAGATTCAAAAGACTACGTCTCGATTAACGGCAAAGCAGAATTGGTTGAAGACCAAGAAAAGCTAGATGAACTGTGGTCGCCAATTTACAATGCGTTTTATGAGCAAGGTAAAGAAGATCCAAACGTCCAGTTAATCAAAGTCGTCCCACATGGTGCAGAATACTGGCTAAGCGGTAGTTCAGTCGTCAACATGTTTAAGATGACCACTGCTGCTGTCATGGACGGTAAGAAAGCGACCAATCTAGGTGAAAATAACTCAGTGACTTTATAAAAATTAGTAATGTTATAAGAAACCGTTATTTAAAAGCAAAATAGTAGAATACGAAAACGCCAGTGGCTAATGTGACTGGCGTTTTTTATGATAAATTATTCGTATAGTCTTAGTTAAAATTTACAAACTGCCTTGCCGTCGTAAAGACTAAAATCTTTTAATTTATCCAAGGTCTTCTGTGGATTAGATTCACTAAAACCAATTTTTTTCTTTGGTGAGAAATAAGTTATTTTAGTTTGTTCATTACCTACAGACTCTAGTAAGACCTTAAAAGTATAAGTATCAAAATTAGATTTGCCGATGAAATAAGCCTTGTTTTGCTCTCTGTCTAAATTGGCGTCGATAACCTGATACCCATTTTGGCTCCGGTATTCGAGACATTTACTCATATACTTTTTTAAATTAGCATAAGAAGAGACAATATCGAGTTCAACCTCGGTCGAAACTACTCTTGCATTAGTAGTAAGCTCTGTTTCAGAAGTTGGTAAAATTGCTCTCACACAGCCTGTTAAATAGGTACTTAATAAAAGAATACTAAAAATAGCAGATAGTTTGTTTTGTAATATCATGACTAAAACTCTTCTTAATTAAGGACTATTTTTCAAAAATATCAGCCACTTTTTGATTGTCATAATTACCAATTTCAACAGGACTACTAACCGCTGACTTTAAAACAATACCTTCCTTATCAGCTGGTTCAAATCTTGAGTCGGCTTCGTATTCATATACTGTGAGAGTACTAACTTCCCCTTTAGCAAAGCTTGGTTTGAACACATAGCTCTTGCCACTCTGATAGTTGACTGTAGGCAGTTGCGTATATAACGCTTTATTTTCCCATCCTGCACCACTTACTAATAGCTGATGGTTACCTGTAGGAATTTTGATAGGCCTAATACTCATTCTATAAGCATTAAGAGTTTGATTAACATTCAAACTAATTGGTATATTTTTGACCCATTGATCATCTACTTTCATAACACGAAGAGGATCAGTAGCAAAAATACCGCCACCTGTGAACTCAGCATAAGGGTAGCCTCGCACTATAGCAAACTCTTGCTCATCGCTTACTACGAATTGATTGGCATACTTAGATAATCTCTGGTCATAAGAAATACCCTCTACATTCAACTGAGGTAAGCTTGCATCTCTTCCCCTTTGGGTAGTTGGGCTAGTAAAAGCTGAACAAGCCGTTAGGCTGCTAACAATAAATACAGCCAATAATGTTTTGTATACCATTAGAATTCCTTTTAATATTCTAAACGTAGAAATCGATCATTCTAGAATAAAAAAACTTAATAAGGTATAAAAAGTTAAACATTTTTTTAATCTTTTATCAAAATTATTATTGTCCGTTATATATAGAAAACGCCAGTGGCTAATGCGACTGGCGTTTTTTATGTTTGGTAGTTTGTCTCTTATTTCACAGTAGAATAAAAGTTATAATTATTGCGGTGGTTTCGCATAACCATTATCAGCTGGATAAGCCTGTGGCTGCGCTGGCTTTGGCTTAGTAGGATCATACAGCCCATAAACTGCCGTACCGATTACACCCGTATTATTGATAGAGCCCGAGCTGGTATTGGCAGCATAAGCACTCTCTGGCTTGCTAAAAATAAAAGACGCCACTGAGCTTTGGCTCTTGCGGAAACCTTCAATCACCAAGTCATCATGTGGGTGTAAAACATATCCACTATCATAGCGACTAGCAGCGCTGCCATTCAGGACATTTATCCCATCAACACTAGCGACGATTTCATAAGTATTGGCGCTGTTATTACGATACACCAGACGGTAGGCCTGACCTGCTTGACCTTGAACATAGTAATTGCCCGAGTCTCGATAGAGCGATAACTGACCTGTGTCCGTTGCCATCGAAAAATCGACCTTACCAGCCAGTAGCGACATGCTATTTACGGCGCGACCAGTATAGGCTTTGTCTGCATAACGAACCTGCATCTGCTCAATAGGCTCAGGATTGGTACGGCGCAAATCAACAGTAGTGACCTCTGAGTTAACATCATCGCCCCATTTGGTACCCAAACGCTCCGATTCAGCAGTATCTTCAACTGACACTGTCTGAGCTGATTCGTTTTGGATACTTGGTACCGATTGCTCCTGCATGTTTGACCCTGAGGAACACCCTGTCAGCAATGCAACTAACATGACGGCAGCGACGGACTGTTTCTTATGTAATGCCATACCTATTTCCTTATTTGAATAACCTATTGTCATACTTCAACCATTTTTCTTATCTTTTGTTTACTATTTTTGAGTATATATCAACAGAATGCACAATCAAAGTTTAAAATAAATACGCCATATCATAGCGTTATCAGTAGACAATAAAAAACGCCAGTCGCATGAGCCACTGGCGTTTTTATCTCAATTTTATGATACGACACTCAATAGTACGGCTTAACCACTCTGCTTGAGATATGGCCAAGCGGCTCTTAGATAAATCATCATCGACCACAAAGTCAGTATCACAGCGGCAACCATCAAGACATAACCGATCGTCTCAAGCGACTGCCAATTGAGTAGTAGTACCGTAATCGCCACCATCTGAAACGTGGTCTTTAACTTACCGACATAAGATACGGCCACACTGGTACTTTTACCCAGCTCTGCCATCCATTCACGCAGTGCGGATACCGCAATCTCACGCGAGATAATGACAATCGCTGCTATCGCCATAATGATATTAGGATGCCACTGCACTAAAATGATAAGCGCTACCGCGACCATGAGCTTATCAGCGACGGGATCCAAAAAGCGCCCAAAGGCTGACATAACATTCAATTTTCGAGCAAAATATCCATCCAGCCAATCGGTGATCGCGGCAATGATAAAGACACTGGTCAGCAATAAATGGCGCAATAAGCTATCGCTAAACTCGCTCATCCCTACCCGTGCAATGACATTGTCTGAGATGGCTGGCATACCAATACCCATGGAGGGCGGCCAATAGGCAATCGCGACAAACAGCGGAATCATCAAGATACGCGCAATCGTCAGGTTGTTAGGCAAGTTGAAAATACTCTTGGTATTTTGCGAACTTGGCGGTTTCTGCGTATGCAAATGCGTGCTCTCAGTCATGGCAAACCCAGTTTAATATAGACATAATAATGGCGGATAGCTTAGCATTTTTCGGCCAAGGCGTCATGCCATCTCTTTATCGATTAAGTTATCAAAGGTATCAAAAATAATAATAACTCCTTTGATAACTTCTATTCTGAATGGGTTATATCAATAACTTGCCCAATCTCTGATACGTAAGCCTTGATACACAAGCGCTGACCACTTTGAATGATTACAACGTAATATACTGTAACCAAAACAGCCAAATGGACGCCAATTGCGCTATGATAGTGGCTCTATTAGAACACTTGTACACTTAGATAAGTAAGCAAATATGTCCATCTATTGCATTGGTCATTATTGTCCTCATAGATAACAGTAGAGAGCACCAATAATTACAATAAATCTTGACCACGGCATGTGTCATAAATACATTATCCGTTTTCCTCAGCCCACAGTACCTCCTCTGTGGGCTCTTTTTTTGTCTGTAATTTGCCGTATGTCGAGTTTTTATACTGCTCAAATATCGCTAAACGATGCAAAATAATGAGCATGGATTTTACGCTTACTGCGTTTGCCAAATGGCCTCGACTGTTTTCTGCGCCATTTGATAGCAACTTTCGATATTGCCTGTTGCGCACCAGTCGCCACTGACGATCCATTGCTTGGTTTCATCGACTAAAATGCCTAACTCTTTAGTATCCTTATTTACTATAGTGGCTGCATAGCGCCAGCGATGACAATCTGTCTGGCTCGGCGCGCTATCGTCATTCCAGTTTAATGCTTGCTTGGCCGCTTCTAATAATTTTGCTTTGACGGCCTCTATATCATCATCGACATGCACTTGTGACCAGTCATTACGCGCATGAATAGTGACACTTGGTAGCAAAGCATCATGAGCAGGTTTTTGATGCTCAATAAATATCCTATCAAGAACAGCGCTATTTAAATAAGCGACATCCCATTGCGGTGCTAGCTGACTGTTTAATGTCTCAGGTAGCTTTTGAACATCATCCCAACCAAGCATCAGCGTATAGCAGGCTTGCATTTGCGGTTTAGTAATGTTGGCTTGCTGCGAAAAATCGCTATCAGCCATCAGCTCTACCGCCTGACCATTTGGCGCTGTACATATCACCCAATCAAACCAACCAAGACTGGCGCCAGTGTCGTCAAATAGCTCAGTTTGCTTGCTGTTTTGATTAAAAGTTTGGTTCTGAGACTGCTGCGGGTTTTGATGGTGCGAATATTGAGCGAGCGGTGCAACACGGGTCTTAAACACGATGGTCGTGTGCTTGAGCTCGGTGGCCAATTCACGACCCCAACTGGTCATTTTTGGTGTGCTGATATAACGGGCATGTATCGCATCCCATTGCTCTTTGCTGTGGATATCGGGCAGCTTGGCACGATCATTGGCTGGCGTTAACTCGACCACTTCGGCACACCATGGCTGTAGCAATCCAATATCCAACCAAGGAGCGATAAACTGTTGAAAGTCAGCAGTTTTGGCGGTGAAAAACTGTGCACCAAACGACCATTGCCAGTTCTTACCAGTTTCACTGTCGCTGCGATAGCGAGTCGCCAAACGGCCCACACTACGTGATTTTTCAAAGATAGTGATTTGTGGCGTGTTTGATGGTGAACTTATCTGGTTTGACGCGCGCGCTAGCAATGTCGCTGTGAGCAGACCTGTTAGACCACCACCAATGATGGCGATTTTTGGGGCAGCTAGGACAGTTGAGCACGAAGCATGATCAGTCATAATGACAATAGACCTTATAGAATATTTGTGAGTCGCTACTATATTAATTAGCTAGCCTATTAAGTGATTAATGGCTCACCAATTGATAGGGTAGCGATGTTGTCTTCTGAGAGATATTGAACCCTCAAACCGACTCAATATCAATATCATCTACGTAAAAAAGCCATGCTATCCTCGATAACATGGCTTTTATTCGACGGTCATCAGCGAGCATTGATGACTTGATGATGGCTAGATGTGAGCAATCACCTTCAACGATGCCGATCTATCAAGCAGACTACTCTCCGCGACCAATTTTTACCACTTCGACCAAGTCATTAATCACCGAGCTATCAGCAAGTGTAGATAGGTCGCCCAGTCCAACATATTGTCCTGCTGCAAGGTTGCGCAAGATACGACGCATGATTTTCCCTGAGCGTGTTTTTGGTAGCGCATCGACCATATAGATGGCATCTAAAGTAGCAATCGGCCCAATCTCAGAGCGCACATGACGCTTTAATTCTGCTTTTAGATCGTCTGTTTTTGCTTCGCCAGATTTTAGAATGATGAATGCACAGATGCCTGTACCGCGTATCTCATGTGGCATACCGACAATGGCGGCCTCCGCAGTCGCAGGATGCGCGACCACCGCACTTTCAATCTCTGCCGTGCCCAAGCGATGCCCTGCAACGTTGAGTACATCGTCGACACGACCGGTAATCCAATAATGCCCATCTTCGTCACGCTGAGCGCCATCACCTGTGAAATAATGACCTGGATAATCACTAAAGTAGGTCTTTAGAAAGCGAGGATGGTCATTGTAAATGGTACGCATTTGCCCAGGCCAACCGCTACCGATCACCAAGTTGCCTTCTGCAGGGCCTTCTAGTATCGCGCCATCACTGTCGACGACTTCTGGTTTGATACCATATAGTGGCGTCATTGCTGCCCCTGGCTTGAGATCGACCGTGCCTGGTATTGGTGCCATCAGGATGCCGCCCGTCTCGGTCTGCCACCATGTATCGACGATTGGACATTTGCCATCGCCGACGACATTATAGTACCAGTCCCACGCCTCTGGGTTGATTGGCTCACCGACCGAACCTAGCAAGCGTAAACTTGAGCGATCCGACTCTCGAACAAAGGCATCGCCCTCTTTCATCATCGCTCGAATGGCTGTCGGTGCAGTGTATAGAATAGTCACGTCATGCTTATCGATAATATGACCGATGCGCGCCCATGTCGGATGCTCTGGTACACCTTCGAACATCACAGTCGTCGTACCGTTGGCCAGTGGCGCATAGGTTGAATAGGTGTGACCAGTAATCCAGCCCACATCTGCTGTACACCAATAAACGTCATCTTCTTTGACATCAAAAACATCACGGAACGTTGAAACGGCATAAGTGATATAGCCGCCTGTGGTATGCACTACGCCCTTCGGTTTTCCTGTCGAACCAGAAGTGTATAATAAAAATAATGGATCTTCGGCATTCATGACTTCAGGCTCGCAGATCTCTGATTGACCATCGACCAAATTGTGATACCACACATCACGGCGACCACTCATCGGGATAGAGTTACCCGTACGATGGACGACGATGACTTTTTCGACACTATCAGTACCGTCCATATCTAGCGCCCGATCGACATTGGCTTTGAGCGGTGTATGCTTACCGCCACGTAAGCCTTCATCAGCCGTAATAATGATTTTTGAGCGACTGTCTACTAGACGATTGCCCAAACTCTCTGCCGAAAAACCACCAAATACTACTGAATGCACCGCACCAATACGCGCACATGCCAGCATTGCTACCATGGCTTCTGGTATCATCGGCATATATAGCGTCACACGGTCGCCTTTTACAACCCCAAGCTTACGCATAGAGTTACCTAGGCGACAAACCGCTTCGTGCAATTCTTTAAAAGAGATGATTTTGTGCAATGACGGATGGTCACCTTCCCAAATGATAGCAGGCTTGTATGGGTCTTTTTCGAGGTGACGGTCGAGACAGTTGACTGAAATATTCAGCTCACCATCTTCAAACCATTTGATGCGAAAATCCTCTAAGTCATAATTGACGTTGCTGATTTTGGTTGGTTTTTTTATCCAGTCGATTAGCTCAGCACGTTTCGCCCAAAAAGCATCACTGGCTTCAGTTGATTCGATGGATTGTTGGTAGTCTTTGAGGTATTGATCAGGGGTGGTATTAGCAGCAGCCATAAACTCGGCTGAGATAGGGAATGATTTCTGAGTCATCGTGTTTGGTCCTTTTTAATTATTATGACCTACATGGATAATCGTCTATAACGAACCCCATATAAGCAATAAGAGTCATCTTCCATAATGTGTAATGCTCATCGTTAGTTTGACAAATAAGCGGGACGGTTGCAAGGCATCAACAGCCAAACATAACAATTTCACTGTACATCTGTATGCTTAGATACTTATATTGGTACGTATAGTCCATCCACTATAAAAGAGCGGCCGCGTTAACCTCGCTTGAAGTATTACATATACCTATGCACTCGGTTGCTTTGTACCACTGCCAAATTGGATCGACTGTATATGGACAGCTATCATAACGATAATACTGAAACGGTGGTTGGTTTCAATCACACTGTGACAGCTTATCAAATATGACATTTAATCCTTGTAACCTTGGATGAAATATGGACAATAGCTACTCTAAAGACACCGCTTCATTTAACAAAACCAATTCGCATTTTTTAATAAAAACAGGCGATGGGTTTTGTTATACCTCTTTTAAACCCATCGTTTTATGAGACCACAATGACTAATCACCGCAATGCACAAAACCATACTCACTATGATGTCATTATTATCGGCGCTGGCGCTTCAGGGTTGTATTGTGCGCTCACTGCTGGTCGCCGTGGTCGCCGCGTATTGGTATTGGATCACGCCAATAAAGCGGGCAAAAAGATTCTGATGTCGGGTGGTGGTCGCTGCAATTTCACCAATTACTTCGTTGAGCCTGAGCACTTCATCGGTGCCAATCCCCACTTTTGTAAATCAGCGCTGAGCCGCTACCCGAGCTGGGAGTTTATCGGCATGGTAGAGTCACATAAAATTGCCTACCATGAGCGCGAGCACGGCCAGCTGTTCTGTGATGACTCGGCTCAAGATATCTTGAGCATGCTCCTTGATGAATGCACGGCCGTAGGCGTACAGGTAACACTCAATGTTCAGATCGACCACGTGAAAACTGCTGCTCAGGATAAGGATGAACGCTTTCAATTAACGACCAGCAAAAAACTTGGCAAAAAAGACATCGCGAACGGCACTCAATCTTCGCAGACACGCTATAGCTGTGAGTCATTGGTTGTCGCCACGGGCGGTTTGTCTATCCCAACCATGGGAGCAAGCGGTATCGGCTATGAGTTGGCGCAACAGTTTGGGCATACACTTGTGCCAACTGATGCCAGTCTCGTACCGTTTACCTTCACTGACAAAACAGGCGAGCTTATCCGCGCTTTGGCTGGTATCAGTCTGCCAGTCATTGCCAGTAATGAACGTATCTCTTTTAAATTACCCGTCCTATTTACCCATCGCGGACTGTCTGGCCCTGCCATGCTACAGCTCTCCAACTATTGGCATACTGGCGAAACCATCAATATCAATCTGCTACCTAAGATAGACGTCACTGAGCTTTTGCTTGCTCGCAAAAAATCGCATCCACGTCAGCTGATTCGTACCGTATTGGCAGAAAACACGGACAGTGCATTGCCAAAAAAACTATTGGCAGCACTACAGACGCATTTGTGGGAAGACATCAAAGATACGGAGCTTGCCAATATCAAAGACGAGCGACTCATGGCGCTTGGCGCGACGCTCAACGGCTGGCAGCTTAAGCCTTCTGGCACTGAGGGCTACCGTACCGCTGAGGTCACACGCGGCGGTGTAAAAACCGATGAGGTTTCCTCAAAAACGATGCAAAGCAACTTGCAAGGCGGCTTGTACTTTATCGGTGAAGTGCTCGATGTGACTGGCTGGCTTGGCGGCTATAATTTTCAATGGGCATGGGCCAGTGGGTTTGTGAGCGGTGAAATCGTCTAGGGCGTATCCTCATATACCGTCAATATTTGGGTGGCGACTGGATAGCTTTGAAAATAAACACAACATAAGTTTGTTTTTATAGTAGAATTACCTAGCAACATTCATCTTATTGATAGTAATGCTATCGTCGGTTCAATATAATTTGGATACGTGAGACACAAAAGAGGCGAGTAAAAGTACTACCACGAGTAGACCAAACAAGCCTAACTCCGTATCCAATTTATATGGGATTGACCATACTTAGACTTATGAGGCAGTGCATGCGTCCGATCAAACATATTCATGGTGATAAAAAACCGCATTGGGTAGGTGATGGTTTTTATGTAAAAACCTTAATCAACCATCTTGAAGAGGATCCCGATTTTAATTATAGCCATACCGACCCGTTCTTATTATTTGATTATGGCCAGCCAACCACCTTTGCTCCAAACCCCAATTATAAAACTCAACCGCATGGCATCGGACAACATCCACACAAAGGCTTTGAGACCGTAACCATTGCTTACGCAGGTGAGATTAGCCATGCTGACTCGACAGGTGGGCACGGGGATACGTTGGTAGGTGATGTACAGTGGATGACCGCTGGTCGTGGCATTTTGCATGAAGAGTTTCACTCCGAAGCTTTTGGGCAGCGTGGCGGCGTCTTTAGTATGGCGCAGCTGTGGGTAAACCTACCAAGCGCAAACAAACTGACTGACCCAAATTATCAAAGCATCAAACGGGCAGAGATACCTATCGTTGAGCTGATGGATAGTAGTGATGCAGGCCGTCACAATATCGTCGGAAAAGCCGCTATCGTCGCTGGTGAGTACCAAGCGATAACAGGCGCAGCCAGTACCTTTACCCCCATTAATGTATGGGATATTGAACTGCACACAGCAGGAACAACCACGCTACAAGTACCGAACACGCACAATACACTGCTGTTGGTACAAGAGGGCGAATTGCTCGTCAATGGCACGTCAGTCGATGCTGGTCATTTGATTCAATTCGACGCACCGACTCAGCACTGCACTGACACCCAATCGCAGCAAAAGCTTGCGACCGATACGATTGAGCTACAGTATCCTGCTACCACAACCGACGGACAGATATTGCAGCCTGTCAAACTATTACTACTGAGCGGAGAGCCCATCGGTGAACCAATCGCCGCTTACGGCCCCTTTGTGATGAGCACTCAAGAAGAGCTAAAGCAAACCTTCCGCAATTATAAGAAAGGTAACTTTGGGACATAATTAGGCCATGTCCTCAATTCAAACGATAGTCATCTAACTGGCCCGTGTTTGATATTCGACCATGTCACTGACAGAGACTATTTGTGAATATCAAACACGCCTTGGGCTAAAGAGAGCTATATTTTGCCGATATTTGACGGCAGTTTATCTCATTTTTATCTCCATTTTGGAAATGAGGACACACCCTAATATTTACACATATAAAAAAAGGCCACCTGACTATGGATAGTCAGGTGGCCTTTTTGTGTTGCATGATTTAGCTAATAAACCATTATGCTTGATCTAAAAATGGATAGTCGGTGTAACCTTCAGCACCACCACCATAAAAGCTGTCAGGGTGCTGTTCATTGAGCGGCGCACCTTGTTGGATACGCTCGGCCAAGTCAGGATTGGCAATATAATCACGACCAAAAGCGACGGCATCGATGTAGCCTGCTTTCACATTTTTCTCTGCTTTTTCGGCAGTATAACCACCAGCCGCGATAATCATGTTATCAAATGCATCACGGACATGCTGACGGAATGTATCGCTATAAGGCGTGCCACCAGCCCAATCAGGCTCTGACAGATGTAGATACATCAAGCCACGCTTGTTAATCTGCTCAATTAGCCAGATATTCTCATCTTCGTTATAGCCAGCTTCTACATTGTTAAATGTTCCAAGCGGTGAGATACGGATACTAACGTGATCAGCATCCCAAGCATCCACACAGGCATCGATAACATCTAATGTTAAACGTGCACGGTTCTCGCGGCTACCGCCGTATTCATCTTCACGCTGGTTGGTTTGCTCAACCCAGAATTGATGCAATAGATAACCATGGGCACCATGAATCTCTACCCCATCAAAGCCCGCTTCTTTGGCATTTTTGGTGGCCTGACCAAAATCAGCAATGACTTGCTTGATTTCATCAAGTGTGGCTGGGCGTGGCGTCGTTGCTTCAACGCGGATAGCTTGGTTATTGCTATCACGCAACGAGGTACGTATACCGACATGGACATCAGAGGCAGAAATTGGTGCTTTGCCATCCGGCTGTACGCTCTCATGCGAGACCAGACCGGTATGCCATAGCTGTACCACAATCTTGCCACCTTTGGCATGGACATTATCAACGATGGCTTTCCATGCGGTGATTTGGTCTTGGGTATGAACGCCAGGTGCACCTGCATAGCCTTTTGCTTGAAAAGAAACCTGCGTTGCTTCAGTAATCACAAGCCCTGAGCTAGCACGCTGTGAGTAATACTCGCTAGCAAGTACAGTTGGTACGTCACCAGGCTCTACTGAACGCAGACGCGTCAACGGTGCCATAATGATGCGGTTTTTTAGCGTTTGCGTGCCCATTTTTACGGATTCAAATAAATTATCGTGTGCCATGTTATGCCTTATTATGTTTGTCGTTATAAATTGGTTTTCTTTATTATGAGGTTCATTACTATTAATTAAAGTGCTCGACTATTCATTAGAGTTCTCAACTATTAGTTAAAGCTCTCAACTATTAGTTAAAGTACTCGCAAATAACTGGCTTAGAACCATGAAAAATTGCGAGCCATTGAATCAATAGTACTGGGTCAATAGAATATATCGTTGCCTATTTGCTAAGCAAAGACGTATATTGAACGACCGTTATCTTTATAGGGAGTGTCCGTTATTATTCAAGTAGACTTTACAAACAGAAACACTGCTTTATATTTATTTAATAAAGGACAATACCTACTATCTCGACAGCCTATTAAAAGGTAAAATCAACATAAGCAAACAATAGTTTTATTATTTGTCTATTAGAACTCATTCTAAACTATGAATATTTATATTTTACGGCATGTTAAAAGGATACAGTCTGTGCAAAAAAATCAAGTGTCATTCATCATAGGTTCAAGCCTGCTGCTCGTTAGCACTGTTACTGTCACTGCATGCCAGCCAACCTCGAATACCCCATTACCCCAAGCACAAGCTGTTGAAGAATCAAGAATATCAATGGCTTTAGAAAATCCTGAGCCTAGTAAAAAGAGCTTAGGTGTAGATGCGAAAACCTGTGTACAGCTCAATCAGGCAATGCAAAAAGTGGATGGTACTAGCAAAATTGAAGATATTTATGCCATTCAAAAACAATTAGATACTTGCTTACCGACGGCCAGCAATGCTGAAGTAATAGAATTATTGAGCAGTTATGAGTCAATGTATAAACAGTTTTTAGTAGGTGATTTTGATATAGACGATGAAAAATTTAACAGCATTGTCTATGACTTATATTATGAAGAAAACGTAACATCAAAGCAGCTAGCGACCCTAAGCCCACGTTCACAATACTTAATTGGGCTAATACAAAGTGGTGCCGATGTGAGATTCCGTGACTTAGGGGAAGGTTGGTTTTCATTTGATCATGACATGCTAGCGATGGTAAACATATTTGCGCCTTATCTACGGAATGACCAAGCAGCATTTATCCAACGTATGGCACAAGACAATCAAGAGAGTTTTTGGATGGATGCATCCATTGCTGTCTCTTTTGCAGAGTTGATCGAACGTGCAACATTTTGGGAAAATTATATACAGCAATATCCAAATGGCTATGCTGTGCAAGATGCCAAGATTTTATTGAACTTATATCGCTATGTGCTTTTCTATGGAGTAGACAATACACAATGGACAGATGATGCTATCCATCGGTTTATGGAACCTAATTATAAAAAAATCATGCTTGATTTAGCCAGACGTCCCAACAGTATATTAGCCAAAAATGCTCAGCTTTTTCTTGGCTTCTTGGCGTTACCCGATAGTGAACGACAGACTAAATATCCTGTACCTAGCACAGATGAAGATGGTTATGAAATACATGATTGGTCCAAAGTGCGTTATCAATTACACCAAGTATTACAAATACCCTCTCCTTGGGATGTGCAGCATCATAGAGATTGCTTAAATGGTATCTCTTGTGTAGACGATCCCATATCCTAATTTTAGAAATAGTAATTAGCTATTCTTGGCCAATCTAGATGACTATCAACTGGATTTAGAACATGCCCTACTCACTCTTTCCTGCTACAGGTATAGAAATAAAAAATGAAGTTGTTATCACTTATTCAAAACAAAAAACTACCGCTTATCATAGGTTCAAGCTTAGTGTTTGCCCTTACCGCTTGCCAACCTCCCTCAGATAAAGCGACCTCATCAGAAGCACAATCAACAACCCCTCAAAGCACAACGCCTGTCGCAGAAGCAAAGACGCCGAAAGAACTCACTAAAGCATTGGTGGAGCTATCGGAAGAAACATTAAAAGAGCGGCTGATTTGTAGCAAGCTTAATGACACGATAAATGCTATCAACAATAAAAATGAAATCGAAGACATTCATGCGGTTCAGCACCAGTTAACCGCTTGCTTACCAGTGGCCAACAACGCTGAAATATTGCAATGGCTAGCAGAGTATCAGGCGATGTATGCACGTTTTCTGAATGTTGATAGCGCTATAGACGACAGCGCATTTTATGACTTGATGAGTAGTATTGAACAAGGTAAAAAAGTTTCGGTGACACAATTAAAAGCAGTGAACCCTCATGTTCGATATTTGGTTAGTTTAATCATGAGTAGGTCTGACGTCAGTGTGCGCTATTTGGGTGAAGGTGATTATGAGTTTCATCACGACCTAACGGCTATGGCAGATATATTCATTCCATATTTACCAGAGGATCAAGCGGCCTTCGTCCAGCGAATGGCTCAAGACAACCAAGGAATATTTTGGTTTGATGCAGCGATAGCTTTTTCTTTTGATGAGTTGGTAGAGCGTACCGTCTTCTGGGAAGATTTCATGCACCAGTATCCACAGAGTATTTTTTATAACGATGCTAACGTGTTATTCAATATGTATCGTTATTTACTGTTTTTTGGGTCAGAGAATACCCAGTGGACAAATGAGGAAATGCGCGAATTCTATGACTCAGATAACGAACAACTGATGGTGCAGCTGGCTCAACGCCCTAATAGTAAACTGGCTAAAAATGTGCAAAACTTTTTAATGTTTATGGATCAATCCGATACCGAACGTCTTAAGCGATACCCTATACCTGACAAAGATGAAAACGGTCGTGAAATAGATGAGCGAAACATCACACCCTATCAATTGCATAAAGCATTAGACCTATCGTCGCCATGGACCGTCACTCAACATAGAAATTGTTTAAATGGCGTTATTTGTGTGGATGACAATGCTCAATAAAGTCAAAACACCCACATTATTCCGTACATAATTTACGACTTTATCATCTTTTTAATAGACAACTCTAAAGACAAATATGTCCCGATTAGTATCACCACTGAACCGACGATGGCTTGGATATTTAGGGCTTCACCAAGCAATAAGTAGCCTAAAATAATGGCAAAAATCGGAATGACTAAGGTGATGCTGGTGGCTCGTGTCGGCCCGATATTTTTGATCAATTGATTCATAAAGATGAGGGCAATGGCTGTTGAAAACACACCGATAGAAATCACGGATACCCACGCTTTTGCACTGATTTCTTTGCCATAAGGAAATTCATTAAAAGCAATAGGCAGCATGATTATGCTAGCGATGATGAGTGATCCTGCGGTAATCGCGACTGGCGAGACTTCATATAGATAGTTTTTGGTGATGTTAGCCCCGAGCGCATAACCCACACAGGCCAACAATGCATAACCCATCGGTAATAGCCCTTCGATCAACCCCTTCCCTGGCTCACCGCCACCAAACAAGCTTTCGCTCATCAATATCATCACCCCAATCACACCGATGACCAGACCGAGCGCTTGTTTTTTTGATAGCCTATCTTTAAAGAACACTCTAGCAATAAAGCCACTCATCATCGGTACAGAGGCATTCAATACGGCCAGCACGCCTGCGTTTACTGACTGCGCAGCAAAAGAAAACAGCATAAACGGGAGCGCCGCAGAAAACAAACCAACGAGTGCCAGCATTTTCCAATGCTTTTTAATACCGACTCTGTTTTTCTTTTTTAGCAATACAAAGATCAGCATGACCAATCCAGCAAAGATCACGCGCAGACTGGCAAAGGCCAGTGAGCCAAACTCAGGCACGCCAATACGATAAAAAATAAAGGAGAGTGACCACATAAAAGAGAGTGTCACAAAGATGATGAGGTCACGGTTGGTCATTGAGGAATCCTATTAAGCGCTTAGACTGTGTTTGCCAACTCATGTCGGTCTTAAAAGTCTATTAAGTGATAAAAAGCTCATGATGATAACTTGTTAATCGCTCAATGGGGATAGTTTTTCTATACTCATCACTCACTTTTGTTTACAAATTTACTTTGTCTAAAATGAAATCGATATCTTTATCACCGCGACCTGATAAATTAACCAAAATGGTCTTATTTTCGGGCGTTGCTGTAATGGTTTTATAGCTGAGGTAGGTTTTGAAGTGAAGATGATATGAAAGCTAATGCTAGTTACCCCAACCTTTTCTAAAAAGTATGTAACTACTTAGCATCGTCCTATGTTTGTTCCGTTCGCTATTTACTTTATCGTTTACTAGGATGAATACGTTCTTTTAGAATCTTAGCTAAATTTTCAACAGATAGTGAACCGAAATCCATAGTTGCTTGTATTTCTTTGAAAACGGCAAGCATCCTTTCATGACCATCTAAAGAAGGAAAATGCGAGTTGAAATTTCGACCTTTAAACTCTTCAAATCTATCTAATTCATTGACGATAAATGATGCTATCCCCATATAAGATGATTCATTGTTGCCATCAAAACCAGGAAACTTTGGGTTTTCACCAAATGGCTTAGTAACAATTTCTTGTAAGTACTTTGTTTCTTTTTCTGAAAGTTGTTCATAGCTATATTCTATAGAGCTCCACATACCTAAAATATCAAGAACTTCTTTAACAATATCCGGATCATCTTGATCTTCGAAAGGTACTCCAGAATACTTCCAAGGTATCGCCCAGATGTTGTTACTAAAAATTGCAGAGCGAATGAATTCTGATTCAATTTCTCCGTTTATTTCTAATCGATCATATAGCTCACTCAGCATTAAAAGTATAAGCTTTTCACCATCTGAAATTTTCATGATATTTACCAAATTTATTTAGCTGAAACAGGATACTCCCGCTGCTCATCAGCGAGGTCTTTAACAAAAGGCATAAAACTATTTATCTTATAATATATGCGCTTTCCTACATTTTTTATGATTTCAGGACTGGATGCTTCTGATAGTTCTTCAATATCTTTTTCTAAATCATCGTAAAGCGAACTAGCTCTATTCACAAAATCATGAGAGAAATTTGAACTTTGTTCATTAATAAACCTTGCGTACTCTTCAACATCCTTTGCAATACTATGATAATCAACTCCTTTGAGCTTTTTCGTATTGCAGGAAGGTCCTATTTTTGAAACGACAGATAGTATTCTATCTGTTTGTGCATGAACCTTTGACACTTCACCTAATCGTCTTCGATCAATCATTCCGTTTCTAATTTCCTCTGATTTAGAGGCTGATGCAGCGGCTTTATTCGCTTCCAAGAATGCCCATACAGCAGCGCCTATAGATGCAACCGAACCAAATATCGATAATAAGCTTTCCATCTATTCCTCGAATTTCCTTTATACTTCACTAACGCAATATTCAACAGAATAATACTAGCGAGAATATATGGTTTTTTATGTTGCAAGAGATAGTTATATACTTTTCCACTCACTCATTCTTTGTTGAGATATTCCTACTGCATTCTCAGAGAATAGTTCAGGATAGCGAAGTATTACTGCTTCAAAAGCATAAGCTTCCAAACCCATTTCTAATAGCACAGTGTAACCTTTCGTTTCGGCTTTACGATTAACAGCACGCTCGACAGCATTTATTATTCCGTACTTTTGAATCATAGGCCAAGTTCTTGATGCACGTGTTTTTTTACCATTATTGACACTTAGAACTTCTTCATAAGCATAGACTGCCTTTATCGCTTCTCTCTCAGCAGACGTTTCAGCCCCATAAGCTTCAGCTTTTAGTTCAATAGCGCGCTCTTTTGCTTGCTTTACCAAATCTTCTCTACCTACAGTCAAAGCATTTTTAGCAAAAATTTTACATTTCTCAGGAGTGTCTAAGTTTTTCACTCTATCATCCATAATCAAATTCCTTCTTATTCATCAGGCAGCTGGTTTTCACTAATGCCTTTTGCTTACTTAGTTTCAGTCGTAATCATAACAGAAGGAACTATAGTAGGTTAATTTTTCACAAATTCATCAGTATCATTAAAACCACTCCCTCCACCATATCGCCATTGAATTCCAACCTCACATCGGTAAGAATGGTGATACCTATATATAAAAGCCAACTCATAAAACCTAATAAATAACCTTCTACTCAAAAGGATAAAAAATGAAACTGCGTATCTTAAAATCTGCCGTGACCAACCCTTGGTTTAACCTTGCAACCGAGGATTGGATATTTAATACCCTCAATCCCGACTCGCACACGCTGTTTCTATGGCGTAATTCTGAGACTGTGGTCATCGGACGCTCGCAGAATCCGTGGGTGGAATGCAAAATCGATAAAATGGAAGCTGATGATGTGTTTTTGGCGCGGCGTCAGAGTGGCGGCGGTGCGGTGTTTCATGATTTGGGCAATACCAACTTTACCTTTTTATCACCTAAAGACGACTACGACCAAGCAGCGAACTTTACCATCATCATTAATGCGCTGAAAAAATTAGGCATAGATGCTGATTTATCTGGTCGTAATGACATGCAAGTGGGTGATAAAAAAATCTCAGGCAGTGCCTTTAAACATGCAGCGGATCGCAGCTTTCATCACGGGACATTACTCGTCAATGCCAACATGCAAAAACTCGGTGACTACCTCAATCCGCATCCACTCAAGCTAAAAGCCAAAGGTATAAAATCCGTGCGTGCTCGTGTGGCAAACTTAGTTGAGTTCAATAACGACATCAATCATGACACGCTGTCTGATGCGATTATCGAGGCGTTTTGTGAATACTATCGCGACAAAGATTATGGCGACACTGCGCCAATAGAAGCGTTAGATGAAGCCAGTCTATCTAAGCAGCCTAGTTTGCACAAATACTATCAGCAAATGGCGGATTGGGATTGGCGTTTTGGCAAGACCCCTGAGTTTACCCATCATATCGAGACACGCTTTGATTGGGGCATTATCGATTTGCACCTTGATGTAAAGCAAGCGATGATTCGTGAAGTCGTTATCTTCTCTGATGCGCTAAACGTTGAGTTGATTGATCTGTTAAAAGAAGCTTTGACTGATAGCAAATATAATCGCAGTGACGTAAAAACTAAGCTCTATGAACTAGGCACAACCCATCCTGATGTAGCAGCGCAAGTGAATGACGTATCTGAGTGGTTGAGTGGTGAGATGGAAGGTTAGAAAAACCGCCCTTCCCTTCTCCTTGCCTGCCTTTATACTATTCAAAATTAATATGCCAATTATTTTTAAGCGCATCGAGCTTAGGCACGACACATGACTTATATTCGTTGTCAGGCTCGACAAATATCAGAATAGTATCGCCTGTTCTTTTATCACTGATGATTGAGAAATCACTGGTCACCGACTCGCCGACAATCTTATTGCCATCTCCAGTCTCATACTCATAATGCACCTTGACGCCTTGCCCAATACTGACAAAAGGGATCGTGTATTTTGGCATGATAGATACAATCCTTGCTGATTTTACTTGCCCATATTTATAGAGCTTAAGCTCTTTGCTAGTCGTTACTATTATATAGAGTAAAAATGGCAATCCGAATAGCAAAAAAGGTATAGGAGCAAGGAAAAACAAAGTCGTAGGGAAGTGATAAGGCTTGATGTTTTTGATAGCCGACTGACCATTGAGAGATTTAATCGTTATATCGTCACCGGCCGCCAACGCCTCTATCTTGACCTCTTCGAGCACTTTATATTCAGACTCAATTGCTTGACCATCTTCTATATATTGATATGAAATCACTGTTGGATGCAGGCCATTTACTGTGACCGTATAATCGGTTTCGATATTGCTAATCTCGGCAGTAGTTTCTATACCTTGGGCATCAATTAACTCATAGTCTACTTTTGGCATATCATTACCAGTCAAAGAAAATACTAGGGTAAAAATAGTCGCCATTAGTAAGGCAAAAAAGGCGAATATAACTGCAAAAAATATAGCAATAGGCCGCTTTTTTAAGATATTTATAATGGTCGAGAATGTAACGGATCTTTGAGCAGAATTCATGCGTCAGTTTCGCTATGTCAGAAGTGATAGTAGGTAAAGAAAACATACGCGGTCATCATAACTGATAATGAATTTAAGTTGAATATTGTTTAGTCAATCAAGTATAGTGGCTAGTGATAAAAGACCCGTCATAATGAACTATCCATGACAGATCAAACATAATGTATCAGATTTTACAAATTACAAAGAGGTAGCACTATGGCAGCCTATATCACTGTCGGCGCAAAGACCACACATGGCGGTACAGTAATAACTGGCTCACTGCAAACCACTCATTATGGTATCCCTATCGCTCGCAAGGGCGACAAGGTCGTCTGTAAGAAGTGCAAAAAAGTCGTTACGATTATCACAGGTGACCCGTCCTATATAGTGGATGGTGCGCCTGTTGCCCGTGTAGGTGATATGACCAGCTGCGGCTCAAAACTGATTGCTAGTCAACAAGCGTTTTCGGAGTCGGGTTTTGATGTGGGCAATATTGAACCATTGCAGTCTGCAAAGTCGGACTCAAAAAGCTTGCTTAACAACATAGATGAAGATATTTATGATGATAGATTTCAATTACTGGATCAACATAGTCAATTTCCACTAGCCTATATCAACTACCGTTTAGATTATGACGGTAAATCGGTTGAAGGTACGACTGATGAAGAAGGGTTCACTGAAGCCATTGGAGCAGATTATCCAGCGGAAGTGAGTATTAAGATACTATTTGATGAGGAAGAGTAATATGTCAAGAAAAGAAATTGATTGTGGTAATCGTCATCTTACTGAAAAAAATAACAGTGATCATAAGTGTATTGAAGTGGATGCTGGAAGAAAGCTAACTTCTGGTGAAGAAAGTCTTATTAAAGAAATGTTTGGTAACAACATAGATTTTAAAACCGTTCGTATTTATAACAGAAAATTATGGTCTAAACAAAAGGACACTATGGCAATAGCACCTAATGGTAGTATATATTTTGCTCCTAAGGTGCATAAAAAAGATTTTTCTTTAGCTTCAGATACTAGTAAGCATTTTTTTATACACGAAATGACTCATGTTTGGCAGCATCAAAATGGGCAAATGGTAGTTTTACGAGCCGTAAGTGAACAGATATTTATAGAATATCCAAGTCAAAAATTAGGGTTAGGGCATGGCGCGTATAAGTATGAACTTGACCAAACAAAAACCTTACTAGATTATGGAATTGAACAGCAAGCATCTATTGTTGCGGATTATTGGGCACTGAAAAATGGACTACATATTGAACTTAGAAATTCCATAAGAGCTACTAATCGTAGTGAAGCATATTTAACTCACTATATAATAG
>NZ_JASDDJ010000040.1 GCF_030407455.1 Psychrobacter sp. 5A.1
TTCTACGACAAGGCTGGATGGAGAATAATTTACCTAAACTGTTCTATGATATGGGTTGTACTAGTTTTATTGTGGATCGACTATACCACGATGAGTTTCCAATAGGTTTCAGGAATCTGGAAAACATACGCTTGGCTACCATTATAATAGCTGTCATTGGTTAACTCGAAGCTTTGCAATAAGCGACTGTCCATCGTACTTTGATGGTTTTCATTGGCATTCACATAAGCGGCATAGTTGATAAGTTCAGAACTACTAACAGCGGTTGTTTCTGTTTGATCAAGTGTCGCAATGATTTGTCGTGCTTCAGGAGAGATTTTTTCGGCAACTTGTTTGATAATGTCGCTATGCTGAGCATCTAAAAAATCCAAGATAGGTTGCCAAGCAGGATCTGATTCAATGACTTGTTTAATATCAAGCGGTGTACCAGTGTCTTCATCGATATAATTTAGGCGCTCAGGATTGGATGAGGCGATAACCTTATTACTATTATCAACCAGCAAAATATAACCCGAGCCAGAGCTTTCACTCAGCTTGACGATGTTTTCTTGTAGCTGATTGAGCGTAAAGTTGACGGTGCTCACACCCCAAAACTTATTGTCGCGTTCAATAGCAACACCGCAACTCATCGCCAGCTCACCTTTGGTCTGAGTTGGACTTACGTCGGCCCATATACAGCCATCAGGCTTGAGTGCTTTTACTCTATTAAACCAGTCTTCTTTATAATAAGGATTAGCAGGATTTGGATCCGTTAGTATGGCTCGGTAGTCACCTTCTTGGCGAACCATCAAAAACGGATGAGTGGCCGCACCTTCACCAAGCGCACCATTATCAGGCCAAATACCACCACTGCCTAATAAACTATAATCTCGCTTGTCAAAAGCGTTGGCCGTACTGGTTTGTAAAATACCCTCTTGTAGTGGCAGAGTTTGGGCACTTTGCTGTAACTGCAACGCACTACGCATCACGCGATTGACATCTGATGAGATACTATTGACGGCGGTATTGCCTCGTTGAGCCACCAGTTTTCCAGACTCAAGTCTGATTTTTTCATAGCCTTCTTTTTCGACAATGTAAACCACAACTGCGACAACAACGGCAAAGGCAAGAAACAAAATAACGGTCACTTGGGTACTGACTTGGTTGAAAAATCCAACTTTTTTGGAGGCACTCATAAAGGTATTCATCCTTGAATCATATAAACTACGAAAATACCATCAGCAGTATTTTTGGGTAGAGAAAGCACAGAGGCTAATAGCAATTTTCGTGCAGTCGTGAATAATGCTGGTTGTAGATGTTAGGCTGCTAAATATTATTTCTAATGATAAATATGAATAATTGATCTAGCGAAAAACACATCTTTCCTCATAAAGAAACAGTATAGAAACAATTTTACGATGTAAATGTTTTTTCTATACTTGCGAGTCGTTATCTTATTGTTTTATATGACCAACTTATGCTTGGCGTTGACACAATCTTGTATGAATCTGCTCTTGAAAAGTCAACTTAACGCACTCATCTACCCGCTAACGTTATATAATGGTGGGCTAAACGGCTGGCTTGATTCGTGTTTTGGCACTTCGTTTGTGTTTTTTTGACATTTTACGGTGTGAATACGCTTTGCAGTTGTTACTAGCCACCATTGTTATCTCTCTAATTTCTTACTACCTGAGTACAAAAGACATCGCCCTATGACTATCTCTATCGCTTCATTGCACAGTACTGAATTCGCCGTTGGTCAACGTTATTTATCTGATACGGAGTCTGAGCTTGGCTTGGGTGTGGTCATCGATGTAGATGATCGATGTGTGCATATTTTATTTCCACAAAGTGAAGAGACACGCGTCTACGCAAAAAACTCTGCGCCACTATCGCGCGTGGTGTTTAAGGTTGGCGATAGCATCTACGATCAAGACGGCAAAAGCTACACGGTCAATGCAGTCGACGAAGTGATGGGTGTGCTCAAATATGGTGTCGATGAGCACGAGCGCGGCATCATGGAGACGCGTCTTGCTGCCAATATCACATTGGCCAAGCCGCTTGAGCGTCTGCTTGCGGGTCGTATTGAGCGCGGTGACTGGTATGAGCTGCGCCAAGATATCTTGCGTATGCAATCAGCGCTGGCGGGTCATCCGCTCAAAGGTCTAATGGGCGCACGTGTCGATATCATCGAGCATCAGCTATATATCGCGCATGAAGTCGGCAAGCGTATCGCGCCGCGTGTACTGTTGGCTGACGAAGTGGGCCTTGGCAAAACCATTGAAGCGGGTATGATTATTCATCAGCAGCTGCTAACGGGTAAGGCTGAGCGTGTGCTCATTTTGGTGCCAGACAGTCTGCAATACCAGTGGATGATTGAGCTGCGTCGTCGCTTTAATCTAAACTTTGCCTTGTTTGATTTGGTACGCGCTGCCGCTATCAAAGAGCATGATCCTGAACAAAACGTCTTTGCCACTGAGCAATGTATCATCGCGGGTATGGATCTATTGCTCGATCACCCAGATTTGTATGATCAAGCGATGGATGCAGGGTTTGATTTGTTGGTCGTTGATGAGGCGCATCATCTGCATTGGGATGAGGCTCAAGGCGGCAATGATAAATATGACTTGATTGCAGATTTTGCAGAAGAAACGCCAGGCGTGATGCTACTAACGGCAACGCCAGAGCAGCTCGGCGCTCAGAGTCACTTTGCCCGTCTGCGTCTGCTTGATCCAGATCGTTTTGATGATTTAGATGAGTTTATCGATGGCCAAGCCGCCTTTGCTGAGACTGCTACAGTTGCTGGTGTGTTGATAGAAGAGAAACCATTAAGTGAAGGTCAAATAGCTGCTTTGAGTAGCTTATTAGACATTAGTATCGATGAGCTGTCTTCAATCAATGAAGATGATAAATTGCGGACGCATGCCCTCAACGAGCTATTAGATCGTCATGGTACTGGTCGTATCTTGTTCCGCAATACCCGTGAGAGTGTCAAAGGGTTTTATGGTCGTAGCAGCCAGCCGTATCCACTGCCATTGCCTGAGGCATGGAAAGACAGCTATCAAACCAATGGCAAACTGCGCGAGCAACTGTGGGGCGAAGAAAATCAACCTGATGGTGGCTGGCTAGAAGATGACCCACGTGTGTCTTGGTTGATTGATATTCTACGAGGCGAGCTCAAGCATCAAAAAGTGCTATTGATCGCCCGTAGTGGCGCGACGGTTGAAAGTTTAGAAGCGGTATTACGTCTGCACGCAGGTATTAAGACAGCTGTCTTTACTGAGCAAATGACTTTGCTTGAGCGTGACCAAGCCGCCGCATTCTTTGCAGACAGTGAAGGCGCACAGATACTACTATGCTCAGAAATTGGTTCAGAAGGTCGTAACTTCCAGTTTGCAAGCCAACTGATTCTATGGGATTTACCTGCGAATCCAGATACTTTGGAGCAGCGTATTGGTCGTCTAGATCGTATCGGTCAGACGCAACAAATCATGCTACATGTGCCTTATGTTCAGGGTACGGCGCAAGAGCGTTTGTATCAGTGGTATAACGATGCGTTGAATATGTTCAATCAGATATCGCCAACGGCACAGAGCGTGCAAGAGCAGTATATCCAAGAGCTAAAGCCCATGCTTGAAGGCGCTGATACTGCTGAAAATAAAGCCATCTTACAAGACGTCATCGCAGAAGCGCTAAAAACACGTTTGGGGCTAGAAGCACAGCTACAAGCTGGTCGCGATCGTCTGCTAGAGTATAACTCATGCCGTCCGCGTGTCGCAGGTCGTATCGCTGATGCCATGCGTGACTTCGATGGCAATAACTTGCTGCCGCACTTCATCGAGCGTTTCTTTGCCTCTGCTAATATCGATCACAACATTCAGCGTGATGGCTCGTGGGTCATCGCACCGATTGACAGCACCGAGATTAGTGATTATATCGATGGCTTGCCACTGGGTGATGAAGACGGCATGACGTTGACCTTTGAGCGTGATCAAGCGCTGCAGCGTGAAGACATCGAATTTATCACGCACGAGCATCCATTGATGCGTGCTATCTATGAGCTGGCGAGTACCAGCACCTTTGGTAATACCACAGTTGCCATGCTTAAGAGTGCTGCCGTCCCGCAAGGAATGGTACTGCTAGAAGTGAATTTCCGCGTAGAAGCGATCGCACCAAGACTACTGAATTTACCAGCGACATTGACCACGCAAAATATCCGTGTGTTTATCAGTGAGCAGGGTAGTGATTTGTCCGCCCGTATCAGCGCTGAGATGATCATGCCGCACATTGAGCGTTTGGACAAAAACCGTGCTCGCCAAGTGATTAAAGTGCGCGGCGATGTGATTGAGCAGCGCTATTATGAAGCTGAAGAGATTGCGCGTCAGCAGATAGCTGAGATTGGTGAGCAAGCAAGTAGCCGCTTTAGCCAACAGTGGTCACGCGAAATCAAACGTCTAAAACATCTACAGACCATCAATCCAAACGTACGTCCTGCAGAGATTGAGCGTTTAGAGCAGCTTAAAACTCAAGGTGAGCAAGCACTTAGTAACCTGTCATTAGTGCCGGATTCTATTCGCGTGCTAGTAGCAGTCAAGCCATAATTATTGAGATAATTATCAAAAACGAGATGTTATGATACATCTCGTTTTTTTATGGCTGAGAGTGTTCAGCAGACCCTCACTGATTGCTATTTATCTGGTCAAAGCAGATAAGCAATACATACGAGTAAGCCGACAGTAACTAGGGCATGTCCTCAATTCAAACGACTGTCATTTAACTGGGCTAAAAATGGTTAAGCTTTGCCAAACATCGTCAAATAGCTGGTCAATATCTCGATATTATCTATGCTATTTTTCTCGTTTGATGGCAATTTATCTCATTTTAATCTCCATTTTTGAAATGAGGACAGACCCTAGTCAAAGCCATCGATATTGGGTAAGATGTTTACCTTTTCTTTTGAAAGTAAATGGTCGGTGATAACAGTATTAGGGTGTGTCCTCAAGCTGAACCCTAAACACTACATGGGCTACAAACGGCTCAATCTTTGCCAACCTGCGTCAAGTAGCTTGCTGATATCTTGATATTACCTGTACAAATTTGCTTGTTTGGCTGCCATTTATCGCATTTTTATCACCATTTTTAAAATGAGGACAGGCCCTAGTGATGTCCGTATATTTATTTTAAGGTTTTTTTTTAATGGATATTAGCAAGTAATCTCGCATTATTTTACAGTCAAATATGATGGCTATAGGGTATCAATACCATCAGATGCTGAGCGTTTTTGATAAAAATAAGGAAACATATCGTCATGTCCGATAATCTACAACTGATTGATGAGCTGCTGGCTACCATCGCGCTTATTGAAGTTACCCCCGATGTTTTTGAGGGTAAAAGCCATGACTATGTGGGCAGTCGTATATTTGGTGGACAGGTGCTCGCCCAAGCGATTATGGCGGCGGCGCATACATTAGATAAAGACAAACCTTGTCACTCACTGCATGGGTATTTTTTGCGCGGCGGCGATATCAACCAGCCAGTGATATACCAAGTACGTCGATTGCGTGATGGTCGCAGCTTGTCTGCCCGCGAAGTCACGGCCATTCAATACAAAGAAGTACGTGGCAAGCCGCCTGTTGAGCAAGTGATATTTTCGATGATTGCCTCGTTTTCACCGATGGAAGAAGGGCTTGAATATCAAGAAGACATGCCGGTCTATCCGCCACCAGAAGATTTGCTGACCGAACAAGATTTAAAAGAAGAGAATGTTGGAAAGGTGCCCGAAGCATTAAAAGCAAGATTTATGCGTCGCCGTCATGTGGAGATTAAACCAGTCAAACCCCGTAATCCGATCAATCCAGAACCTATGAAACCCAAGCAGGCAAACTGGCTACGTATTCGTGAATTGGGCAATCAGCCAGTGGCGATTCAGCAAGCGCTATTGGCATTTTCGTCGGACTTTTACTTGGTTGGCACGGGACTCATGTCGCATGGCGTCAGCTTTATGACCAGTGGTCTACAAGCGGCGAGCATCGATCACTCAATGCATTTCCACCGTGATTTTGATTTGAACGAATGGATGCTGTACGACATGTGGAGTGACACGACATCCAATGCGAAAGGGCTAAACCACGGACAGTTTTGGCAAGATGGTAAGCTGGTTGCCACGGTACAACAAGAAGGCTTGATGCGCTTACGTGTGCCGAAGTCCTAGTCTGCTATATCTTAGTTATAATCATAAAAAAAGCGATTCACTATTGATAGTGAATCGCTTTTTTTATGGCATGCGAGATAGTTGTTTAATCAGCTGGTTTGAGCATGATTGATGTGGAAATATAGCTTATAAGATTATTCTAAAATCTTAACCATCGCCCGTGGCAATCCAAGTGTTGCTTGAGCATCGTCAGCATTTAACCAGTTAATATTAATATCGGCAGCTTGCAGTGCTTTGGTGATTTCGGCAGTTTGCTTAGTATTCAGAGTTACTGATTGCGGTGTCAAATACCAGTGAAAGTGTGTCAGTGAATGTTTAATAGGAGCATCATCTAATAAGGTTTTTCTGATAGGCGTTGCTACTAATTTATTTTTTGTCAGCCACTCATTGATGATTTGCTCAGCAGTGGTAAATTCTGCCTCATATACTTTTTCATTGCTACGTACGTCATTTGGCACATCTGACGGTTTATCATCGCTAGCTTCTGCTTTTTTCGCAATGCTGCCACTCACTTTACCCTCAATTTTCTTTACGAACTGCAAAGGTAAGCTCCACAATCCACCCCAAATACCATTATCAGGGCGCTGTAACCATAAAATATCGCCATTCGTGTCTTTAACCAATAACGCATTACTAAATTTACTGGGTTTGGGCTGTTTTTTTGCTTTGACGGGATAATCAGTCTCGCGCCCTTGCGCATGGGCTAGGCAGTCTTCTTTTAATGGACATAACAGACAGGCAGGCTTGCTACGGGTACATAATGTCGCACCCATATCCATCATCGCTTGCGCAAATAGTCCTGAGTTCTCTGTCGGTGTCAGGTGCTCTGCCAATGCCCACAGCTCTTTAGTCGTAGCAGACTTGGTGATATCACCATCAATCGCTGCCCAACGTGTGATGACTCGTTTGACATTGCCATCACAGATGACGCCATAATGGTGCAGTCCCATGGCCATAATTGCACCAGCGGTCGACGGCCCGACCCCTGAAATCGCTTCCCATCCTGCGAGTGTCTGCGGAAACTCGCCCGTCTCAGCTATTACTTCGACCAACTGCTTGGCACCTTTATGCAAATTACGCGCGCGTGCATAGTAGCCAAGCCCTGCCCAATGCTCTGCCACGGTATCCCAGTCTGCGGCTGCCAAATCCTGCACGGTCGGAAACGACGCCATAAAACGTGCAAAATAGGGCAGCACAGTGGTCACTTGTGTTTGCTGTAGCATCACTTCGGATAACCAAACGATATAAGGATTTGGCGTATCGGTCTGGTGCTGTTGCCAAGGCAGATCATGGCGACCGTTTTCGGCAAACCAATCTAGGAGGCGTGGGGCGAAGGAGTTTAGGGATGTGGAAGAGTGGCTAAAGTTAGTTTCAGAAGAGGTAGAGTTGGCAGTTAGCTGGGTCATAGGCTCTTATATCAGTAATATGTTGGTAAAACAGTGATAGGAAGTCATTAAATTAAATATTATATGAGGTTTGATATGGCAGATATAAAGCTTATTAGTTAACGATAAGTATCGCTTAGAGTTCGTCCGTCACAATCTTTCCATTCTACCCAACCATTAGTAGGACGACCAGTGACTATTTGTGCTGCACCACTTGGTGTTTTAAACAATAGATCTTCTACCAACTTATAAGACTCATTATTATGTTCAACTAACTTATCATCGCTAAGCATTTCCTCTTTTTTATTAAGCGCCCATTGACTTAATGAAGGGGTGTGTTGCTTGCGTACCAAAGAACCTGCTAAGACTACAAAGCCATCATCATCATAAAAACCTTGAGCATTTGCATTCTTTACCTTGCAGTAAAAAAGTATAGGTTCTTTATTTAGACCAATAGCTTGCAATGAGAATGCTTCATTTTTCTTAGTAGGTTCGACAATAGTAAGAGGAACAGTTTTAGTTTGAGAGTTATCGACTGAGCTGATGCTAATCGATTCAAAAATAGGTTGCCCCAAAGTTGATAGCAAAACATCAAGGGTGTGAAATAACTCTTCGCAGTCAGCTTTTAATGGGTCGGGTGTATGCGGCTTATTACCACTATTACCATTTTTTAGCTCATAGCGCCCAACTTCAAGGGCAGTGGCGATAGCTTTATGCTCCATATACAGCGCATGGGTTTGAGTCATTGAGTTGTTGGTCGATAGCATGACAAAAGCCCGTGTCCAAAAGTCCTTATCATCATGCTGGTTAAGACGCCTTTTAAGGTCACCAGTTTGCCCAACATAAAGCAAAGGTTTTTCCGTGCTTTCTGTTTCACCAATCAAGAAATACAAGCCCACTTGATTAGCATCGGGCATCGCAAAAAAATCATTGATATGGATACGTGGAATCTCAATAAGGCGCACGGTACGCGTAGTCATCTCTGCCAAGCGCAACCCGCGAGGATTGCCTTTTGGTAGATAGATTTGGATGGTTTTAGCCGATGGAATCAATGGGTTCATGGTAGCCGATATTTTTTATGAGATTTATTTACGATTCTTCCGTGTTTTCAAACGACGTAAGCGTTTCTCTTCTTCTTTAGCTTTCTTTTTCTCTTCGGCTGCGATGCGCTGTTTAGCGACCACAATTTCTTCAGCTTCAGTCATGGCTGGTGTCTCAAGCGTAATACGTCCAAGTTTCGCACTACGTAGCTCGTTAACTAGAATCTCAGACATGCGGTACGTATCGACTTGATTGCCCGAACGTACACAGCCGCGATTGCGTCCAGCGACTTCAAAAAACTCCCAATCAGTCTTTGGTAGTTCTTCAATTTTATAGCGGGTTTTTAGCAGCTCAGGATAAGCATGCATTAAGTACTCAGCGGTATAGCTGGCCACATCAGCGAAGTCAAAAGCCGTATCACGAATACCGCCAGTCGCTGCGAGACGATAGCCAGAGTTTTCGTTTTCGACCTTTGGCCATAGCATACCAGGCGTGTCATAGAGCATGATATCATCGTCCAGCTTAATCAGCTGCTGCGATTTGGTCACGGCAGGTTCATCACCTGTTCTTGCGACAGCGCGCCCTGCTAAGGTGTTAATCAACGTTGATTTACCAACGTTTGGAATACCCATAATCATGGCTTTGATTTGACGACCTGTACCGACTTTATTCGGAACGAGTTGTTTGCAGATGGCGATGATGCGTTTTACATCGTTGGCCTTCTCGGTATCGCAAGCAATGGCTCTTACACCGCTTTGTTGCTCAAGATAATCCATCCATATTTGGGTCAACTCTGGATCGGCAAGATCAGCTTTGTTCAGGATTTTGATGACAGGTTTTTCACCGCGCAGTGCTGCGACCATTGGGTTTTCACTACTATAAGGGATACGCGCATCGATGACCTCGATGACCAAATCCATCTGTGGCATGATTTCTTTGATTTCGTTACGGGCTTTGTTCATATGCCCAGGGAACCACTGAATACTTGCTCTCTTATCCATCTGCTTTCATAACCTTTTATAAAAAATGCTAAAAGTAAAACTATCAACGTTTACTTTCTAATGGTGCTCAGTTTACTACAGAACCACATTGCTCACGCCACAATTTCACTTAACCGCTAAATTTCACTTAACCACTATTAACCACTATGTGAAGTCGTGATTACGTCTTATCCTTTACCTCATCTACCTCGTCGTCTGCGGGTGGTAGTGGAGCCAAATAACCAATGAGCAGAATCAAACTACCCGCGCCAAGGAAGGATATCACCCGCCAAATCGCTTCAGTCTGTGACAAATCGACTAAGACCAGTTTGAGGACGACGACACCCAATAGCCCGATACCCATAAACCAAAGCGCACGCTGCCAGTAGCGGCTAGCGATGATAGTGGCGACCAATGCCAAAAGTGTCCACAACATGGTCAGTCCAGTCTGCACTTGCTCACTCTGCCACGCGCCGCCCTGAGCACTGTTCCATAATGGTGTGTCAATAAAGGCATGAAGCGTTCTGACCAACATGCTGGAGATTAACCAAAAACTGATCAGTCCTAAAATAATCAGTAAATTATGAGCGGCAGAGGTTTTCTGGGTATGAGTACTGATATCAGGATTTGAATGCTCTAGCAGATGGTTGTGCTGTCGATTTAGGTAATAAACGCTAAAACCAACCAATAGCGCTAATCCTGAGGTCATATCATATAGGTTCAACAGTGGGAAATAGGACATGTCCCAAATCACACCATCATAAGACCAGTTGGTAATGATGACCCAACTTAAAGCAATCGGTGCAAAGATAGCTGCGCAGCTCAATAATGCCTGTTGCCAATCAAACCAGTACAGTAATCCATGCGTTGAATTTTCACTGATTGATGTGTCTATTTGACGAGGATTGCCATAACGATAACTGCACCACAATCCTGCTAGTATTAAAATGGTTGGTATTAAAATAGCCATCACGCCAGCAGAGGCGGGCAGACCATAATGTGCCGCCGCCGCGATGACTAAAATGCCAGCGCCGAGCCAACTCGCACCATCATAGCGCGATAGACTGGCATCGTCGTGCCAGAACTTTAACCACAGTTGTCCAATAGTGAGCCAGCCAATAAATAAACTGGCAAATACCAGCCATTCTGCTGTTGACCATAATAGATTCAGCTCAAACTTCTGTGGTAGTTGCAGTACTAACATCAGATAAAACAGGAGTAGCAATCCATGACTTAGCTGTTTGGTTTCTGCCCATGGCTGATAGCGGTTGATACTCCAATAGATAGCAAGACTGACCAGTGCAGCCAATGCAATCGTCATCGTATCGAGCTGCCAAACCTCAAACCAATGACTCACATCAAGTACTAGGACTTGCAGCATCCATACCACAGCCGTCAAGGTCAGACACCATATCAATCTAGGACTGCGCCAAACGAGGCCAAACACTTTGCTTTGGCTATTGACTGAGGTCAGCCACTGCTGCGCGGCGTGGTCACTGATACCCAATGCACTGGCGTATGTCGTGATTGAGTCTGATGTGGTGTTTTTTTCTTTAGCATGTACTAAATGACTGTCTGAGTTTGCACTTAATTTGACATCCAAGAGGTCGTTTAATATGGCTGGCGAGTTGCTAGCGCGCAAGATAAATACGATGGCTAGATAAGCAATCGCTGAAATACTTAAGGCTAAAATTGGATAATCATTGCTAGAGAATACGATGGTCGCCATCAACATGACGACACTGATGAGCTGCAATAGCACACCGAATAATACCGACCATGCACGCAGTGAGCGTCGTCCAAACCATGCCAAGGCCAATCCTTGTACGGACCAGCCAAAAGCAATCCACTCTGCATCGAGTGCCAACGGAATCACTAAGGCCAAAAATCCAAACCCTAACGCCAACATACCTTCAGTAATTAAGGCATATCGCTGACTACGTTGGATAAATAGCCAGCCTAAACCAAGGTAAACCGTGCCTAAAACCGCACTGGTCATGGTCAAAGCATGAGGAATATCTTCTAATAAAGCAGAAAATAAGCCGAAAGCCAGTAGCGGTACTGAAAACAATAAGCCGGTATCAATGGGGAATAAATACGTGCTATTGCCTACATGGACTTCATTTAAATGCTCTATATTATCTGCGCTATCGGTATGGCTGAGATCTTCTTCATTGAGCGTGTTATAGGCAATGATTTGTTGTGCATAGCGAATCACCATAAAGAGATACAACATTAAATGTAGGGCAACCAGTAATACCAATGACCAGCGCTGTGTCTCAATGATGGCGGTTAAGTTCTCACTGATGCCCCAGTAGTAGGCCAAGCCAAAGGTTACTGTCACACCGAATAAATTCAATATCTTCCACGGGCGATAATGAGCGATGACGGCAATCGTGACGTTCAATAATAGATAATAACTGAACAAGGCGACCAAGCTGCCAGTATCATCACTGGTCAAAATCGGCGCAAAGAAGCCGCCAGATAATGACAGTAAGGCTAAAGGAAAAGCGTTCTGACGGACGGCGAGCGCAATGGTAATAGCGGACAATAACCCAAGTCCGATAAAGCTCGGTAAACTCGGAATGATTTCATAAACGCTATATGCAAAAAAGGTGCTCAAATATGCAATGGCTAATCCTGCGCCTTGTAAAGTAATACCATAAGAAAAGCGTTTGGCGGTTAATTTCAACCCTAATCCCGCCAATCCTAATCCTGCGACCCCTATCGCCATGAGCTTAAAGGCAATCGGAATCTCAATATAGTCACTCAGTAAGCGCAGTAGTAGCACCACGCCCACCAGTAGTACCAATACACCGACCCGCACCACTAAATTGCCACCGAAAAACCAGTTTTTAACCGAGTGGAATAGTGAGGTGACGATAGGTAGCGAACGCTCATCCGGTTGAATAGATGTGATGGGCGTTTTACTTTTTATGACGCTCAACGTTTCGTTCATGCCAGTAGTAGAAGTGCTGGATACTGCATTGTCTTGTAGGCTAGACTGAGGCGTCGTTGGGCGTGATGGTGGCCATGCATGCACGGTGGCATTTGTTTCATCGGTTGTATTCAGTTTAGCAGTGTCAACAGCGCTGTCTGCTATTACATGATTATTACTAGAGATAAAGTTGTCAGTTGGTTGAACAGATGAGCGTCTGGCATTACTGTTTCTTTGGTTTCTAAGCTGAATTTGTAGTTTGCCCACATCACGGCGTAGTTGTCCAATCTGTCGATTTATTCTGACATAGAATACAACCACAACGATTAATAGTGCGGTAAAAGCCAGCCAGCCCAACTGGTTCAATATATAAAACATCTTTATCACTTAATACAATTTATAATGCAGTGATAATGACGTTATTTTCTGAGAAGTACAATACTGTCCTTGCGACTTATAGTCAGCGAACGACTAAACTGCTACTGTGTTACCCTCCTTAAATGTACTACTTGTACAATTTGCAGTCGGCCGCCTTGTATCTGTTTTAGACTTCTTTGACTATATTTGAAAGATAACTTATAGATAATGACTTAAAAAATAAGGGCCGCTTAAGTTGTAAGCGACCCTTATTTTTTCGTTTATCTGTTTTCGTGATGATAGCTTATGCCAAGTTAGCTTTCATAAACTCAAGCATGTTTTCCCAGCTTTGTTTGGCAGCGGCTTCATTGTAGCCAAGATCTACTTCGTTTTTGGCAGCACGCTCATCAGCATGCGGGTTGGTAAATCCATGCTTGGCGTTGTCATAGACATCGATAGTGTAGTCCACATCGGCGGCGTCTAGCTCTGATTTTAGACCTTCGATGGCATCCATTGAGACCATCGAATCATCACGGCCGTGGGCGACCAAAACTTTTGCTGTGAAGTTTTTGTCTGCTGGCTGTTTTGCTGATGGATTGCCATGGAACGTGGCGACCGCTTTCAATGGCATGCCTTCACGTGCCATATCTAAAACGATTTTTCCGCCGAAGCAATAGCCAATGGCTGCTAAGTTGTCACCATCAACGGCCAATTGATCACTGAAGTCATTGAGAATCAAACGGCAGCGTGCCATCAGCATGTCTTGATCAGCCAATACTTGCTCCATCCACATGTTGGCTTGTGCTGCATCGGTGGTCAATTTACCTTCGCCATAGACATCCATTGCTACTGCTGCATAACCTGCTTCAGCCAAGCGCTCGACCACTGATTTTGGATGCTCGACCACACCCCACCATTCTGGTGCGACTAAGATACCTGGCACTGAGTTATCGTCTGATGCGTTTTCTGGCAATGCCACATAGCTAATAAGTTCAATGCCATTTTCGGTAGTGCTGATTAATTCAAATGTTTTAATTGACATATTATTGTCCTTTTTTATGTTGTGAGTTTTATTTATTTGTCATTGTAATAGTTCGTTTTTCTAACTTGTACTACCTTAACGCCCATAATCAGCAAAAACAGCTATAATAGTGTAACGCTCTTTATCAAAATGCTACTGCGACGCTATGACTATAAATTTGTTGAACAAATCCACTGACAACTTACCTAATATTACTGTTTCGCAGGTGCAATCAGACCCAAAACCAATCGTGAGCCTGTTTTCTGATAGCGAATCAAATGAAGCGTCTGAAACATTGCGCCCACAGTTTTGGGAACGCTTTAAGCTAGATGAATTGAACCATAGCGAATGGGAAGCGTTGTGTGATGGCTGTGGGAGTTGCTGTTTAATTAAGTACATCGATGAAGATGAGAATGGCGATGTGAATGAAGAGCTAGTCGAATATACCGATGTCACTTGCCAGCTGATGGATTGTGAGACGGGATATTGTGGTCACTATGCGACACGTCAAGAGCATGTCCCTGACTGTATTCAATTGACCATGGACAACCTGCCGCAGATGATGTGGCTACCATCGCACTGCGCTTACAAGCGATTGTATAAAGGGCAAAACTTGCCAAGCTGGCATTTATTACTGACCCAAGATGCGGTGGCCACGCAACAACAAATGCGCGCTGTTAATGTCGGTGTGGCGGGGCGCTGCGTCTCTGAAATAGGCATGTCTGATGAAGAAATGGAAGATCGGGTGGTTAATTGGGTCAACCCTTAGCCAACCTTCATCAATCCTGTATAAATGCCAAGTTATTTTTAGTCAGAAGCCTGAGCTGTAGACTTAGCTTTGGCTTCCGCGCTATGTTGTGAGTCAGCCAATGGCGGGGTAGGGATGTCTTGACGAATCTGCTCAGAGAACTCGCGGCCGTTCTCGTGACTATTGTTACCAGACGCTAGATTCACTTGATTATCAAACCCTTTGACCTTTGGGTTGATATGGGTACGCTCGTACCATGTCTCCATCGACCACGGCAGGTTTTCCTTTTCAGGCGCGGCATCCAGCATGCCGACAGCGTATAGATAGTTTGGCAGCCAGCCTGAGACCCAAATGCGATAATCCCACGGCAGACGATCCCCGCTGACAATACGCGCCATATAAAAGATAATATTGGTACAGTTGCTGACCAATGTATTGTACCAAGCAGGCTTAGCATTTAGCCCATCAGCCGCCGTTAGGTAGGACTCAAACAACGACTGTATTTCATGCTGTTGCAAATTACTGATAGGGAATAGATAAACCTGCTCACCGCGCGCGTTGCTGCGCGTATAGATAATATCGCGCTCTTCAGCGGCAATCAGGCTCAGCTCATAACGTCGAAAAAACCCTGCCAGCGCTGAAAAGGATTCGCCTTTTTCTTTACGAATCTCAAATGAAAAGGAGAGTGGTCGATCATCTTCAAAGCGAAAGCTGACCAAGGTATGAGCGATTAGCGGCCCCATCCAGTAGGAATTGATGACATCGACACCAGAGAGTTTGGACATATCGATTGTGCGAGTATCCCAGTGTTCGGTGGCGTCTTCTTCAGTTTGCCAATCAAAATTACGGACGTTGGTGAAGGTGATCAAATCAGGATTGCTCGTATCGCGCTCATAAGAGAGGCGTTGACTGACCTCGGGCATCCATTCGCGCTCTTGTTTGGGTTCGATAGAAAAAAACCAACCCAGACCTACAAGCCAAATCGCAGCATATACAGCAGTCAGTCGTTTAGTAATGGTTTTGCTGCTAGTGTTTGCTTTAGTCGTTAAGAACGGGCTATCTGATTGCTTAGCACCTTTTGGCCAATATTGGCTTTTGAGCAATGCGGTCAGCACACCAACGATCATTATCCCTGCTAGCCAAGTTAGTACTGAGCGCACCCCGTATTGATACCAAATCGCTAGTAATAACCACACCGCTGATAACAACAAGGTGACGGCGATGAAAAACTGCATAAGACGATGCCGCCACGTAGACGTTGGCTGTCTGTGATCTGATGTTTTGGTGTTAGAGTCTTCTACGCCATCACTGGCAAGGCAGCTGTTTGTAGAACGGCTGCGTGAGTATGACGAGCGTAAGCGAGAAAAAAAAGAGCGTAGCGACATAGCGTTTGTTTTGATAAATGAAGGCTTTGACCATAGCAAAATTTATAACGCACTGACAATACAATTTGAGTGAATTTGTCGTTGAATGTCGGTGAGCCATGCGATAAAGTGAAGCTGATTTAGGGCGTGTTGTCATTTTTATCACCATTTCCAAAATGACAACACGCCCTAGTCGGGTCTATTTATTATTTGTGACTGTTCAACATGCCCTAAAGATCAAAGATCTGTTTTATTTACTATTTTTAACCCCATCTACGTTTTACCTGCTGTTTGTATTTACTTATTATTTTGATTTTCATTAACTAAAGAGGTTAAACCACACCACCATGTCTGACGACACTCCCAGCCCGAGTAGCTGGTCGATGCGCGGCTTAAAACGCTGGCTATCGACTGCCCCTGAAACCCGTGATGAATTGATTCGTTTGGTTCAAGACTCGCGCCAGTTCTTAGAACCTGATACGGTCGATATGTTAGAAGGCGTGCTGGATCTGCCTGCGACACAAGTGCGCGAAATCATGACACCGCGACCGCAAGTGATTGGTATTCACGAGAGTACCAGCCTTGCCGAAGTGATGGATATCATTCTTGAGACCACCCACTCGCGCTACCCTGTTTTTGACAGCCAAGATGATGATGCAGTCATCGGTATTTTATTAGCAAAAGACTTGATTCCTATTTTGGTTCATATGGTACGCAACCAAGAAGACAGAATTGACAGCAAACGTTTAAAAGACTTGGTGCGGCAGCCACTGTATATTAGTGAGACTGCGCGTTCTGATACCTTGTTACGCTCACTACAGCGTACGCAGGTGCATATGGCAATCGTCGTCGATGAGTTTGGTAACTTTGGCGGCGTGGTCACTATGGAAGATTTGCTTGAGGAAATCGTCGGTGACATCGTCGATGAGCACGACGACTTTGATGAAGACAGTGATATCAATAATATCGTCGCCGATCCCGAAAAGCCAAATACATGGCGCGTCCAAGCCTCTACAGTGATAGAAGACTGTAATGATGAGCTTGGTAGCCGTTTTGATGATACCGACGTCGATACGATGGGCGGTCTGGTCATGCAAGCACTTGGCTTCGTCGGCGATCTAGAAGGCGAGAGCGTGTTGATAGATGATTGGCAAATTACCATCACCGATGTCGAAGGGCGATTCATTCAAAATCTAGAGCTGACCAAAACCAATGCTGACCAGCAGATATTGATCGGTAGCCACTAGCTTGTCCATCGACTTATGATTACTAATCAGTGGGTCAGAATATCAAACACGCCTTAGGGCGTGTATTCAATGCGCTCGATAGTCCTCTAAATAGGCTAAAAATAGTTGAATCTTGCCAAACATCGTCAAATAGCTGGTTAATATCCCGATATTATCTGCGCTATTTTTCTGATTTGACGGCAATTTATTTCATTTTTATCTCCATTTTTGAAATGAAGACACGCCCTAATCAAAAACACGATGAAAAATCGTGTTTTTTGCGTTCTGCCTTTTGCTTTTTAGCTCGATTAGATGACGGACGCTTGAATTGAAGTGCTGCTTTAGCATGAGGCTTTCGCTACGCAAATTTACCCACTCATAGATTTTGACTGGTATCATGGGTGGGTTTTATTTGTGGTTCTGCATAAAGTATTATGCAGTCAGGTTTGGCTTGGTTTTTACCTGATTGCTGATGCTTAAAATTTTGGAAAATATGGTTTTGGATAACTGCTATGCGTCTGTCTACTGTTGATTTACAAAAACGTTTGAACCCAGAAAAGCCAAAAGGCTTGCCTCTGGGTTTGGCGGTACTGATGGCTTTGCTGGCAGGGGCAATGTTTATATTTGCACTTGCACCTTATGGCATATGGCCAGTGGCTTTGGTGTCGCCTGCTATTTTATATGCGTTGTTGATACCAGAAATGACAGGTCGCCGAGCCTTTTTCATTGGTCAGGCTTATGGTACAGGGCTTTGGTGTGTTGGCGCATTTTGGTTATATACTTCTATTCATGTCTATGGCGACACGCCAGCATGGCTTGCACTGATTATGATTGCGCTCATGGGTCTAGGTATGGGCTTGTTTCATGGCTTTTTGGCACTAATCTTTAATCGAGTGGTCGGAAAGCAGCCGTTATCTTTTGCGGCCCTTTGGATACTCCAAGAGTGGATGAAGACGTGGTTGTTTACTGGTTTTCCTTGGTTGTTCGTCGGCTATGCCTTTACTGAGCAGTACTGGCTGTCCTCATTGGCACCTGTGGCTGGTGTGTTTGCGGTTTCTTTTGTGGCGGTATTATTGGCGGCAAGCGTCGTTGAGCTATTTCGTCGCCGTGGTGGCTATATGATTCCGTCGATAGCCTTGTTGGTTATTAGCAGTGCGTTATGGTTGATCAATCCGCAATGGACCAAGCCAAAAGGCACCCCTGATTTGTCAGTGTCTTTAATCCAAGGTAATATCCCGCAAGACCTAAAGTGGCTCACCGAGTATCAGATAGAAACCCTAAAAATCTATGCAACGCTGACCCGTGATGAGTGGGGGCGTGATATTGTGCTGTGGCCTGAGTCGTCGATTCCTATGTTTCAAACGGAAGCGGTCGGCTTTATCACTGAAATGGTAAAAATGGCCAAAGAAACTGATACCACGTGGGTGACAGGTATTCCATATAAGGACGAAGCAGCGTTTGAGGCCAGTACTGATAAATATCCACCGTTTTATAACAGTGTGGTTGCTTTAGGGGCACAAGCGGAAGGCATGTATAAAAAGCAGCGCTTGGTGCCGTTTGGTGAGTATATTCCGTTTGAAGGGTTGCTAGATATATTGCCTAATCTAGCGGGTAGCCAAGACATCATGAGCTATAGTCGCGGGAGTGATCAGCAGTCACCACTGCGTGTGCGTGGTCATAATCTAGGCGCCGCCATCTGTTATGAGGTAGCGTATCCAGAGACCACTCGCAAAAACGCGATTGGTACGGACTTTTTATTGACCATTTCAAACGATGCGTGGTTTGGCACATCGGCAGGCCCGCTACAGCATCTACAAATGGTACAGATGCGCGCGTTAGAGAATGGTCGTTGGTTCATGCGTGCGACCAACACGGGTGTGACGGCTATCATCGATCATAAGGGCCGTATCGTAGAGCGTGCGCCGCAGTTTGAGCGCACCGTATTGCGCGGTGATATACAGGCACGGGTTGGTAATACGCCATTCATGCGCTTTGGTCAGTATCCTATTTTGTTCATAATGATTCTGTTGCTGATATTGAGTTATTTGGGTAAACAACCGAAGACGGCTGTACGTTTGGTGAAATAAGGCGTGTCGTCATTTTGAAAATGATGATAAAAACGAATGGCAAAATTGTCGATAATAAACCCCTTAAATACTTAAGGGTTTTCACAAATCGGTATAAATTGCGATATAATAGGTCAATATTTCAAATATTTTGTGCAAGGTGGATAAGGTATGTCAGAAGGTATCGTCAATAACAATCCGAAAAAAGAGCTGTTATATGCTTTAGGTGGCATTGCCTTGTTTTTAGGTATTGTCTTACTTATTGGTGTGTCTGCATTTTTGCGTCCAGCAGGACAGCATATCACTGTTGAGACGACGGAAGCGTCAGCTGCCGCAGATGAGGCAGAAGCCAGTGCTACCGAAGAAGCTGCTCCAGCTGATGCAGACGCTGCAACCGCAGAAGAAACTGATGCTACAGCAGCAGATGCAGATGGTACAGTCGTCACTGCCGAAGCAGGTACAGCGACTGCCTCAGGCACTGTGAGCCAAGCGGCAGTTGCTGATGCTGATCTAACTGCCGAGCAAGCAGACGGTGATCTAGAAGCTGGCGATGCAGCAGCACAGTAAGCCATGATATGGTCAGTCAAATGGCCAAATAGTGACAGGTTACTCTGCAATGAGCGCCATTATTAAGTCTCTATCAACAGTGCTATAAGTACATTAGCAGCGTCTTTGAGACCTAACAAAAAAGCTCGTTCTCATTCATTGAGAGCGGGTTTTTTTATGGGTATTTGTGTAATTTTTGACCAACTTTTTCTTTACTTGCTTATAACCAGATGAAACAATGTTTCGCCTATATGACCGTTTATCGGATTAATCAGGGGTTTCATCGATAATTAAATAGTCTTTAAAGGAATAAAGTTATGAGTACAGAATCAAAGTCGGGGGCTAGTACGGCTGAATTGGAAGCACTAGACAATGGCTTTATGGGGCATCCTAAGCCATTACGCTCACTGTTTTTTACCGAGATGTGGGAGCGATTCTCTTATTATAGTATTCGTCCGCTATTGGTATTATTCATGGTAGCGACAGTCAGTAGCGGCGGTTTTGGCTTTGACGAGGTAACGGCTTCTGCTATCTATGGTATTTTTGCGGGTTCGTTATATCTGGCGGCAGTACCAGGTGGTTGGTTGGCTGATAACTGGCTGGGTCAAGAGCGTGCATTGTGGTGGGGTAGTATTATTATCGCCTTTGGTCACTTATGTATCGCGCTGTCCGCCATGTTTGGGATGACGTTGTTTTTCGTCGGTTTGATATGTATTGTTTTAGGCTCAGGCTTATTTAAGACTTGTATCTCTGTAATGGTCGGTGCTTTGTACACTAAAGATGATGTCCGACGTGATGGCGGATTTACCTTGTTTTATATGGGTATCAACATTGGCGCGCTATTGGCGGCACTCATCGTCGGGGTGTTTAAAGAAAAAGGCATGTGGCATGTCGGCTTTGGTGTTGGTGGTCTTGGTATGCTGGTTTCATTACTCATATACCGTTTTGCTACTCAAAAAAACCTCACGCGCTATGCACAGGCCAAAGGTATCGTGCCTGAATGGGAGTATGCCAACGACCATTATAAAAACATCGGCCGCTGGGTTGGTGGTTTTGTCGCCTTGCTAGTGGCTGCGGTGCTATTAATTTCTTCAGGCATGGTGTCGTTCAATCCTGAGATAGTGGCAGAGTATATGACTTATATCATTGCTGCGGTGGTCATCTTGTATTTTGCCATTATGTTCATCTCACCGCGGTTGGATAAAACCGATAAACTGCGTTTGTTGATTTGTTTTATCTTAATCATCGGCTCGACGCTGTTTTGGTCAAGCTTTGAGCAGCAGCCAACGTCTTTTAACTTGTTTGCTGATCGTTATACCGATCTCAATGTGTTGGGTTTTGACATTCCTAGTATTTGGTTTCAGTCGCTCAACCCTCTATTTATTCTGATATTAGCGCCTATCGTTAGTATCATCTGGGTCAAGCTTGGTAACCGAGGTCTTGAACCAAGCAGTATGGCCAAATTTGCGCTTGGTATGTTGCTCGCAGCGGCAGGTTTTGCCTTGATGATTTTTGCCTCAAAAAGCATCTTAGCGCCTAACGCTGGCTTGGCATCACCACTATGGTTGGTAGGCAGTTTATTTCTTTTAACACTCGGGGAGTTAGCACTCAGCCCAGTAGGTCTGTCATCAATGACAAAGCTTGCACCAAAAGGCATGCAGGGTCAGATGATGGGGCTGTTCTTTGCCTCTATTGCCATGGGTAACTTGGTTGCAGCGTTCTTCGGTGGTCATGTTTCGGCGGACAAAATCGAAGGTTTACCCACGTTGTTTACCACCATGACGGTCTTTTTGATTGTCGCGGCAGTCGTATTATTGTTATTGGCCAAGCCGATTAATAATATGCTCGAAAAAAGCGAGCATGCTGACGAGCTAAGCCAATAAAACAAGCTGATAAAAAGGTGGTGTGTTTAAAGCCTTTTTCGACGCCTTTATCATGCTAGCGAAATGCCAGTAAGGAAAATGGATACCAGTAGCACATGATGACTTTATATCTCAATAGGATAGTGGGCAAACTACAGTACAAGGCGGTGACCGATGATGAGACGTGTTACCATCATTAGTCACCCGGTTTATGGTTTCGTTTGGTGAGATATTTGGCATGTGCCATTGAAAGCTCACCATCTGCCCAAACATCTAATGATATTCGGCTGTCATACTTTTCTGTTTTAATCATGATTAGCCTTAGCCTTAGCCTTAGCCTTAGCCTTAGCCTTAGCCTTAGCCTTAGCCTTAGCCTTAGCCTTAGCCTTAGGTATAGGTATAGGTATAGGTATCTGGTTATTTGCAAGTTTTTAATTCTTAAACGATTGAATGTAATTGACGCTAACTCTAATAATAATATGTCAATGAATGCTTAAAATGTTTCTGATCGAATAAGACGACTATTTATAGTTGCCTCACAGCAATAATTTTCTAAAACTAATCTTTCCCAAATTAACTGCTCTATCTCTAATAAGGACACTTTTAATGAATAAACAAACCATCCACGCTCGTATCGATAGTCTGCGTCAGACCATAGCAGCACAAGATCTCACCGCGATTATCATACCGTCTGCCGATCCACATTTATCTGAGTATCTACCAGAATATTGGCAGGCACGCTTGTGGCTATCAGGATTCACAGGTTCGGTCGGTACGCTCGTTGTGACGGCTGACTTTGCTGGTCTATGGACAGACAGTCGTTATTGGGTACACGCCGCTGATCAGTTAGAAGGCACGGGTATTACTTTAGAGAAGCTGGCTCCAGGTCAGCCAAACCATATCGACTGGCTCGCCGAGCATCTGCAAGAAGGTGATAGTGTCGCAGTCGATGGCAATGTGTTGTCTATCGCTGAGCAGGATCGATTGTTGAATGCATTTGATGCCAATGACATTACTTTAATCACTGAGCGTGACGTGTTGACAGAAATATGGACAGACCGTCCAGCGCTACCAGCTGCCAAGTTATATGCTCACGATGAACAATTTCTTGCTCAGTCTGCCACCTCAAAACTTGCTGATGTGCGTGCAGGTATGGCAGAGGCAGGAGCGACGCATCACTTACTCTCAAGTTTAGATGACATCGCATGGTTGACCAACTTACGCGGTGCGGATGTTGATTATAACCCTGTGTTCTTGTCACATATGCTTATTAGTGAAAACGACGCGACGCTGTTTATCGATAACAATAAAGTCAGTGCTGATATCGCCTCTGCCCTAAAAGATAGCGGTATCACGATTGCTGATTATGATGCAGTACAAGAGGCATTGAGCGAATTAACACCAGACAATTTATTATTGTTAGATCCAAGCAAAGTCGCAGTCGGTACACTCTCAAAAATGGCAGACGATGTTGGTTTTATTGAGCAAATGGCACCTAGTACATTACTCAAATCTGTAAAGTCAGATGCAGATATCGATCATGTCCGTGAAGCGATGCGTCAAGATGGCGCTGCCTTAGCTGAGTTTTTTGCCACGTTTGAGCAGCGCCTAGCAAACGGTGAGCGTTTAAGTGAGTTGGACGTGGATAGCATGCTAATCGACGTACGTAGTCAGCAGCCACACTATGTATCGCCAAGCTTTCCAACGATTGCTGGTTTTAATGAAAACGGTGCGTTGCCACATTACCGCGCAACACCAGAAAAATTCAGCTATCTTGATGTGGCCGAGGGCGAGGGTGGGCTACTACTGATTGACTCAGGCGCACAATATCAAAATGGTACGACGGATATCACTCGCGTGGTCGGTATTGGGCAAGTCAGTTCTGAGCATAAACGCGACTTTACCACAGTGCTAAAAGCCCATATTGCATTGGCAAAAGCACATTTCCCTGACGGTATTGCCTCACCATTGATTGATGCCATTTGCCGTGCGCCTCTATGGCAAGCACAGATGGACTATGGTCATGGCACCGGTCATGGGGTTGGCTATTTCTTAAACGTCCATGAAGGCCCACAAGTCATTGCTTATAGTGCCAGTACGCCAAAAGAGCGTGCGATGAAAGAAGGTATGATTTCAAGCAATGAGCCAGGTCTGTACCGTGAAGGAAAATGGGGTATTCGCATAGAAAACCTAATGGTTAATACGCGTGTGGCAAGCCCTACCGAGACAGAGTTTGGTAAATTCTTAAACTTTGAAACCGTTACCTACTGCCCAATCGACACCCGTTTGATTGAGCCGTCGTTATTGACTCAAGTAGAAATTGACTGGCTAAATGACTATCATAGCCAAGTTTATGCAGAGCTAAAAGATCGCGTTGAAGGCGCAGCACTTGAATGGCTAACTGAACGCACCAAAGCCATTTAATACACTAGGGTGTGTCTTCATTTCAAAAATAGTGATAGAGATGTTTAGCAAGAGTTAGCCCATTTAGATGACTATCGAGTGAATTGAAGACACCCTATAACCAATAATAAAAAAGCCCCGTAAATAGTTTACGGGGCTTTTTAGTGTTCGTTTTTTGGTACAGTCGATCTATTTTAAAAAGAGTACGGTTCTACTGGGATGAATTTTCGAAGCCTCTGTCACAATTGGGAGCAGCCCATGAGAAAAATACTTACCATCAATGGATATTTTTCTTAGCCGTATCATCATTAGTGACTGATATGTTTTGTTCGCTGAAATGCTGGGTCACTTCGGCACGCAACCAAGACTTTAGATTTTCAGACATCAGCATCATTTGCTCACTCAAATAATCATCGACTTGTGTTTCTAGTTCACGGATTAATTTTTGATGCGTTGCACTTAACTTAGCATCTTTCAATGCCAAATTAATGGCCGTACTGGCTTTATTGTTGATGTATTGAATATGGTTGTCGGTCAGCGTACGGGCTTGCGCACTAAAGGATTTACTTTCCGTGTTGTTATCATCACTCACGCTATTTTCGGCATCTTTTACTGCAGAGATGGCTTGTTCAATCTTTAACTGAGGGTTGTTAGCGCTGCTCTCGACACTACCAACACTGCTTTTATCCGCACTGGCTTGGTCTATCTTTGTAGCGACAACTTTTTGATCAGTATGGCTGTGGGTGATTGCTGGCTGCTTATTTTTTTCTTGTTCTCTTTGAGTCGCTTCAGCTTGTTCACGCAGTATGGCTTCGGCTTGGCGTGTCGTTTTTTCGGCTTCTTTTTTCTGTTCTTCTTCTACTCGTTGTTTTTCGTCAGCCGCTTGCTTTTCGGCTTGCTTATCAGAGATGGCTTTGGCAATGACTTGCTCAGCTTCATGATTTTCATAAAGATCATCAAGGTGCGCGTCTAAGTCATGGGTGCTAAAAACAAAGCTTTCAAATGGCGTGTCATTTTGTAATAGGGTCGTGATATCTTTTAGCTCTTGGGTGATTGCGGCGCGAATAGGCTCAGGCGCACACGTCCAACGCTGATAAAACTGATGGGAAAAAGAGTAGCTTGACATGGTATCGTCCATAGATGTTCCAAAAATTACCCCTTATCATACGCAAGTATGATAAGGGGCTGCAAGTGGACAAACGTAGCAAATCTGACACCAAGGTTACAACAACAAAGGTTGTAAGCTTTATAGCTTAGTGGTTGACCGGCCAGCGCGCAAATATTAGCGAGCCATTGGTGCCACCAAAGCCAAAGCTGTTGGAGACGGCGTATTGTAGATTTTCAACTTTACGCGATTGATTGGCCACATAGTCGAGGTTACAGTTGTCTTCCACATTATCCAAGTTAATGGTAGGTGGCACGTGCTGATGCTGTAGGGCAAGCACCGTAAATATGGCCTCAACCCCACCAGCGGCACCCAGTAAATGCCCCGTCATTGATTTGGTTGAGCTCACCAAAATACGGTCTTTTACTGGCGCAAATACGGTTTCAATGGCGATTGATTCTGCAACATCACCAGCAGGTGTACTGGTGCCATGAGCATTGACATAACCAACAGCAGCAGGCTCAATACCAGCATCGTATAAAGCATTTTTCATTGCGCGTGCGGCACCATTGCCATCTTCTGGTGGCGCAGTAATATGACCTGCATCATCGCTCATACCAAAACCGACCAACTCCGCCAGTATTGTCGCGCCGCGCGCTTTGGCATGAGTGAGGCTTTCTAGGACGACCATACCAGCGCCATCACCGAGCACAAAACCATCACGGTCTTTGTCAAATGGGCGTGAGGCTTTGGTTGGCTCATCGTTGCGGGTTGAGAGGGCATGCATAGCCCCAAACCCTGATATACCAAGCGGGCTTGAGCCTTTTTCACTACCACCAGCCAGCATCACATCGGCATCGCCATAAGCGATCAAACGTGCGGCCAGACCCATGGCATGAGTAGCCGTGGTACAGGCTGTCGATGTCGCGAGGTTTGGGCCTTTTAAAGTGTGCTTAATCGCCACCAATCCAGCGGCCATATTGACAATAGAACCTGGAATAATGAATGGCGAAACTTTCATCGCGCCTTTTTCTCGCAAGGTATCACGGCTGTTTTCAATGGTTTGAATACCACCAATCCCTGAGCCTAAGATAATACCAAAGCGTTCTTGATCAACGCCTTGCACAGGGGCATCGGCAGCGCTTACTTCATCGATAAAGCCAGCGTTTTTTAATGCCATGGCAGAGGCTGCCACCCCATAATGCATAAACTCATCATAGCGTCGCGCGTCTTTTGCATTCATATATTGCTTGGCATCGAAGTCTTTGACCACGCCAGCAATCTGCGCACGATATTCCGTCGCATCAAAATGAGTAATCGTTGAGATGCCGCTGTCACCATTGAGCAGCTTAGTCCATGAGCTATCGACGTCTAGTCCCAAAGGTGTCACAGCACCCATACCAGTCACCACTACGCGCATATCGTCTGAGCGCTCGTAATGTGGTTTTTTCTGAGGCGGTTGATACTTCGGCGTTGCGGCAGCATCATTCGTAGCTGTGTCGGTAGATGAACTACTATTTTGGCTCATACTATATATCCTATACTTACGAGTCCTAAGAGGAAGGTATTTCAAAAGTTATTATAAAACACATAGGTGCACGCATGTAAACTATAATTTGACCAGTCAGGCAAAACACACTTGACCCAGCACCACACTTTTACTTGCGCCCGTGACCGCTGGCAAGTTACCCGTTTCACCCATTAATGTCTGTCTCGCTAGCCACGCAAAAGCAACGGCTTCTACCCACGTTGGATCCAGTCCCAAGCTCGCAGTGGTTTCTACTGTGCAATGGGGCAGGTTTGCCTGCAAACGCGTCATTAAATAGCTATTCAATGCACCGCCACCGCAGACGTACACCGAAGTGTTTTTATTAGCGTCGATAAATTGATTGATTTGCGCACTCGCACTGATGGCTGTCAGCTCAGTGAGTGTGGCCTGTACATCTGCTGATGAATAACGAATGACCGCAGATGCCTGTTCGAATTTTTGTAGCTCGTCTTGTAGCCATGCTAAGTTAAAGTCTTCACGGCCCGTACTTTTGGGATAAGATTTTGCAAAAAACGGATGACTTAAAAGTTGGTCGAGTAACGGCTCAATGATCTGACCAGACTGTGCCCAAGCCCCACCTGCATCATAGCCTTTATCTGTATGCAATGCGGTCCACGCGTCCAATAATAAATTGGCAGGGCCAGTGTCGTAACCCACAACACCATAGCCTACGACACTATCTACAACATTACCTATGACATTGTCTGGTTGATTTGATGAGTTATTAGCAGTCGCTGGCAAGACGGTTATATTGGCAATACCGCCTAAGTTCAATAACACGCGAGTGCTGTCAGGCGTGGCAAATAATGCCTGATGAAAGGCTGGAACCAGTGGCGCACCTTGTCCACCAACGGCCATATCACGGCGACGAAAATCGCTAACCACACTGATACCTGTACGTTCAGCGATGATATTGGCATCGAGCAACTGTAAGCTGAATCCCATCTGCGGACGATGGCGTACAGTCTGTCCATGACAGCCAATGGCCAGCACCAACTCTACATCGGTATCGGCTTGTTTTAATAAAGTATTGACCACCTCGCTTGCAAACTCACCATACTCGCGGCTTGCCCAGCCGAACCAGTCCAGCTCACTGTTTGGTTCGTCAGCCGTGGGTGTCAATGTCTGAACACCATTGGGCTGACATAATGCCAATAGCACCTCACGCAGTCGCGGTGGGAAGTCTTGGCTATAAGAAGCTAACACCCGCATGGGCTGCTGCGTTTCTTCTTCACTGCCAGTACCTGTACCGAACTGACAAAGAACGGCATCCATACCGTCCAAACTGGTGCCCGACATCATGCCGATATATAAGCCATCATCGAAGTTTTCAAACACAGTCTGCTCAAGTGCTTCAGTCAGTGTGGCATAGTTTAAATCGTCAATATTGTCCAAACTGTGAGCCAAATCACTATTTATATCTAAATCTGGATGAATATTATCAGGAGTATCAGTAATCGATGCGGGGTTGGTCATGGCAATTTACCTTAAAAAACGCTAGTATATCCGTCAAATTCTAACATTTTTTTGGGCGACAAGACTCGAATACCAGTGCCAAAATCAGAGTAGCCAAGAAAATAAGTGCAAGTACTGATTTAGCAGACTAAACGAGTTTATCATCGCTCATCGTGTTTTTTGGTTTGGTATGATTTAGTATCAATAGCCCAAACGCTTTACCCTTTCAATAAAGACAATAAAGAGATCATCATGACCACGCAAACTTACACCCTAGAAGAACAACTTGCGCTTATCCAACGCGGAACACAAGAAATCCTATCTGAAGAGGATTTAGTGGCGAAGCTTAAGCTAAACCGTCCATTGCGTATCAAGGCAGGCTTTGATCCTACCGCACCTGACCTGCATTTCGGCCACACTGTTCTGATTAATAAACTTAAGCACTTTCAAGATTTGGGTCATGAGATTTATTTCTTAATCGGTGATTATACCGCCAAAATTGGTGATCCTTCTGGCAAAAACAGCACGCGTCCACCATTGACGGTTGAGCAAATCAAAGCCAATGCCACGACTTATGCTGAGCAAGTATTTAAAATTTTGGACAAAGAAAAAACCCGCGTGGTCTTTAATTCAGAATGGTTCAATGACATGAGCGCCGCTGATATGATTCAGCTTGCCAGTCAGCAAACGGTTTCGCGTATGCTTGAGCGTGATGACTTCTCTAAGCGTTATGCCTCACAGACCCCAATCTCTATCCATGAGTTTTTATATCCGCTGGTGCAAGGCTATGATTCTATCGCGCTGAAAGCTGATGTTGAGCTTGGCGGTACCGATCAAACCTTTAACCTATTGATGGGTCGCACGTTGCAAGGTCGTTATGGTCAAGAGCAGCAAGTATGTATCACTGTACCAATTTTGGAAGGGTTAGACGGCGTTAATAAAATGTCTAAGTCTTTAAACAACTACGTGGCCATTTATGATGCGCCGGGCACGATGTACCAAAAAATCTTATCTATGCCAGATACGCTAATTCGCCGCTACTTTGAATTTTTAAGCTTTAAACCAATGGATGAAGTCGAAGGTTTACTAGCAGAAATGGAAAATGGTCGCAATCCACAGGAAATCAAGCGTATTCTGGCCGAAGAGTTAATCGAGCGTTTCCATGACGCTGATGCCGCTGCCAATGCGCACAAATCAGCCGGTAATGTCTTGGCTGATGGCGAATTGCCAATCGATTTGCCAGAAGTGACCTTGACACTTGACGATAGTCAAAGCACATTGTTTATTACTCAAATATTAAACCAAACAGGTTTGGCTAAAAACAGTGCTGCGGCAAAAGATATGCTAAAACGCAATGCTGTGAAAGTAGATGGCGAAGAAATCGATTCTGGTTTTAGCTTAACGTCAGGTCAAACTGTGATTATACAAGCAGGTAAAAAAGCTTATGCCAAAGTAACTCTTATAAATAAGGTAGAAATTTTTAAAGAACTTTTGCATGAGTTTGAACAGATGACTTATGAAAACCACGGAGAGCAAGATCCAGTCCTGAGGAAGCTTAAGATGTTATTGAAAAGTTGTCTAGATGATGGCTTAGTTTACATTGACAAGCTTGAGAAGATTAGTTTTAATCCCTATGAAGCTTATAGACTAAAAGCAGACATTCCCTCTGAATGGTGGGAAGATGATCTTGAGATTGATGAGTCTGGCTGGAAAAAACAGTGGTATGATGCGCAGGAAAATATTCTCAAAATCATGAACGAGGCCTTAGAGGATATTAAGTTTTCTAATTTAATAAAAAGTAAAAACATAACATGAAAGCTCTGATTACGATTTCGGGTGGTGTATCAAAAAGTATGCTGAGGAATTAAAGGAGGGGTGACAGCCGAAGCAAGATGATATATTTGAGGTTATG
>NZ_JASDDJ010000041.1 GCF_030407455.1 Psychrobacter sp. 5A.1
CTTTATAATAATAATTAAGTTTGATAATTAGTTTATAACACTTTTAAGTAGGCTTGACTATAGTATATATAATCAAAAAACAAGAAGATATTTTGAGTTAAATTTCTCTTACTACAATTTTTGGCGGTGAAGTAACTCATAAAAAAAGCGACCCATTACGAGTCGCTTTTTTCTGTTGCTAAATGTTATATTTAACAACTAAGTTGGAATGTACGTTACTGCGCTTGATAAGAAAGCTTTACACCAAGTGCAAAACCATCATTGCTCTCAAAATCACTAACGATAGCTTTACTTGGTATTTGACCTTCAGCATCACCGAACCATAAATATTTACCACCAGCAGATACAGCCCAGTTTTCAGTGACGTTATATTTTGCGCCAAGACCAGCACTGTAATAGCCTTCGATAGGACCTAATGAAGTTACAGGGTTACCTGCACCGCTATCCCACCCAACGGTTCCACTTACGGCTAAAGCTGGCGCTAAGCGCTTCGCCAAGCCTAATTCCACCTGCCACTGGTCTTTATCATAACTGACTAAATCTAAACCTTCAGGAGGAATACCAGCACCAGCAGGTATTTTCGCTAATCCTTGACTAACCTCATTATACAAAGAAGGGGTAATAGCAAAATCACTCCATGGCACCCAGCGTACTTTTGCCGTAGCTAATGTGGTTGGGTTAATACCCGTTTGGAAGTCAAAATTGACTGATTTAGGAGTCGTAATGTCAATGCTATCACTACCACTTGCTGAAAGCCCAAGAGCAGTCGGTAAAAGAACGACTCCTGGATAACTTTCAGATGATTTTGCATTATGTTCAATTTCAGAGCGATAGGTTAAAGCCGCTTTTAATGCAATTTCAGGCTTACTATAAGCCACACCTGCTATCCAACCATAATCTTGATCGGCACTGATGTGTGTCGTATAGCCATTAGCTATAGAATATGCATTCCCGCGTAACTTAACATCAGCTTGTACACGTTGAGCCACTGGACCACCATATACTTGGAAGTTCTTATTTTCACCAAGCTTGGCACCTAGGATACCTGTGATGCTCTCTGTACGGACTTCTACATTTGTACCTTCACCGCTTGCATCTACAAAGTTGTTGTTACCGCTATAGTCAGCCGCTGCACCAAAAGGCTCGTCATATAATACGCCAACGCTAAAAATGTCGTTGATATCTGCTTTTACGCCATAGCGAAAAAAGTCATAAGACTCGGCAATATCGCCAATCTTATTACCTGATTTGTCTTCACCAGTGACGTCGGCATCGATATAAGTATAAACAGCTTCGGCATAGGTGCCATCTTCTAGGAATGCGGTGATGTCTTGACCTGAACGATCAAGGCCAGCAGCACTAGCAGCGCTAGCGACAGAAAGAGCAGCGACAGCTACTGCAAGAGTTTTTAAATGAAAGGTGGCGCGCATTGTATATCTCCAAACGTCCGCATTGTTTTACTGCTTTGCCTAATTTTAGTAGACAAGCAGCATCCGAGATGGAGGATAGTAAAGATTTTCTAACACTAAAACAACTACAAAAACACATTATTTCTAGATTATGACCACATAGTCATCAGACAGTATATATATCTAAAAATACGGATATATCTTTTTTTATTAAAGGCTTTTCTTTTTAACTTTTACTTACTAATAATGTGGTGGTCTGTCTGCCATTACATCAAATGGTGCAATACCACTTTCTGTATCTTGGCCTTCAATCTGCTTATAAATCAGCTGCAACTGTCGCTGTAATGTCTGGATATCCTTATCTTGGCGCGCAATGACGTCATCAAGTCTCTCTACTGTCATCTCAAGATGCGCTAAGTTCATTTGCAGATCGATCACTTGGGCTTGCAAATCATCTTGCATGCCAGACGCGTCGTTTTTATCTTTGGATGGATTCATATTTTTCTCTAAATGGTAATAAGTATAAGACTAAGAAGCGTCATTAGTAAGGCGTTTGAAGGGTTTTGGATAGTATCGATACCAGAAAGTTGAGAGCAAGCGATACGTGATTATGTTTAGCAAAATTGATGCCATCGCGGCTTTATCTTGGGCAGACGATAGCAGTAATTGGTAAAAGCTATAAATAGTACTGATAAAACCACTTACTCGCACTACAGTAACGCGGTGGCATGTTATACTGCAGGCAATTTTGCAACAACCCCTACCTCACTATTATATAAGCTTAAGATACTCTATGGCACTGATTCATTTAAAAGACATTCACTTAGCCTTTGGCGTCGCGCCTGTTCTTGATGGCATTGATTTTGCTATTGAAGCAGGCGAGCGTGTCTGTCTAATTGGCCGTAATGGCGAAGGCAAATCCACTTTATTTAAGCTGATTAGCGGCACCTTACAACCTGATAGCGGCGAAGTTATTATCAATAGTAGCGTACGTGTTGCGATGCTAGAACAAGACGTTCCTGAAACCAGCGGACGTATTTTGGATATCGTGATGGGTGGCAGCCGTCGCACGGCCGATCTGCTTATCAACTATAACGCCCAAACTGACTTATGTGCGAATGGCGATATGGATGCTTGCGAGCGTATGGCTGATTTGCAACATGATATCGATGCCGTACATGGCTGGGATCTAGAGCGCGAAGCCACCCGCCTTATCAAAACCATGGGGCTCAACCCAGACGATGATTTGTCTTCATTATCAGGTGGCCGTAAGCGCCGTGTACTACTGGCACGCTCTTTGGTAACCAAACCTGATGTACTGCTTCTCGATGAACCAACCAACCATTTGGATGTTGATAGTATTGAATGGTTAGAACGCTTTTTATTAGACTGGCAAGGTCTGACACTATTGTTCGTGACCCATGATAGAGCATTCGTTAACAAACTATCGACTCGCATCATTGAGCTTGATCGTGGCCAATTGACCAGCTATGACGTCACCCAAGGCGAAGGTGGCTACGCACGCTATCAAGAGCTAAAAGAGCTACAGTTACTGGCTGAAGAAAAGAATAACGCCAACTTTGATAAAAAACTGGCGCAAGAAGAAGTTTGGATTCGCCAAGGTATTAAAGCCCGCCGTACCCGTAATGAGGGCCGTGTCCGTGAGCTAAAAGCCTTACGTGAAGAGCGTAGTGATCGCCGTGAGCAAGTCGGCAATGTCAACATCACGATGGGTCAAGGCGAAAAAAGCGGCAAGCTCGTCTGTAAAGTTAAAAACTTACATCTTGAGTATGATGGCAATGTATTGGTTGAGAACTTTACCACGACTATCATGCGTGGTGATAAAATCGGTATTGTCGGACCTAACGGCGCGGGTAAAACCACCCTTATTAAAGCCCTACTCGATATGTCTGATGACGAAGTGACCAAGTCTGGTAGTGTCGAATTGGGAACTAACCTAAAAATCGCCTTTTTTGACCAGCTGCGTGATCAGTTAGACCTTGAAGCAAGTGTGGCGCAAAACGTCTCAGAAGGCTCGGATTTTGTCGAAGTGGGTGGTCGTAAGACGCACATCATGAGCTACTTGCAAGATTTCTTATTTGCCCCAGAGCGTGCACGTACACCAGTTAAAGCATTATCAGGTGGTGAGCGTAACCGCGTCCTACTTGCCAAGCAATTATTGAAGCCTGCCAACATTCTAGTACTTGATGAGCCAACCAACGATTTGGATATGGCAACACTTGAGCTATTAGAAGAGTCAGTCGCCAGCTTTGGTGGTACGATTTTGCTCATCAGTCATGATCGTTCATTCATGGACAACGTCGTTACCTCAACATGGGTATTTGGCGAAGACGAAGATGGCAAAGGTACTGTCAGCGAGTATGTCGGTGGCTATCAAGAGTATTTGGTACAAAAAAACCGTGAAGAAGCAGCAAAGGCGGCTAGAGCACCAGTAATCAATACAGCAGGTAAAGCAGCCAGTAAACCAACAGCCGCAAAACCCAATAAAGCAGCCAAGAAGCTTAACTTTAATGATCAACGCGAACTAGACAATTTGCCAAAAGAAATCGCGGCATTAGAAGCTGAGCAAAATGATCTACAAGAAAAGTTAGCTGATGGCTCTTGGTTCAATACCGACTTTGATGCGGCGACAGCTGCTAGTGAGCGTCTCTTAACCATCGAAGATGAGATGATGCACAAGCTTGAACGTTGGAGTGAGCTTGAAGGCTAAGTATTCGTTTTAGGTTTTTTGATAAATGCTTATTTGATAAGCATTTATAGTGGTAAGCATTAAATATTACAAAATAATCACCACTTGATTGTACAAAGTGGTGATTATTCGTTTATAGCGACTTACAAAGCAGTTAGATAGTGAAAGTTACCTTAATTTCAAGTATCATTCGCTATTGTTAAAACCCTTATTAATTATAAGGTCATCACGTTCACAATCCTTGTTAAAACAAAGTTGACGTTAAACGTTGATAATCCAACTGTTTTGGTTTGATTGTCATATTCAACCTTCTAATATGTCCTATTGAGGTTGCTTTATTTTTAACGCAATAATTTATTTTATCACCGAAATAGCTTAGAATAGCAACAATTAGCAAAATTAGGCACAGCTAAAGTGGCTTGATATTGTATATTTTCTAAGCCACAAACCCAGTGTGGGATAATCCCATTTCATTCACCTGGAGGAAGTATTAATGAGCCAAGCCGAAGGCGTTAATGTACAACGCCGTAGAGTTCTTATTGCCTCAACTGCCGCGATTGGTGCAGCTGGGGTAGCTGCCGTAGCGACACCTTTTGTCCGTTCTTGGTATCCAAGCGCTAAAGCTGAGGCTGCAGGGGCTGCAGTGACCCAAGATATTGGTTCTATCGAAGATGGACAAATGATCGTCGTCAAATACCGTGGTAAACCTATTTATGTGGTTAAACGCACCGAAGACATGGTTGCAGGATTAGAGTCAGTAAAACCTATGTTGTCCGATCCTGAATCTGATGCGTCTCTACAGCCTGAATATTGCAAAAATCCCACTCGCTCTTTAGATCCAACCGTATTGGTTGTCGAAGGCGTTTGCACACATTTAGGCTGTGCACCAAACTACCGTCCTGATGTTGGTGCAGCTGATCTGGGTGGTAATGACTGGTACGGTGGATTTTTCTGCCCGTGTCATGGGTCTAAATATGACTTAGCCGGTCGCGTCTTTAGTGGCGTTCCAGCACCGCTTAATTTACCTATTCCAGAGTACAACATGGATGGTACCATCTTGACGGTTGGGGAGGCTTAATATGAGTATGGGTAAAAAGTTAATGCATTGGGTGGACGCTCGCTTCCCAGCGACCGAAACCTATGAATACCATATGTCAAAGTACTATGCACCAAAGAACTTTAACTTTTGGTACTTCTTTGGCGTATTGTCAATGATTGTACTGGTTAACCAATTGGTGACTGGTATTTGGCTGACGATGATGTATAACCCAAGTGCCGAAGGGGCGTTTGCCTCTGTTGAATACATCATGCGTGATGTAAAAGGCGGTTGGCTCATTCGTTATATGCACTCGACTGGCGCATCTGCGTTTTTCGTCGTTGTATACCTGCATATGTTCCGCGCCTTGCTATACGGTTCATACCAAAAACCTCGTGAGCTTATTTGGCTCATCGGTATGGGTATCTATTTAGCGCTCATGGCAGAAGGTTTCTTTGGATACCTACTACCTTGGGGCAACATGTCATTCTGGGGTGCACAGGTTATTTTGAACCTTCCTGCTGCCCTACCTGTGATCGGCGATGGCCTTGCTGAATGGGTACGTGGTGACTATATCATCTCTGGTATTACCCTAAACCGCTTCTTTGCGCTACACGTTGTTGCTATTCCATTAGTACTGGTAGGCTTAGTATTCATGCATATTGTAGCATTGCATCATGTGGGCTCGAACAACCCTGATGGCATCGATATTAAGAAGCTAAAAGATAAAAATGGTGTGCCATTAGACGGTATCGAATTCCATCCGTACTACACTGTGCATGACATGGTTGGTATTGTTGTGTTCTTTATCTGCTTCTTTGCGGTGGTATTCTTCTTCCCAGAAGGCGGCGGTTTCTTCCTTGAACCACCAAACTTTGAGACAGCGAACTCACTGAAAACACCAGCACATATTGCACCAGTATGGTACTACACGCCGTTCTACGCTATTTTACGTGCGGTTCCTGACAAGCTTGGTGGCGTGATTGCGATGGGTGGTGCGATTGCCGTACTGTTCTTGATCCCATGGCTTGATAGATCTCCTGTGCGCTCTATACGTTACAAAGGTATATTATCTAAGATTGCGCTGACCGTCTTTGCTATTAGCTTTGTTGTATTGGGTTACTTGGGTGCGACGCCTGCTACACCAACGGCGACCATCATGGCTCGTGTATTCACGATTCTATATTTCTTGTTCTTCTTACTGATGCCTTTCTACACTGCGATTGAGAAGTGTAAACAGCCACCAGAACGCGTTACCGGAGGTCACTAATGAACACGCTAATTAAATCCCTAGCTGGTCTAGGCTTAGGCGCGGCATTAACCTTGACGGCTGGTACGGCAATGGCTTCAGGCAGTGGCTGCGGTACATTCACCAATGCAGATGGCGTTGATGAACACCTGGCTTGTAGTACAGCTCCTATTGATTTTACCAATAAGGGCTCACTACAAAACGGCGCGAAGATCTTTATGAACTACTGTGCTGGGTGTCACTCAGCCAAGTACGTTCGTCATTCGCGCATTGCCAAAGATTTAGAGATACCGCCTGAGTTGGTTGAAAAGTATTTGATGGTCACCACCGATCAAATCGGTGACCATATCACTGCTGAAATCGATCCTGAGATTCAAGCGTCTTGGTTTGGCGCAGCGCCTCCGGACTTGTCACTTGAGACAAGACTACGCGGCGATGACTGGGTATATACTTACCTACTGTCGTTTTATGAAGATCCAAACCGTCCTTGGGGCGCTAACAACTTAGTGCTTAAAAATGCGGCTATGCCTCACGTCTTGCATAATATGCAAGAAGAGTTGAGCCAAGAAGAGTTTGAATCTGAGGTTGGTGACTTGGTTAACTTCATGGCGTGGATGGGCGAACCTGCTCGTCATGACCGTCAAGTGATTGGTTTCTTTGTGATTCTATTCTTGTTAGTACTGCTCATCCCAGTTTACTTGTTGAATAAAGAATTCTGGAAAGATGTTAAATAAGTCATAGTTAACAGACAATTCTTAAAAATAAAAAAGGCACTACTTCGGTAGTGCTTTTTTATGCCTTAGTATAGAGCTTAAGTACTAAATAATCTGAGAAATAAGTCGCTCAGGGCTAATGTTTACGTACACTACCTTGATAAACGTTGCGAGTTTGTTTACGATGACAACCTTAACTATTAACATTAGGCTTTCATGATTGATGCGAATGACATTCCAAGTAGTCAGCTAATTTTGTATGCTGATGACGGCTACGACAGTCATGTGGTACGCCTATTACTTGAAGAAAAAAAGCTCGCTTACTATTTGTCTCGCTTACATTCTGAGCGCCCTGAAGATTTGACTGAGCTAAACCCCTATCATACCTTGCCTGTATTACAGCAGCGTGAGATTGCGCTTTATGAGATTAATGTTATCTTTGAATATCTCGAAGAACGCTATCATACAAATAAACTGCTGCCTGATACCCCGCAAGAACGTGCACAGTTTCGTCAATTGGCTTGGCGCATTCAGCGTGATTGGTTAGTACTTGGCAAGCGCTTGTTGACACATCCAGATAGCTTTAATAAAGCACAGGCTGCCGTTGCCAAAAAACAGCTTAGTGATTCGTTGATTACTCTGTCACCGCTGTTCGCTCATAAGCCTTATTTTATGGCTGATGAGTTTGGCTGGTGTGATGTGCTGCTAGCACCACTATTATGGCGATTGGACGAAATGGGTATCGAGCTGCCACGCGCCATCAGCCGCCCGTTGTTTGACTATCAAACACGCGTCTTTGAGCGTAGTAGCTTTCAAAAAAGTGTGCGTTGATTAGACAAGTATCAAAAGCTGTCCTAAAATAAAGTATAAATAAGATAGACATTAATTAGCATTTGTCATTTGATAAATCGCTAAAAGAGATATTTTTCATTATTAAAAATAATTCGTATAGGAAATCATCAAATGAGCGAAACCACCTCTATTACCCCAACACGTCCCTATATGGTGCGCGCACTGTATCAGTGGATAGAAGACAATGCACTTACCCCGTATCTAATGGTTGATGCCACTGCTGAAGAAGTGCAGATTCCAAGAGAGCATGTGCAAGATGGTCGTATCGTGCTCAATATTGCGAGCCGTGCAACTGGTAATATGAGTATGGGGAACGACTATATTAACTTCAGTGCCCGCTTCGGTGGTGTATCGCAAGAAATTTGGGTGCCACTGACTGCAGTGTTAGGTATTTATGCAAAAGAGAACTCACAGGGTATGTTCTTTGATCCTAACGAATATGATAATTACGTACCTGAAGAAGATTCTGACGTTACGGTTAAGACAGTCTCTACTGCTGCGCCCAAGCCAAAACGTGATAATAAAGCAGGTTTAAAAGTCTTAAAGTAAATGGCGCTATCTAGTGAGTTAGAAGCTGCAAAAAGCTGAACCCGTCACAGGTTCAGCTTTTTTACGGTTATTTGTATGTCTATGCTATTTTATTAAAAGGCAGTTAGCCTGTGAGCAGTGATTACTATTGGCTAATTTTGGTAAACATGACATCATCGACTTGTTCCACCCGATAAATGGGCAATTGTAATACAGCGTTAAATGCCGTGATCACATCATCAGGACTGTCCGCAAAATCAATATTTCCTTCTGTCTCATCCGCATTGTACTCAATACTCAGCTCATCTTGATATTGACTGATAAGACTTTGTACAATGGGGTTTTCTAAGTCCGATGCGGTCAGTATGGTTTGTTTTTCATATATTTCTTGACCATAGCTAATACGTGCATCTCTACGGTACTGCGCCATGACATCACACGCATCATGCGTGAACCAAATCTGATCTGAATAGCCAGAGGGATCCATTAGCATATAACCGTGATGTGCCGTAAAAATTACATAACGTGGTTCGCTGGCGGTATATTCCTTTACCATGTAATGATTGCTCTGCGCAATTTCTAAAAAAGTTAATAGTTGCTCATCATTCATTTGATCAGTAGGTATATCCTCACCACATAAGCCATATCTAGGAATAGTTAATTGCAGGCCACAATCGTCCCGTATAAAGCTAATAATTTTTTGGTACTGCTCTTCACTCAGTTCACCATTAGCAAAGGTGCTTAGGTTGTCTAAAGGATACTCCTCTAGTGAGTCGCGCTCAAGTGCTGCCCAACGTTGTCGTGCTGTTTTTTCATCATCAACAATGTCATATAATGTTTCATTATGATGCTCAACACAGTACCACTCGTCATTGTACATAAAGTCGAATTTGTGAATCGCGTATTTTTTACTCATAAAGCTGGTCCTTGTGCAGTAATGGTTGGATTATTTTCTTGATTGTGCCGACTCGTATTATTTAAGCACATGGCCGAGCTACACCAATGCTTGATTCTCCGCTGGCGGCTGTGCAACAATCTAATGAATCGGCTCATCGCTGCTGGTACTCTCAATGCGCAGGGCAAAGCATTCGGGATGAAAGGCAAAGAAGTTGTACTCTTTCATATGATAAAGTTCCTTATGATGGATATGGGTAGGTTATCAATACAAAGGGAGTCAATGCACTAACCTTGCAGATGGCGGATAGTCATTTCCATTATCCATCCATAATTCAAACGCCATTTTTTCAAATATAGCACTGCCTGATAACCGAAAATCAGTAATGGGTAATTGCGATAGTTCGAGCGCCGTAACCCTCGGTATAACATCCAACATAAACCAGCTATTGTGGGTCAATAATAGTGATTTGAGCTGACCTGTAATGGCAAGTGGTGACAGTAATAAACGGCTGATAGCAGGATTGCTCTGTGCAAAATTAGTATGAAACTGCTCAATATTATTTTTTTGTGCCACGCTAAGCTCACCTTGGATGGCTTGCACAAAATCACCAATAGTAGGGATAAAGCGATGGCGAAAATCTACCAACAGGTGATCTTTTTCACATACATCTTTGATATCCACCTCAGCACCATCGCTGTTGACTAAGACATGGCCAAACATAGGTAATACAATTTCATTCACCGCCCACATGGTATGAAAAATGCGATGCCGATTGTCACTACATAAGTTCTTGGTATTATCGATAAACTGATGAATAGCAATGTAGTCGCTAGGTTGTCCACCGCGCCGACGCGCAGATATTTGGGCATGTTTGATAGAATTCATGAAAGTCTCGTCGCTAAGCAGTAATAAACTTTTGTAAAATATATACAGACTATAGCAAACTTTAATACAAAAAATGAGCCATAAAAAATCCACACGACAACTCAAGTCGTGTGGATTTTTTGATAGGTGTTACTGCGTTTTCGTAATGCTTACTGCCTACGTGCGCGGCAAGGTCACCCCGCGTTGACCTTGGTATTTACCACCGCGATCCTTATAACTGGTCTCGCAAACATCATCAGCATCACTTTGGAAAAATAGCATTTGCGCGACGCCTTCACCAGCATAGATACGGGCTGGTAGATTGGTGGTATTACTAAATTCTAAAGTGACGTGCCCTTCCCACTCTGGCTCAAGCGGCGTCACGTTGACAATAATACCGCAACGCGCATACGTTGATTTGCCAAGACAAATAGTCAATACATCACGCGGAATACGGAAATATTCCATGGTACGTGCTAGCGCGAATGAGTTTGGTGGAATAATACACTCGTCACCAACGATATCAATAAAACTTTTTTCATCGAAGTTTTTAGGATCTACTACGACTGAATGTACGTTGGTGAATACTTTAAACTCAGGGGCACAGCGCACGTCATAACCATAGCTTGAGGTGCCGTAGCTAACCAAACGCTCGCCTGCATCGTTGAAGCGCACTTGACCCGCCTCAAATGGTTCAATCATGCCATGCTCTTCGGCCATTTTACGAATCCAGCGGTCAGACTTGATAGACATTGTTGTTCCTTAGCAAATATTTAATAGCGGTTATGATAACAGTATTTTGATAGCGACGATTATACGGAATTGATGGCAAAATTTATAGAGGAGCGGCTACTTAAAACTGAATACAGCCAATAATCTCATTTATCCCCATCTTATATTTTAGAAGCTACCATTTGGCAAAATGATCTTCTGCGAGCCCCATGACATTATCAAGCCTAATGACTTCATCTCTTATTCGAATTTCACCACTATAAAAACCTATCCATTGCTCAAAGATACTGGCTATCACACCAAAATTATCAGTCTTTTTATAGACGGTAATCGGTGTAAAGCTTAAATCAATATCGACATTGCTCCACCCTAGATTTTGATGATAAATACGCCACGGCTTTGTGGCGCTAGCATCACTTTCTACACTTTCAACACTTGGCTTAAGACTGTCTGGCTGATTTGATCGAATATTTGCACCCTCACGAGCAAACATAACGGGTGGTAAATAGAATATCTGCCCATCAAGCCAACAAGCATTTTCACTGGCTCCTGTCTCATTAACACCCATAGACAGATTGAGCAAAAAGTGACGGCCATCTGACAAATAACTAGTGATACAGCTCCAAAACCAATTGGTCTCATGACTCATATAGCCGAGCGTCCAATCTAGATTGGCAATAGTGGCATCGGTGAAAGTTATTTTTTGAGGTTGAGCGTCAGGAGCATCAGTATGAAATTTTGACTTGGCTTTAATGAGTAAATGCCCAGATAGTGCGGTCAACGGCTCTTTTTGCGTAAACGTCCAGCCACGCCTACCAGTCGGCGTACATATGGCTAACGGTTGTGCGCTTCGTGCTAACGCTGCCGTGATTGCAACATACTGACTGTCAAGCGCAATAGTCATCTGAGCAGGGCTAAAATTCAAGGTGACGCTGAGCTTTGTATGTGTAAATGCCATCTGCCCTTGATAACCATCACCGTCTAAGTGCGTATGATGCGTCAAAGGCTGTAGCGCCTCACAGACTTCCAGCTGCTGAGTATCCTCATTATAAATGTAAACGAAAGCACTAGTCGCAAGCTTAATCGTTGCGAGCGCGAGGCACACTCGATAAGGGGGCTGGAGTATCTGAATGAAGCAGAACTGGTTGGCTTTTAGTTCTTTACGCCAGTTAGGTAAGGATTTTTGTGAAATGAGATGACTATGATAGTCTAAGTAGTTGACACTTTTGACTTGGGAGAAAACACCAAAAACAGGCTGACCATTTTGGATAAGATATTCGAGATTTGCCAGTTTTAAGTTGGCGGCAGTATACGGTTTGTCGTGGCTTTTATTCATGATATCGGCATCCTAGCCAAATTTTCCTAAAGGTACTATCTGTCCTTGATAGCTAACGGTGCTATGTAAAATTCTTCTTTTTGCCTGTACAGAACCCACAAAAAACGCTTCAGTTATCACCTTAACTTCAATATTGGTTAATCCATCTGCTAGTGTTTCTGTAACATTGATTGATACAAGCGCACTCATCCATAAAAAATGTCTTGGAAACTTTTTTAACAGCTCAGCGAGAGCCTTCGCGAATTTGTTAAAATCGGCAATTACCATTCGGCGATTGCTAAAGTCAGCATTAATCTGATAGCGTTTGCTACTACCATCTTTATAGTAGCAAACGGCACTCAACTGATTGTTTGAGAGTTCAATGATGTATATCGGTGGGCGAAATAATCGTAGGACTCTATACTGCTTGGGAGTATTGTCTAAATGACTTTGATAAATAGATAAGTTCAAAATATCCTCTTTTTAGACAATACATTCACTTTAAAATTTGCCAGCTTAGGCTACTTCTCCACCATCAAAAAATCCGCTTGTCATCGACAGGTTTGGCAAATTTATTAATATTGGCTTCGATATTTGTAGCGATGCTCAGATAATAAATCGCAAACTCGTCATTAGCCAAGACGCTTGGCACGCCTTTATCCACTTGTGCACGAATACCACTGGCAAGGGGGAGCTGCCCTAACAGCGGCACTTGATACTGTTCAGCGATTTTTTCGCCGCCGCCCGTACCAAAAATAGCTTCGGTATGATTACAGTTACTACAAGTGTGTAGCGCCATATTTTCAACGACACCAAGCACAGGGATATTGGTTTTGTTAAACATCTCGATGCCTTTTTGAGCATCAAGTAGTGCAACATGCTGCGGCGTTGTGACAACGACAGCGCCCGTGACTGGTATGCGCTGCGCCAAAGTCAGCTGTATATCTCCTGTACCTGGCGGCATATCTATCACTAAATAATCTAGCTGCGGCCAGTTGGTTTGATTATACAGTTGCATCAATGCACCTGTTGCCTTTGGCCCACGCCACGCGACAGGTGTGTTTTCCCCATCGAGCAAGCTACCAATTGACAACATCGCTATGCCATGTGCATCAACAGGTACGAATTGCTCATTCTCTAGTTGTGGCTTCACATCGGCAACGCCCAGCATCGTTGGCATACTAGGCCCATAAATATCGGCATCAAGCACACCCACACGATTGCCAAGCTTTTGTAATGCTAACGCAATATTGACTGTCGTCGTTGACTTACCCACACCACCCTTGCCAGATGCCACCACAATAATATGACGAATACGAGGATGGGCGGCCAATGACGCTTGTGTTGGTGCCGCTTTAGTAATCGGTGGCTCAGCGTTATTGCTATTGTCAGAGCTATGACTATCAGGATTAGTGGCAGGCTTGCTCTGACTATCCATCGCATTGATCGTCTTTGGCATTTGCTTCGGTAAGCTTGAACCTGAGCCTTTTTCTGGCGCAGGCAGACGCACATTCATATGAATCGTGGTAATGCCGTGCGGATGTAGCAGTTGCCCGAGCTCTTGCTGAATGGCTTCAGGATTGCTATCTTTCGGCAAACGCAAGTCTAAGGTAAGTTGATCACCATCGCGATCAAGTCCTGTGACCATGGTAGCAATACTAATGGTACCTACCTCATAGCCGAGCAATACTTTATCCACGGCACTATCACGCGCGGCCTGCTGCTCAGGCGTTTCAATATCTTTGGTTTTTTTCTTCATAAAATTAAACATAGCGACTATTATTGCCTATACAGGTGGGTAGGTGTGGCAAATAACTCAATGCGTACCGCTGCATGTCGAGCAAACGATAGAATCGGTGAGCGTGTTAGCCAGACCTTCTATCATAACAGTGTAGCTGAATTGCACGCATAAAAAAACCACAACGCCAGTAGGTCTGATATTGTGGTCCATATGAGGCATATCTGTCTATCAGAACGTGCCCTAGTTCATAAACCAACCATGACTGGCCACGATCGACTGCCCAGTAAATACATTGGTTGGGAACGCCGCTAAAAATAGCGCCAATTGCGCAATGTCTTCTACTGTCGTAAACTCTTTATCTACGGTATTAACCAGCATGATATCGTTAATAACCGACTCTTCACTGATGCCTTTTTCAGCTGCTTGCTCTGGGATTTGTTTTTCTACCAATGGTGTTTTGACAAACCCTGGACAAATCACATGCGAACGTACCTTATGTGCTGCACCTTCTTTAGCCAATACACGGCATAGCCCTAGCAGTCCGTGCTTGGCGGTCACATAAGGGGCTTTATATAATGAAGCCTCATGCGAATGAGCAGAGCCCATATAAATGACCGTGCCGCCTTTATCGCCTTTGTACATATGCTTAATCGCGGCTTTGGTCGTCAAAAATGCACCGTCCAAATGGATGTTGAGCATTTTTTTCCAATCACTAAAAGCCATTTTATCAATAGGGTCAATGATCTGAATACCAGCATTAGAGACGAGAATATCAATACTACCAAAGGTATCCACTAGCTGCTGTACACCATCGTTTACTGCATCTTCTGACGTAACATCCATGGCAATCGCTAGTGCGCGTCCACCAGCGGCTTCAATCGCAGCAACAGTTTTCTGGGCTGCTTCAAGATTAATATCGGCAATACCCACTGCTGCGCCTGCTTTTGCATAAGTCTCAGCGATGTCACGTCCGATACCACTTGCAGAGCCAGTGACTAATGCTACTTTGCCTGTCAAATCTTGTTGTAATTGGGTCGCCATACATATTCCTTATCATGGTCTGAAATATTATTTGAATTTTATAAAAACAGGGCTGAACAAATACGCCACTATAATCATAGTGGCGTATTTATTTAAGAGATAAAGCCTACTGATTTTGAGTCAGTCACACTACTGTACAAAGCTTACTATACAAAGTTTACTGAATAATGCTTACTGGCGTTTTTTCTTGTAGCTCGTCAAAGCTCACACCATCTGCCAATTCAACCAGTTTGAGGCCTTCATCAGTGACGTCTAATACGGCAAGCTCGGTGATGATACGATCAACCACGCCTTTACCCGTCAATGGTAGCTCACAGTTTGCCAAAATTTTTGGTTCGCCATGCTTATTGACCTGCTCCATCAATACAATCACACGCTGCACACCTGCGACCAAATCCATCGCCCCGCCCATGCCTTTAACCATCTTTTTGGGAATCATCCAGTTGGCAAGGTCGCCTTTTTCTGAGACTTCCATTGCACCCAATATCGCCAAGTTGACATGACCGCCACGAATCATAGAGAAAGACTCTGAGCTACTAAAATAGCTAGCACCAGCTTCTGCGGTTACTGTTTGCTTGCCCGCATTAATCAAGTCGGCATCGACTTTATCTGCTGTGGGAAACTCACCAATACCCAGCAAGCCGTTCTCTGACTGTAGCCAAACATCCACGCCTTCAGGGATGTAGTTGGCAACTAACGTTGGCAGACCGATGCCCAAGTTCACATAATAGCCATCTTGTAGCTCTTTTGCAGCGCGTTGCGCCATTTGCTCTCTTGTCCATGCCATGCTGATTTCCTTATTTTTTACGATATTCTATTGTTATTCATCTAAAAACTAACTCTACGTTTTGGCCATGCTTTAAGCTAAGCACCTTCTACAGCTTTGATTGTTGTTTTTTCGATACGCTTTTCAGGGCTGGCATTCAATACAATCCGTTGAACAAAGATACCCGGTAGATGCACTTCATCTGGATCAAATGTGCCCGTCTCTACAATCTCTTCGACTTCGACAATCGTGATTTTACCCGCCATTGCACAGTCTGGGTTAAAGTTACGAGCGGTTTTATTGAACATCAAATTACCCGCTTTATCGGCTTTCTGTGCTTTGATTAGTGCGACATCTGCGCGCAATGAATGCTCTAACACATAAGTACGCCCATCAAAGTCACGAGTCTCTTTGCCTTCAGCAACCAGCGTACCTACGCCCGTTGCGGTATAAAACGCAGGAATACCAGCACCGCCTGAGCGTAATTTTTCAGCCAATGTACCTTGCGGCGTCAACTCAACCTCTAGCTCGCCTGCCAAATATTGACGCTCAAACTCTTTGTTTTCGCCCACATATGACGAAATCATTTTTTTAATTTGGCGTGTCTGTAGCAACAGACCAAGACCGAAGTCATCGACACCAGCGTTATTACTGATACAGGTGAGCTCTTTGACTTTGCTATCGCGCAGCGCTTCGATTAATGCTTCTGGAATACCGCATAGACCAAAGCCACCGATCGCGAGTGTTTGACCATCATGAACGATACCTTTTAGCGCCTCTTCGGCACTGCTATATACTTTTGATTGACTCATGCTTGTCTCCTATGATTATCATTTATATTTTTAATCCTTGCATATATTAGGACATGCCCTAATGCTGAATTAAATATCTCAATTATCCGTTTGATTGTTGCTTTTAATAAAACCTAACAGTGAAAATTCATCATGCTTATTTTTCTTTTGAGCGTTATAACGCCATATAGTCGATTCAATTTAAAAATAGTACAAGGCAACCGAGTGTAGATGTATATTAAATACTTCAAGCGAGGTTAACGCAGTAATATTTTTATAGTGGAATGACTATACCACCAGCCAAAACACGCCCATGATAATGGCCCCAGATACTGCAAGCACTATCAAACAATAGCCCATAATGGCGCGCGCATCCAAACCTGCGATACCCAATAATGGCAAAGCCCAAAACGGCTGAATCATGTTGGTCCATGCATCACCCCACGCAATCGCCATCGCAGTGATTGCTGGATTCACACCCAGCTCAATGCCAGCAGGAATCATAACTGGGCCTTGTACAGCAAATTGCCCACCGCCTGACGGTACAAAGACATTGACCAGACCTGCACTTAAAAATGCAAAGATCGGGAAACTGTCTGCGGAAGCTGAATTGACGAAAAATTCGGTCACTTGCGTACTGATAGAAATCCCATCAGCATTCGCACCCGTCATGATGCCCATGATACCGCCATAAAATGGGAACAGTAGCACTATACCCGTGATGCCACCTATCCCTGAGTGTACGGCACGATAATAACGCTCCAACGTGCCATGCGATAGTAAACCTATGAATAAAAACAGCCCAATAACAATGTTGAGCCCAAGGTTAAAACCGTTACTACCAAACTCGCTGATATAGTACATCAGCGCCAACGCCAATAGGATAACAGCGATAATACGGCTGTCATCTAGTTTTTGTGCGGGCGTGTCTCTTGGAGGCGAGACATACACCTCTTGTTTGATCAATTTAGGATCGATAACCGTGGGGTTTTTGGGATGCATCAAGCGATTCAAGATCGGCAAAATAACGATGAGTAGACCAACAATCAAAAGATTGTATCCTGCAAATATCGTCTGCGACAAAGGTACGGCTTCAGTCATCGTATTGCCTGATAGCGTCAGTAATGTGTCACCGCCAGAGCTGAGTGTCAGTGGTATAGAACCTGAAAAACCACCATGCCAAATCACAAAGCCTGAATACGCCGCAGCGACAAGCAAAGGATAGTCAACGTTAGCAACTTTTCTGGCCAGTGCCTTTGCAAAGATTGCCCCGATGATTAGACCAAAGCCCCAATTTATCCACGAACCGACCAGACCAACCAAGGTTGATACCATAATCGCCGTCGTAGGAGAATGAACGTTGCTGGCGAGATTGTCCAGCAGTCGTTGAATGAATGGTGCGCTAGCAAATGCATAACCGGTCACTAGGACCAACGCCATTTGCATGGCAAAGCTATGTAATGACCATAGTCCATTGCCCCAGTGCCCTGCCATCGCAATCATATCTTGGCCAGTAATAGCCAATCCCACAGCAAAAGCGATAAGGGTCAAAACGATCGAAAATACGAATGGGGATGGTAGGTAGCGATTGACTAACTGCACGCTCATATTAGTGATGGCACTAAACATATTCACATTCCTTGTAAATTTTATGTTTGGTTTTAAGAGTAATTAGAGTGTGTTGAATGGTGATAAATGCAAGCCGAGTGTGCTTACCGCCCACTACATATGATATATGGCAAATATTACATTTTATATTGCTATTCAAAATAATACATTCTATATCGCTATATCATGCATGAGCCGCTGGTGCTAATTTAGCATATTATTGTCGTAACGACTAGAAAATAACCATCAGCGCATGTGAGTCAACGCTGTGCAGGAGTTAAATTGTCGAGATATTAATGATTAGCAGTCTATGAGTCTAGATTTATGTTTGATAAAACAGACGACATAGGCTTATTTTGATTAATTTTATTGACCTATATCGACAGGCACGGCATACTCGCTGCCTTATTTTTTGCCAAGGAGGGCCATCATGTTTAGTACGCTTGCTATTGTCATTACTCTATTATTACTCATGTTCTTTGCTTATCGCGGTTATTCTGTACTGATCTTAGCACCGATTATGGCGACATTAGCAGTCTTACTGTCAGGTGACTTCTTAAGCAGTATCCCCGCCTATACCGATGTTTTTATGGGCGCATTAAGTGGGTTTTTACTCAAATTCTTTCCTATATTCTTACTAGGCGCATTGTTTGGGCGCTTGATGGCAGACTCTGGTGCGGCGTCAGCGATTGCTAATACCGTGGTCAAAAAACTTGGGGCCAGTAAAGCCATTCTCGCTGTGATTTTAGTCTGTGCTATTTTGACCTATGGCGGCGTATCGTTGTTCGTTGTGGCTTTTGCTATCTATCCAATCGCTAAGGACTTGTTTAAAGCGGCAGATATCCCAAAACGTTTGATTCCAGCAGCGATTGCTTTAGGGTCATTTACGTTTACGATGACCGCATTGCCAGGCACGCCAGCGATTCAAAATGCCATCCCAATTCCTTACTACAATACCAACGTATTTGCCGCGCCTATTTTGGGTATCATTGGCGGTACGGTCATGTTTATTGGTGGTTGGATGTGGCTTCAGTCACGCGCCAGAAAAGCCAATGCAGCAGGCGAAGGCTATGGTCAGCATGACGAAGAAGATGTGGGCGGCGTTGGCGCAGCTGCAAAAGAAACTGAAGCATTAAACACGCATCACACCTCATTTACCGTTGCGATGATTCCGCTGGTATTGGTCATTGGTTTGAACGCTGTATTGACATATGCTATCTTTCCATCGATGGACTTTAGCGCTTTACAGACTCAGTTTCCTGACTTGAATATCGCAGGCTCACTTGGATTATGGTCCATCATCATCTCATTGATCGTGGCTTGTGTAGTATTAATCTTGCTACGTATCGGACACTGGAATAATCTACAAAAAACCATTAATCGTGGTACTTACGACTCTATGTTGCCGATTTTTAATACCGCATCAGAAGTGGGTTATGGTGCGGTCATTGCCTCACTAGCGGGCTTCCTTATCATTCGTGATAGCATCCTAAACCTAAACCCTGATAACCCTCTGATTTCAGAAGCCGTCGCTATGACCACGCTTGCTGGTATCACAGGCTCAGCATCTGGTGGTTTGAGTATTGCCCTGTCCACTTTGGGTGAAGACTATCTCAGAATGGCAGTCAATGCCGGTATCGATCCAGAGCTGATGCACCGTGTGGCTGTCATGGCGGCAGGTGGTCTTGATACGCTACCGCACAGTGGCGCGGTCATCACGTTGCTAGCGATTTGTGGTCTGACCCATAAGCAGTCTTATTTAAACTTGGCGATGGTCACGATGATCATTCCATTGGTCGCTATGGTCGCTGTTATTATCTTAGGTACGATGTTTGGTTCATTCTAAGATTCGCTTTAAATTTGCATAATAGAGTCTGAATCACAGTACCTAACCAAAAACCCACTTAGCGATTGCTCGGTGGGTTTTTCATGGCCACCTGATAACGACTAAATTCAATGTAAGCCTATTGTTTGTGGTTAGTGGATGCCTAACGAATGAGAAGTAATTACCAAGGAATATCACAAATTTAGCCGAATTACGGTATCATAGGCACACTTTTTAAATTTTCATTATTTTTGGAAGTTTTTAGCATTGATAACATCGCGTCTAATAGCCATAAGCTGCTTAAGACGTTTGATACCTAACCCGTTTATATAAAAATATAGGTGATTTTGTGCGTGAAATTCTAGTAACCAGTGCGCTGCCCTACGCCAATGGCTATATCCATTTGGGGCATCTTGTAGAGTATATTCAGACAGACATTTGGGTACGTGCGATGAAAGCGCAAGGCCATCAGGTCACTTATGTCTGTGCAGATGATGCACACGGTACCGCCATCATGCTAAAAGCAGAAGCTAATGGCGTGACACCAGAAGAACAGATTGCGTCAGTGAAAGCATCACATGAAGCTGATTTTTCTAAGTTTTTGATTAATTTTGATAATTATCATTCTACTCATTCAGAAGAAAATAAAGAGTTTTCTGAGCTTATTTATCGTCGTCTTAGTAGCGCTGGACACATCAGCACCAAAGACGTTGAGCAGTTATTCGATCCTGAAAAGCAGTTATTTTTAGCCGATCGCTTTGTCAAAGGCACCTGTCCTGAATGTGATAGTCCAGACCAATATGGTGATAACTGTGAAGTATGCGGCACCACATACAATGCCACCGAACTTAAAAATCCACAGTCTACGCTATCTGGTTCAACGCCTGTACTCAAAACCTCTAAGCATTATTTCTTTAATTTGCCAGAGTTTGAGCAATTCTTAAAAGACTGGACACGCAGTGACAACCGTTTGCAAACGTCAGTGGCCAATAAATTGCAAGAGTGGTTTGAGGCAGGCTTAGCGACTTGGGATATCTCACGCGATGCGCCCTATTTTGGCTTTCAAATTCCAGATACCCCAAGCGATGAACCAGATAAATACTTTTATGTATGGCTAGATGCACCAGTCGGCTACATGGCAAGTTTTAAAAACCTATGCGACAAACGCGCAGGTACAGAGCAAGCGCTTGATTTTGACCGCTATTGGGCACAAGAAAACGAGCACAAAACCGAGGTTTACCACTTCATTGGTAAAGACATCGTTTACTTCCATGCTTTGTTTTGGCCAGCCATGCTTGCGGGCAGCGAGTATCGTACACCAACAGGCGTCTTTGCCCACGGCTTCTTGATGGTCAATGGCGAGAAGATGAGTAAGTCACGCGGTACCTTTATTAAGGCCGAAACTTACGCTGAGCATTTACACCCTGAGTACCTGCGCTATTACTTCGCCAGTAAACTGTCTGACAAAGTCGAAGATATCAATCTAGATTTAGAAGACTTTATGCAAAAGGTCAACTCTGATCTGGTTGGTAAAGTCGTCAATATCGCCAGTCGCAGTGCAGGGTTTTTGGTGAAGAAATACGACGGCATGCTGTCAGAAGTTTGTGCAGAGCCAGAACTGTTAGAAGACATCACCAAAACAGGTGATGAGATTGCTGCTGCCTATGAAAACCGCGAATTCTCACGTGCCATGCGTCTAATCATGCAGTGTGCGGATAAAGCCAACGAGTATATTGATGAGAAAAAACCATGGTCGCTTGCTAAGCAAGAAGGCACTGAACAAGAAGTTCAAGACGTCTGCTCGGTTGCGATTAATATCTTCCGTCAATTGATGGTCTACCTTGCACCTGTACTACCTGAGCTGACAAATAATGCCAAAGCATTCTTAAACATTGACAGTTTAGATTTCGCTAGCCGTAATCAGTGGTTACTTGGACATAAAATCAACAAGTTCAAACCACTGATGCAGCGTATCGAAGAAAAAGATATTGAGGCCATGGTGGAAGACTCAAAAGCCTCTCTCGCACAAGTAGACGCGCCAGCGCCAACTGCTATCACAAACAGCAAGCCAGCAGCAAAAAATGCAGCGCCAGAAGCCAATGCAGACGCTGAGCAAACTGACTATATTGGTATTGACGACTTTGCCAAAGTTGAGATGAAAGTGGCACACGTCTTAGCCTGTAACCACGTCGAAGGCGCGGACAAGCTTTTACAGTTTACGTTAGATGTTGGTGAAGACAAGCCGCGCAACGTATTCAGCGGTATCCGTAAGTTTTATGAGCCAGAGCAATTGGTCAATAAAAAGGTCGTGTGTGTGACCAATCTTGCACCGCGCAAGATGAAATTTGGTATCTCAGAAGGCATGGTACTATCAACTGGTGAGCCAAAGACGGGCTTGACGGTTGTTACTTTACCGGATACTTGTGTCGTTGGTGATGTACTCGCCTAATGCCTGAGATCCACAGACCTGAGTAGCCTGATCAAGGTATTGAATAAAGGAGAATGACAGTGGTATTGCTCAGATTTTTGGCAGATATTCTCTTTTATTTAGCATTAGGTCTGCTCGCTTATTGGTTTTTTTCATCCGATATAATCGCACTATGGGCAGCTATTGGTAGTGGCATTCTTAGTGCCATACTATTTATGTATACTTCGAATATAAAGCGCTCACGACGCAACTATCATTCAGAGCCTTTGAGTGTCTATGATTGGGCGTTTTATATGGACTTACTTGAGATTCCTTTTCGAATAGTATCATGGGCATTTAAGAGTTTATGGCGAATCTTTGACTAGGGCATGTCCTCATTTTGACAATGGTAATAAAGATGTCCTTTGTGGCATCTTTTTTTATGATCAAATGCACAATAAAACCCTGCTTCCAACCATCAAAACAGCTCCCAGACCCATCTATGACGAACCCGCTTTAATTTTTTATTGCGATAACTTACATTACTGTCATAATATGAACATAATAATCGATGGAACGATTACTTTATTTAATTGTTAGCCTGCTATCTTAATATCAACATAGCATTGATTCGGCTAATCTGCATTCTTCAGTATCATTGTCAAAAATTAAAGAGAGCCAGACGCGTGAGTACCAGTACTACTGGTATCAGTTAGTAGACTTGACCCGTCTGACCGTATTCTCTTGATTTTTAGAACTGATATAACCTATGAGTTAACCTAATAATGACTATTGCTTCTACTCTACGCTTAAGCCTATATGGCGTTGCTCTTAGTGCCATTAGCACACTTGGACTAATCGGCTGCTCAAACTCCTCTACCGACACCGCTACGACTGCTGAAAGTAGTACGGCCACAGACAAACCTGCCAAATCCATTGCCATCACTCAAATCGTTGAGCATCCATCATTAGATGATATGCGCCGTGGTATCATTGATGAATTGGCGGATAATGGCTATGTCGAAGGGCAAAACCTCACCATCAACTTTCAAAGTGCGCAAGGCAATACAGCAACAGCAGGACAGATTGCCAAGCAATTTGTAGGAGATAATCCAGATGCCATCGTAGCAATCTCTACGCCATCTGCCCAGTCGATTGTCGCCGCGACCACCACCATCCCCATTATTTATACTGCGGTATCAGACCCACTAGGTGCAAAGCTCATCACAGCAGATGGCACGCCTTTTCAAAGCAATTTAACTGGCTTATCAAGTCAGTTACCACTAGAGCCACAATTGGATTTATTACAACAAATCAAGCCTGATTTGAAAACCATCGGTTACGTCTATAGCCCAGGTGAAGCCAACTCTGTTTCGTTGCGTGATAATCTCAAACAAGCTTTACCAGCACGAGGCTTATCATTATTAGACATTCCTGCCAACCGCCCAACGGATATCGGCATGGCAACACGTAGCTTGCAAGGACGCGCAGATATCATCTACACCTCATTTGACAATAACGTCGCATCGGCTTTTGAAGCCATGACCCAAGCGGCAAATGAGTTAAAAATGCCGGTTATCGCTTCTGATGAGTTCAGTGTCAAACGCGGGGCCACTGCTGCCCTTGGGGTCAATGACTATGACTTTGGTCGTACCACTGGAAAAATGGTCTATCGCGTGTTAAATGGCGAAGCGGTCAATACCATTAAACCTGAAGTCATGAATGATCTAACACTGTATGTCAGCCCTAAACATGCTGAAAATCAAGGTATCAGCTTGCCAGCAGATTTGCTAAAAAATGCCATCAACGTTGATATTGATACCGATACCAAATAAAAAGTAGTAAGCTACCAACTAGTACGTTAATTATTTATATAGTGTACGGACACACTATTATTTTAGGAGTAAGACCCATGTTGTCTCAAAATCGTTTTGGTCATTTTAATTTCGGTAAGGCTTTACTATTAGGCGGCGTATGCACCGCTATTTTGACTGGTTGTAATCAATCAGCGCAAGATACTAGCACGACTGATGCCTCTGCTACTGGCGAGGCCGCCACAGAGATGAAAAACGTCGCTATTACCGCTATTGTTGAGCATCCAGCGCTTGATGACGTACGCAAAGGTGTCATCGATGAATTAAACGAAGCAGGATTTAAAGACGGTGAAAACTTAACCGTTAATTTCCAAAGCGCACAGGGTAATACCGCAACAGCTGGGCAGATTGCTAAGCAATTTGTTGCAGACAACTCAGATGTTATCGTTGCCATTGGTACGCCATCAGCACAGTCGGTTGCGGCGGCTACCAGCACGATTCCTTTGGTATTCTCTGCGGTGACCGACCCAGTAGAAGCCAAATTGGTATCAAAGCTTGATGGCTCTGGCACCAACGTTACCGGTGGTTCTGATGCGCTCCCTTATGAGCCACAAATTGCCTTGATGCGCCAAATTATTCCAAGCTTAAAAAACGTAGGTTATGTTTATAGTCCAGGTGAGGTGAACTCTACCATCATCCTAAAAAATCTAAAAGAAAAGCTGACACCAATGGGCATCACTGTACATGAAGCCCCTGCCCAGCGCAGTACCGACATCGCAATGGCTGCCCGTAGCCTCGAAGGTAAAGTCGATATGATTTACACATCAACCGATAACAACGTGGTATCTGCTTACGAGTCGCTATTTCAAGTCGCTAAAGAAAGCAAAATCCCGCTGATTGCTTCAGACACCAGTTCTGTTGCACGCGGTGCCATTGCCGCATTGGGCGTTGACTATTATGCACTTGGCCGCGAAACAGGTAAAATTGTGGTGCGTATTTTGAACGGTGAAAAAGCAGGTGATATCCCTGTTTATACGCCGCAAGCACTTGATTTGTATGTCAGTCCAAAAAATGCCACCGCTGAAGGTATTACATTGCCACAAGCAGTTATCGATAAAGCAAAAGAAGTGGTAGAATAGCGCCCTCTGAATGTAAACATCACGTTAAACGATTATATTGATGGTTTAATCATAGATTATTGCTTATATTTACTGCTATTATTTCAGTATAAAAATAACCCAGCTACTGGTATATGAGCTGGGTTATTTTTAATGTGATATAAGCATTAAAACCGAATTTCGAACCAAGGTATTTTATGCTCATTCCTCATAGGAAGATGTTTTGGTTTACCCTAACCGCAGATTGCTTAATCTGTTAAATTCACCGCTTAGCCGTTTGGGTTATATAGGCTTATAGGTAGCATGCTTCATACCTTTGCTGCTTTTTGCTTGTGATAATAATCGCTAAACGCTTGATGATAACCGACTAATATCTTATGTCCTTAATTGCTTTTTTTGGTGCGCTTGAAAGCGGTCTGATTTATGGCCTTGTTGCACTTGGTGTGCTGATTTCATTTCGTACGCTCGACTTTCCCGACTTGACCGCTGACGGTAGCTTTCCGCTAGGTGGCGCAGTCGCTGGTATCTCCATCATCGCTGGTGTCAACCCATGGTTGGCCTGTGCCTTTGGTATGTTAGCAGGCTCCGTCGCTGGTATCGTCACTGCATGGTTACATGTCAAACTTGGCATACTGCAATTACTTGCCAGTATCTTAGTGATGGTTGCCCTATATTCTGTCAATTTACGGATTATGGGTGCGCCAAACTTGCCGCTATTGGGCGAAACCACGGTGTTTAGCACCTTGGTGACCGATGGTAATGGCTATTGGATGCGCTGTTTGATTATTGGTGTCGTCGTGATGCTTGCTATGCTGTTTTTAAACTGGTTCTATAGTACCGAGACTGGTCTTTCGATGCGCGCTACTGGCTCAAACCTAAGAATGGCACAGGCGCAAGGCATCAATACCTCATGGATGACCATCGTTGGTATGGCAGTGTCTAACGGCTTAATCGCTTTAGCGGGTGCATTGTTCGTTCAGACTCAAGGCGGTGCAGATATCTCGATCGGTATCGGTACAATTGTCATTGGTCTAGCAGCGGTCATCATCGGTGAAACCATCATTCCGGCCAAGCGCATTTGGCTGATTACTTTTGCTGTGGTCGTTGGTGCTGTGCTGTACAAGCTATTTATTCAGGTCGCCCTATCGAGTGATACGCTGCGTAGTATTGGCTTTGGCCCGCAGGATTTGAACTTGATTACAGCGCTACTCGTCGTATTTGCCTTGGTATTGCCAAAAGCTAAAAATAAATTTTTAAGTCGTAAAGTTCGAGCTTAATGTCAATGTGCAACCATAAGGAATAATTATTATGATGCAAGCTACAGATTTGCGGTTGACCTTTAATCCTGGAACGCCCATTGAAAACCCTGCACTACGCGGTATCGATTTAAACATTGCCGATGGTGAGTTTGTGACGGTCATCGGTACCAATGGTGCTGGTAAATCGACCTTTCTAAATGCCGTCAGTGGCACCACGCGCGTCGATAGTGGCTCAATCCTGTTAAACGGTATTGATGTCACCAAAAAGACGGCGCACCAACGTGCTCATTGGGTTGCGCGTGTGTTTCAAGACCCAATGGCTGGAACTTGTGAAGCGCTCACCATCGAAGAAAACATGGCGCTTGCCTATAAGCGCGGCGGCAAACGTGGTTTGAGCTTTGCGCTGAACCCAAATAACCGAGACTTGTTTAGAGAGAAACTCTCAGTCCTAAAGCTTGGACTAGAGAATCGCCTGACTGACCGTATGGGACTGCTGTCTGGTGGTCAACGTCAAGCAGTAAGCCTATTGATGGCATCGTTACAGCCATCTAAGATTTTATTGCTTGATGAGCATACTGCAGCTCTCGATCCTAAGACTGCGGCGTTTGTTTTAGAATTGACTGATAAGATTGTCACGGACAATAAACTGACCACGATGATGGTCACGCACTCCATGCAACAAGCACTGGCACATGGTACGCGCACCGTCATGCTGCACCAAGGTCAAGTGGTTTTGGATGTCGCTGGCGATATTCGTAAAGGCATGACCGTGCATGATTTACTCGATATGTTTGAGCAAACTCGCGGCGAAAAAGTCGAAGATGACAGCTTGATTTTGAGCTAATCTGCAAAACAGCTGCATTTGAATGCTAAATAAAAAACGCCTGTTAAATGGGCGTATTGAACATTATGAGCAAAAAAATAGCAAACGAGTAATTTTTAAGTTCTCACAAAAAAAAGACGTCGTTTGCTATGCCTTGCTCAAAGAGCAACACTGGACAAGACTAAGGTCTATATTACTAGAGCTTAATATCTATGACACAGGGAATCTTAGACAAACGGTCGAAGGCGTACTGTATCGTATGCGTGTCGGCTATCCTTGGCGTGATCTACCCTCCTTATTTTTAATCATCATAGTCATTATATAAATTTTATAAAGAATGACAAACGACTTCAATCTTGTTCCCTGAAGGGTCGATTAGAAAAGCGGCATAATAACCCTCATGATACTCAGCTCGAAGTCCTGGCTGCCCAGCGTCATATCCACCATTAGCAATGCCTTGAACATGAAAGGAATCAACTCTATCTCTCTTATCGACTTGAAAACACCAATGGTTAGCATGGTTGCGAGTGAAGTCTTGTGCCTCAAAGATAGTCAGATAGCTATTATGATGAGCAGCTGGCGTGTTCCGAACGCCGTATTTTAAAGCCTCGGCTGAACCCTCTACTTTCTTAGCACCTAAAATAGGCATAATAGCATCGTAAAATTTTTCAGCATTATTTAAGTTGGCAACCGATAGTGAGATATGATCAATTTGTAGCGTCATGAAAGTTCAACCTTAAAGTTATTAGAGTGTTAGGGTGTGTTATCAATTAGCACATTAATAAATTATTTATCTACAATTTTTCTTATTTTAAGCCTCATAATCTAATCGATGACACACCCTAGGTGATTTAAGAATAAATAAGCATAATAGAGACACTTCTCTACTTTGCGCAAAAGCTTTTAATACCTATCAGCCGCAATGCTTACATTAATTTCCATATCTCCGGAACTAAAACCCCTTCCATATCGATAAAGGTAACTTTATTCATATTTAATTCCTTTAGTTTAAGTTTGCAAAGAGCAAGAACACACCTAATAGACCTAATATAAAACCAATGACACGATTAATTGCGACTTGCTGCTTTAACATTTTTTCTCTTAGCGTCCGTTGAGAGAACAATAAAGCCACCAAGGCGAACCACATGAAGTGAGCCACAGACATAAACAATCCATAACCGATTAAAATAGACTTTGGGGTACTAGCACTAACAATCTGTGTATACGTACTAATGACAAACAATGTAGTTTTGGGATTCAAAGCATTGGTAAAGAAGCCATATCGCAATGCTTGTCCAGAACTGATGCGCATAGAAGAACCTACGTCATGTACCGGCTTTTGTGTGAATGTCTTATAACCAATATAAATAAGGTAAAGTGCACCAAGATATTTTATGATTGTCAAAAAATTTGGCGCAAGCTTCATGACAATCGCAACAGCTACTAACGTATAAGTCACGTGTACTAAGACACCTAGCGCTATACCAATAGACGTTAGCACACCGACTGAACGCCCGTATAGGTAGCTATTCTTAGTAACAATAGCGAAATCAGCCCCAGGACTAATCACAGCAAGAATGGTAATCATGATAACGGTAAAAAATTCTGTCATTTAATGAACTCTATAAAGAA
>NZ_JASDDJ010000042.1 GCF_030407455.1 Psychrobacter sp. 5A.1
TAACACCGTTAGAAAAAGAGAAGCGCTACTTTAATAAAAACCTCTTATCAGGTGTCCTAAATTAGTTGACCACTACACCCTAAGATAAGTTGATAAATTACAAAACCTTAAAACTGATAACGTAAGCCTAAGTTAAATTCATGAGCAGAGGCGTCGTTGATCTCAAAGCCATCGCTGAAGCCGTCTTGCCCTGTTTGTACGTCGCCACCAAAATCGATGTATTGATACTCTCCATATAAATGGGTGCTTGGGGTCAATGCATAGCTTGCACCTGCTCCAATATTCCACGTAAATTCGCTAGAGTCGCCATCAGCGTAGTTGTCATAATAGCCATCTGCTTTGCCATCAAATGCATCAAACCCTGCTACGCCAGTTCCGCCCAATCGAGCAGAATAGTCATTTTTTGAAAGTCCAATACCTGCTTTAGCGTAAGGGGTAAATGAGGCACTAATTGGGAAATCGTAAAACCCTTCAAGAGTCATCGTTAAGCTTTCAAACTCACCATCTAAAATGTATTGCTCGCCATCACGAGCGCCTGTACCGTAACGTGAGTCATCAATATCAAAGCTACGTTTTGCCAATCGACCTTCTATACGTAGGTTCTGGTTAAACTGATAACCCAATCCTATACCGCCGACCATACTATTATCAGCTTCAAATGAACTTGGGAAATCATTATCGGTTGCAATATTATTACCATAGGCTTTTGAATCAGTATCCGCAATGCTATAGCCCAGTTGTGCTGTGCCATATAGACCTTCTGTCATATCTGCCATGGCGACTGTAGGTAGTGCAAATAAGCCCAAAACAGCAAAGGTAGATAATGCTTTTGCGTTGGTTAAAAATGTCATAAGTGTTCCCTAATTAAAAAGGTGTTCAAAGCCAAAGTGGTTTAGGGAACAGGTTATCGCGTCTACTGATATTTTTAGAACGTACTAGAGTCTGTTGAGTGTTCCTACATCACTGCTTACGTCCTCCTTTACAACCTCGTCGACAATATTTTGACATCAACAGTCATTAAAAATGTCGTTATGATATTAAATTAGCCTTCAGTTGTCATAAAATCACTAGGTTAAAGTTAGTAATATTACTAGCAAGCTGTTGAATTATCTAACAATACAATAAGTCAAGTAGTATGAAATTATCTGATACCTGCATAGCAATATTTTTGGGACATCTCTGATGTTTTTATAAAAATGAAGGTTGAATAATTAAGAAAAACCATCTAATAATAGGTCTATAAGTTCTAGACATTTATCTAGCAACTTATATCCACTACTATTAGGAAATAAATACAATGACGTATAAAAATGTAACTGTCGCGGGAAGCGGCATCCTAGGCTATCAGATTGCTTTTCAGGCCGCATTTCATGGTTTTAATGTCAGTGTCTATGACATCAATGATGAGGTTTTAGAAAAAGCAAAGTCAAAATTTCAATTGATGTGCAAGGCTTTTCGAAAGGATTTGAGGGCAACTCAAGAGCAGTTGGATAAGGCCTTTGACAATCTCAGCTACACCTCAGACTTAGCAGAAGCAGTCAAAGATGCTGACCTGATGATTGAAGCCATTCCCGAGATTCCTGAGATTAAAATCGAATTTTACGAAAAACTTGCCAAACTAGCGCCAGAGAAAACCATCTTTGCGACCAATACCTCTACCTTGCTTCCTAGCCAGTTTGCAGAATCAACGGGACGACCTGCGCAGTTTTTAGCGCTACACTTTGCCAATAAAATTTGGATGCATAATGTCGCCGAAATCATGGGACATCCTGGCACAGATCCTAACGTATTTGATGAGGTTGTTGCTTTTGCTACTGCCATCGGTATGGTGGCAATGCCGCTGGATAAGGAGCAACCCGGCTATATCATGAACAGTTTGTTGGCGCCTTTTATAGATGCAGCTTTGCAATTGGTTGCAAAAGAGGTTGCCGATCCACATACGATAGATAAAACGTGGATGATAGTAACTGGCGCGCCGTCAGGTCCCTTTGCCATATTGGACACTATCGGTATCAACACCGCCTACAACATCACAAAACTATCTGCTGAAAAAACTCAAAACCCTGTAAGGTTTAAGGCTGCTCAATATTTAAAAGAGCAATTAATCGATCAAAACAAACTAGGATTCGCGACTGGTGAAGGATTTTATACGTATCCAAACCCTGCCTTTATGCAACCTGATTTTTTAAAATAATACATAGCTCTTTATCCATCATAGTTTGTTATAGTCAATCCTCTATAAAAGAATGGCAGCATTACTTATAAAACCAAAAAGACCTTCAAGCAATTGAAGGTCTTTTTTAATGTGCGGAAGAACAACCCTACTATCAGATTTGTATAACCAAGCTTTGGAGTTCGTTAGAGGTTCGTTAGAAATCAGCTTGATAAACACAAATATTGCAGTAAATACGCTATGCAAAGAACCGTTATTTTTCTCTTCTTAGCATATCAATCAGCTTACCCGCTAATGGGAAAGAAACTAGCTGTGTCAATGGAACGAGTATGATGGTTTCAATTAATACCACCACCGGTAGGCTTAAACCCTGAGTTATAGGCTTCAATAACGTTAATACAATTAGGAGCGTTGGATACAGCCCTATATATCCTATTAATATGCGTATAAGTCTATCTTTAGAATTCTGATTCATTGCCTACTACCTATTGATAAAACGATAAAAGAAAAACCTTTAAGCGACAAAAACAATAATTGTCGCTTAAAGATTGACTGTTTTTGAATGTTCAACAAGTCCTAAATTGACAAATAAAAATAAGGCCATTAATGGCCTTATTTTTACTGCTTGGTTAACTATTTTTGATAGTAAGGATAATCACTATAACCAACGTCAGTGCCGCCATACATCGTGGCAGGATCTACTTCATTGAGTGGCCAGTTATTGGCGATACGCTCAGGTAGATCTGGATTAGCGATAAAAGGACGACCAAACGCAAATAAATCACCGTAGCCTTTTTCTAAAATGTTCACGGCTTTTTGTACCGTGTACTTGCCAGCATAAATAATACGGCCTGAAAATTCTTCTCTGACTGCTTGATAGAAAGTGTCTGGTAAATCAGGCGCATTGTCCCAATCGGCTTCTGCAATGGACAAATAAGCAATGCCAGCTTGTTCAAGCAACTTGACCGCTTCGACATACGTATGATGGGGATCTGACTCTACCAAGCCTAAATACACACGTGTCTCAGTGGTACTGGCAAATAATGGCGCAAAACGCACGCCCAAACGATCAGCACCCACCACATCACTGACAGCAGCCACGATTTCTTTTAAGAAGCGCAGACGATTGGTCAACGACCCACCATATTGATCATCACGTGTGTTGCTATGTTCAGAAATAAACTGATTCACCAAATAGCCATTGGCACAATGCAACTCTACCCCATCAAAACCTGCCTCCAATGCATTGCGTGCGGCGGCCGCATACATCGTTACCAGTTCACCAACTTCATCAGTGCTAAGAGCTCGTGGCTCACTTGGATCAGCCAATGCGCCTGCACCTGGGCCTGTTTCAATAAAGACTTTTACGTTGTCAGCAGCAATCGCTGATGGGCCCACAGGCTGAGCACCTTGCGGCTGCAAACTGGTATGAGACACACGCCCAACATGCCAAAGCTGAGCAAAAATAATACCGCCTTTGTCATGTACTGCTTGCGTGACTTTTTTCCAGCCTTCAACTTGGGCTGGTGAATGAATACCTGGCGTCCAAGCATAACCTTGACCTCTTGGCTCAATCTGCGTACCTTCCGTCACCATAAATCCAGCTGACGCGCGCTGTGCATAATAGCTGGCCATTAAGTCATTAGGGATATTGTCAGGTTGCGTGCTACGAGAGCGTGTCAATGGCGGCATTACGATGCGGTTTTTGAGCGTATAAGGCCCAAGTGCTACAGAGGAAAATAATGTCTTTGTATCTGGAATAGGTTGTGTCATAAGTGTCTCTTTTAAAGCAGCTGTTGGCTTATTATTGAGTGTATTTGGCCTGTTTTGATGCTTAATAGCCCATTTAGTGGCTACTTAAGCAATGTTGGTCAGCATAGCGTTTTGCAGGTACAATTAGAAACAACCACTTATTGTTTAAGATACAACTATTAATGGTATGCATTATGAATGGAATGAATCGGCTCGATATTAAGCAACTTAGAGTATTACAAGCGCTGCTTGATTTAAAAAACCTCTCGCAAGTCGCACGCAAAATGGGGCTGACTCAACAAGCCATCAGTGAGCAACTGCGTAAGTTACGTGAGGTGTTTGATGATCGCCTGTTTATTCGTCAAGGCAATAGCATGGTGGCAACGCCAAAGGCGCTATCGATGGAGCAATCCCTTGACGATATCCTAAAACAGTTGGAGGATTTGTTAGAGCCAGAAGTCTTTATGCCGCACACATACAAAGGCGTCTTTACGATTAGTGCGACCGACTATGCGACGCAGGCATTGTTACCGCAACTGTTTAATATTACACGACGCGACGCACCGGATCTGAAGTTGATCGTACGCGACTTTGCTTCAGACAATATTAATCAGCTTATTGCAGCTGGCGAGCTTGATTTGTTGATTACCTTTCCCGAGTTTATCCCCGATAATTTATCGTATGTCACTCTGTTTGAAGAGCAACATTTATGCGTGACGGGTTGTGAAAATACCTTTGCCACAGAGGTATTTACACTGGCACAAATTGCCGCACACCCGCAGCTGGTGGTATCACCGTCGCGGGCTAATTTACGAGGCTCTCATGATCAATGGTTTTCAGAAAAAGGTCTAAAACGAAATATTGTGATGTCGGTGCCTAGCTTTTCGGCCGTACCCAATATTCTGAACACCACTGACATGATTGCGTTTTATCCTTCGCGATTATTGCCGAGCAGCAAGGTCAAAGAGCTTAAGATTGAAGCGTTGCCCCCCACTTTTAAAGTCATCGCGGCATGGCATCCACGTACCAACGACAGCGGTATACATCGTTGGTTGATTGAGCAGTTACAAAATCTATAGCATATAGGGCGCGTGGGCTGTTTTGATTAAAGCTTTTTCAGCAGCATATCGTTAAAAATCTAACAGATACCCTATACCCCGCCCGCGCCGCGACTGGATGCTTCACTATTTTCAACCAATATGGCCGCTGCTGTTGTTTTGAGTATCGCCCACTGTTCATCATCCACATAGACACCTTCTTTCCATGCACGCTGGTGGGTTTCAAATAGCGCATCTGTCGATATTTTACGGTCAAAATGCTGGATATCGTGTTCAATATCAAAGTTTTGCGTTGCAATCTCAATGACCATATCATTGGTATTGTAATTTGACTGTGCCTTGTCAAAAAAGTAAAGGTCAGGATAGACAAACCCTTGATTCAACGTAAATAGCGTATGCTTGGGTACAGAGCCATTGTCCCATTTGGCCAAACAAGCATAGCCTTTGGCCGCCAGCCCTACCAGCTCGCTATAAGCCAGCCAGCGGTTATGGCAGTTCTGTAAATAAATATGAAAATGCGCCAAATCACCCATTTTTTCAAGGGCATAATCGATGATCGTCGGCAAATGACAAGCCAAGCTACTACCGTGCAAATCTAAACGAATAGCGCCTTTCTCTTGATGGACAATATCGATTGGCGTATCGCTCTCGGTTAAAATATACGGACTGGCATTGTTAAAGTGTCTGACACCATCCAAGCCTGCCATCTGTAACTCAGCGACCATCGTGGCAATCACATCCGCTTCACCCACTTCTCGATGCATCCCAGTAAAGGCTTTATACACCATTGCTACGATTTCATTATGCGATACGATCATGAGTCAAAACCTCCCTGCTCTGTCGACAAATCGGGTAATAGAGGAAACAGCCATTCATCACTATGCACTTCTGCAAATAAAGGTGCGCCTTGAAACAAGGTGATTCGCACCCAGCGATCTGACCTCGGATCAAATTTGGTCGCACCAAACATCGACAATTTACACCGTAACAGATGCATGGGTAATGCGGTTTTATGCAAGACATTCATCTGAATATCACCCAGCTGCTTATGTCCCATCGTCCAAACACGGCGCGCAATTGAGCGGTATTTTGGTTGATTTAAAGTAAACTCAGAAATCAGTTGCTGAGAGTTAACTTGTTTAAGCGCAAAATACAACCTGTTTGCTTGCCTTGCGATGTCTAGTGCAAGCTCACGATCCGCGCCCGCCTCTTGCCCGCGCACGCCCATGCGTGGCTCTTCTTTATCCACCGAACGATACCAAAACCAATGGCTATTGTCAGGTTGGCCAAAATCAATATTAATCGCCCACTGATAATGCAATTCTAAGACATCGAGCAAGTCTTGGATGACTTTGCCCTTCGGTAGCGACAAGGTTTCATCGGCATTTATCTTTTTTTGAAATGCATCGACACGCTCAGGATACAACTCCATCAAGCAAGAAATGATAACCTCTTGGCTCTCAAGACTCAAATCATGATGCGCTTGCAAAAACTCTGCCCATGTCGCGTAATTATTAATACTTATCATCAGGTTGTTTTGTAATACTGTTAACTCTGTGACGACTGTTTCATTGAGTTTGATTTGCTGCTCGTTGATGGTGACAATCTCACCAAAATGCTGAATGGCACGTTTGATTAAGCTCGCAAAATGCGCCGTTTCTTTGGGTTCAACCTGACAAATTAACGTCGCTTGCAGTGCTTCCTCACGGGTGGTCAACCATTGATCAACCACGCAAGGATGATTAATCAAATACGGCGCCATACCTAGACCAGTGGCATTACCAACTCCCAAGTAACGCTTAATCTCTGGATGCAGCGCAACTGCTTTGCTACCGCCCTTTTTCTTGGCCAAGTAATCGACCCAGTCTAGGCTAAACTCACGCAGCAAATACACAGCACACATCTGCGCGCGAAACGATTGGTCAAAGTCTTCACTATGCTCTAACGGTTTAAAATCATAAATACCAAATTTACCATTGCCATAGACGGCCGTGGTACGCAAGATATAACCCACTTGCGCTAACACATCTAAATCTGGTTGCTGACCGGCAGCGAGCGAGCTCACAATATGATCAAAGACTCGTACGCTCTTGTTTGCGCGTGCCAGCACCATCAACATATTAGAGTTACGACCTGCTTCTTGCAACGGCACATTGGCTTGTAAGTTATCCAGCAGTTCTTCGCTTATCTCGCCAAACACTAGACCAAATGTTACATCCCATTTTTGGGCAATGACTCTATCGTTACGCTCGTCATCCGCCAGCTCGTTGCAGAACACCACCAGATGATATAGATGCTCTGGCGTATGTAGACGATAGATAACTTTGCCATAGCCATTCTCATCTAAATCCCACAAATGGGTGCTGAGCGTCCATTTTTCTTTATCAATCTTACGCAGTAATGTGCGCACAAAGCTGATACGGGTTTGATGCATCGCGCCCAATCTTTGGGCATCCATAATCACATCACGAGTACGAAAACCTGTACCCAGTGAAGGCGGTTTGACATCGATACTTTTATTATTCACATTATTTGTATAAACCATATTCATAATTTCACTACCTTACCTAATATATCGAGCCAGCAGCTTCGTTAATACTCTTAATAATAATGTTTATCGGTAAATAAGAAATCAGTCGTGTAGATGAGGGCTGGTTGCTTATTTACCGTTTGGTGATCAATAACTTTAGTCCATTTTTTGCGCCATACTGTCTTTAGACATTTTTTCTGTAGATCCTTTATTTTCTGTAGACGCTTTAGCGAGTTCTTCTTCGCTTATTTTGTGTCTTACCTCTACCTTGTTAGGACGATACAAGTCTTGCTCTCGTGCCATTTTTTGTGCGATTTGTGGACCGTTCCATAACGACGGCAGCAGCACAAAAGACACGGGCACCGCAGTAATGACGATAAAGGACTGCAACGCTGACACACCACCCGAACCTAGAGAGATTAAAACAATCGCCGTCACCCCCATCATGATGCCCCAAAAGGTACGAATCATGGCGTTTGGTTCACGCTCGCCACTGATGACCACACTGATGGTATAAGTCATCGAGTCGCCAGTGGTCACGATAAATACCGTCGTCAAAATCAAGAACAATATCGAGGTAATCAAAGGAAATGGTAGTTGCTGCGTGACGGCTAATAATGCACCGGGTAGATTGAAGCCTTCAAACGCACTACTGACACTACCAGGGTTGGCAATCTCAAAGGCCAAACCAGAGCCGCCAACGACGGTGAACCAAAAGCACGTCACGAGCGGCGCAATGATACAAACAGTGGTAATCAATTGGCGAATGGTACGACCGCGTGAAATACGAGCGATAAATATCGCCATCATCGGGCCATAACCCAAGAACCAACCCCAAAAGAATACCGTCCACCAGCTCAGCCAACCTTCATCACCGCGGAACGTCGCCATTGGAACGAAGTTGTCAATCATCGTACCCACGCCTTGGATATAACCATTGACAATAAAATTGGTCGGACCAAAGAGTAAGATGAAGACCATCAGTGCAAACGCCAAAATGACGTTAAAACGGCTGAGCAACTGCATGCCTCGGCTCAGGCCACTGATCGCAGACAACGTATAAAGCACGATAGCAAAGACAATGATAATAAGCTGAGTGGTAAACGTATCAGGAATACCAAACAAGGTGTTCAGGGCATAGCTGGTCTGCAAACCCAAGAAACCAATGGGGCCAATCGTACCCGCAGCCACGGCCACAATACAGCAAGCATCAATGATTGCGCCTGTTTGACCAGTCAGCACACGCTCGCCAAACATCGGATACAATAGCGTGCGCGGCTTCAGCGGCAAGCCTTTGTCATAATGCAAATGCATGATCACAATCGCGGTCAAACTGCCCACGATAGACCACGCCAAAAAACCCCAATGCATAAATGATTGGGATAAGGCGTTAAAAGCGCGCTGTTGTAGATCGGCTGATTCACCGTATAAAGGAGGTGCTGACACGAAATGCGCGATTGGCTCGGCGGCGGCCCAAAAAACCCCACCACCTGCAAGCAAAGTACAGAATAAGATAGCCATCCATTTGAAACTGTCTATCTCGGGTACGGGTAAATTGCCCAAAATCACACGCCCCGTACGACCTGCACCAACCGCTAACGCGATAACAAAAGTGGCAAGAAGCAAAATTTGCCAAAAAGGCCCAAATATCTTGACGGACCACGCAAAGCCTACTTCAACTATTTTTGCTAAGCGTGCTTCTGCAAAGATTGCCATTAAGACAAAAGCCACAATGAAACCACCACTGTACCAAAACGCTGGGTTTTTGAGACCTAACGAATCGATAGAAATGGCGGCGGCTTTGGTCTCACTTGCACCTTCATTGACAGGCGCAGAGCGTCCTTGCTCACCTTGTTTAAATCCCTTTAAATCGGCCATGATGTGGCTCCATATGCTAGCGTTGCGTTTTAAATCAGAGGGGTAGCAATGAGGATACAACCAAACAACCTCACTATACATACTATCTAATTCGAAATTACCTACTTCAAATGGGTATACGCTATAAGACGACAGACGTCTTATAGCGATTTCGAGTAACCGTTGATTGAAACACTGTTTTAAGACTGATTGGTTAAGCCAAAGGCTTTAAGCCTTGCTCTAAAAAATCGAACCAGTTTTGACCGATGACTTTTCCAGCATCACTTTCATTGAAACCGTGCTTTAGCAGACCGTTATAGATATTTTCCATACCGTCTTTGCCAGCGAACCATGGCAAAGTATCTGGCCAACCTGAATTATTGGCATTGCCTTCACCATAATCCATCGCTTTTGACCAGCGACCATTACGCATCCACTCAAGCACGGCTTGCGGTTGATTGAGACATAAGTCACTGCCAATCGCTAAATGCTCGACGCCATATTTATCAGCGCAATTGGCAATCATGGTGCAAAAGTCATTAAGCGTACAGTCACTACCATTTGGCAAATGGAATGGATATAAACTAAACCCTAACAACCCGCCTGCTTGGGTCAAGGCACTGATGACCGTGTCTGACTTATTACGCAAGGCCTCATGAGCCGTGGTCGGATTGGCATGGCTGATACATATCGGACGCGATGACACTTCTATCGCCTCAAGCGTTGATCGCTCAGCGCTGTGTGACATGTCAATAATCATACCGACACGATTCATCTCAGCGATGGCTTGCTGACCAAATCGGGTGATGCCACTGTCATTCTGCTCATAACAGCCTGTCGCTAGTAAGCTCTGGTTGTTGTAAGTCAGCTGCATAATCAATAGACCTAAGCGCCGCATCACGCTAATCAAACCAATTTCATCATCAATTGGTGAGCAGTTTTGCGCGCCAAAAAAGATGCCAACTTTGCCCTGCTCTTTTGCTGTTTTAATATCAGCCACTGAGTACACGGGCAAGATAAGATCTGAGTTTTGCTCAAAGCGTGCATGCCATTCAGCAAAGCGAGTCGTGGTTTGGCGAGCGTCTTCGTGATAGACCAAGGTGGCATGTACCGCATTGATACCACTGGCTTGTAGCATCTTAAAGTAGTCGCGATCCCAATGGCTATACTGTAGTCCGTCAATGACGATATGATCTTGGTACATATCAATTCCCTTTAATACTTTTATAAGTGACCGCTATCATTTGCTATTCAGTGCGTGTTTACACCCTGTCGCATCGATAGCGGCTAACATGCTTGTCAAACAGGTTTCTAATACGCTTTTTGATAAGCGGTCTTGACGATGGTATAGAACTCTTTGGCATATTGACCTTGCTCACGCGGGCCAAAGCTTGACTGTTTACGGCCACCAAATGGCACGTGATAGTCCGTACCTGCAGTTGCCAGATTGACCATGACGCAGCCTGCTTGTACTTGCTCTTTGAACATCGCACTGTTGCGTAAGCTCTGGGTGATGATGCCGCCCGTCAGACCAAAGCGCGTATCATTGGTCATGGTAATCGCTTCTTCTAGGTTTTTGACACGCAAGACACACGCCAGCGGGGCAAACACTTCTTCTTGGTTGATATCCCAGCTGTTATCCGTCTCAGTAAACAACGTGGGCGACATATAGTAGCCGTCATGCGGCATCTCTAGACGCTCACCGCCAAACGCTAAATGAGCACCAGACTGTTTGGCTTTTTCGATCCAGTCCATGTTTGATGCCAGTTGCTTGTCATCGACGACAGGGCCCATAAAAATACCGTTTTCGAGTGCATGACCGACCTTTAAGGTTTTCATTTTGGCAATCACACCGTCTACAAACGCATCGTGAATACTGTCCATCACGATGAGGCGTGAAGAAGCCGTACATTTCTGCCCTGAACCGCCGAACGCACCAGCCACTGCCGCATCGATAGCGACTTGCAGATCAGCATCATCAGCGATGACCAAGGCGTTTTTGCTGCCCATCTCAAGCTGACAACGGATAAAGTTTGGTGCAGTAGCAGCAGCGACTTTGCGACCTGTTGGTACAGAACCTGTAAAGCTAACGGCGTCGATGTCTGTAGAATTGATGAGGGCATCACCGACTGACGAGCCGCCACCCAATAGTAAGTTAAACGTACCTTCTGGCAGGCCTTGACGATGAATGATTTCAGCCAATGCGACCGCGCTGGCTGGTGTTAAATTTGCAGGCTTCCAAATGACAGTGTTACCAAACGCTAATGCTGGCGCGATTTTCCATACAGCGGTGGCAGTTGGAAAGTTCCAAGGTGAGATAATGGCAACCACACCGACTGCTTCGCGGGTGACTTCGACCTTAACACCAGGGCGCACTGAATCAGCCGTATCACCCATTTGACGCAACACTTCGGCCGCATAGTAATGGAAGAACTGGCCTGCGCGATAAATTTCACCGCGACCTTCCGCAAACGGCTTACCTTCTTCAAGAGACAACAGCGTACCTAGCTCATCACAACGAGCAATCATTTCATCGCCAATCGCTTGTAGGATAGACTGCTTTTTTTCTAAAGGAGTCGCTTCCCACTTTGGCTGGGCTTGACGCGCCGCCGCAATGGCATCTTTGACTTGATCGCTACTCGCTTGTGCGAACTCGCCGATAGTTTCAGTGATATCAGATGGGTTAATATTGGCAACGGTATTTACGCCTGCCTGCCATTCACCATTGATGTAAAGTGATTTGGTTGGGTCTTGCTGCAATATCTGTTGGGCGGTGTGAGCTGACATAAGAGCTTCCTTGATAAAGTATTAAAAGATGGAATATTAAAATTAGATTTAAGGCACAGCGGCATATACGACTAGCTCTACTAGCATCTCTTCACGAGCCAATCCGGCTATCACCAGCGCTGCCCGATTTGGGTATGGTGCTTCAAAGTATTCAGCATAGACTTGATTGACGGTTTTTAGATAGTCGCGATCGGTCACATAGATCATGACTTGTAGTACCGAATCCATGCCAACATTGGCACATTCTAAAGTATGCTTAAGGTTGTCTAAGGTTTGTCGTGCCTGTGCTTCAATACCACCTGCAACCACATCACCATTTTCATCAATAGGAATCTGCGCGGTGTATAAGGTTCCATTATTAGTGATGGCCCACTCCAACGGTGCTTTAGATGCATAAAGCGAGGTTTTAACGGCCTGTTTGTTTGAGTGAGTCATCATATTGTCATGTCCTTTGATAAATGGTTTCAGCAGTAAGTAATCTGAAATTTATTTAATCACCGCCAATTGCTATATGACTTATCCTACTTAATTAATAACGATAAATCTAACTAATTAAATTTGAATTTTGATAGATTTAATCTATCATTTAAGATAGATTATTAAAGAATAGTTTTGAATGGTCTGAATATGAAGCTACAGCAATTGCGTCATTTCTTATTTGTGGTAGAAGAAGGCGGCTTTCGGGCGGCGGCTGATCGCGCCAATCGCTCGCAAGCCGCTTTATCAGCATCGATAAAGGAATTAGAAAAAACCTTAGGTCAGCGTTTATTTGAAGTTGGAAACAAAGCCATACTGACGCCCTTTGGTGAAACCTGCTTACCAAAAGTTGAGCAGTTTCTTAGCGTTTATCAAGCGCTAGAAGACGACCTAAAAGCTTCTGCGTCTGGCGAAAAAGGTAAGATTAGAATTGCAAGCGTGCCGTCGCTAGTGACCAAGCTATTACCTAGCGTATTGGTCGAATACTCAAAGAAATATCCTGATATCGAGATTGTATTGATAGATGATAACTCTGTCGGTGTGGCCAATCGATTGTTAGCCGGTGAGATAGATTTGGCATTGGGCAATTGCACCAGTATTGATAAAGCAAATATAGATTTCACCTTATTAATATCAGACCCCATTGGCGTTGTCTGCCTTAAAGCCAATGAACTGAACAACGAGTTAAATCAATCGCAAGGGCTAACATGGCAGCAGCTCATGGCGCAGCCGTTTATCTATAACGGCACTTGCAGATTGCTCGAAAACACGCCAGCCGAAGCGCTCAATCGCAGGGCAAGGTACACGGTAGAAAACATCACATCGCTGTTTTCTTTATTGCGTAATGATCTAGGTATTACTACTCTACCCAAGCTTGCCTTCCCTGCGAATGAGCCGGAACTCGTTTGGATAGATTTAGTGGACCCTTCTTTAAACCGACAGATCGGTATCTTCAAACTTGCTGATAAATCTATCTCTCCCCCAGCTCAAGCATTTTATAATCTCTGTATTGCCTATGTTCAAAAGAACTATTGGCTGTAATGCTTAAGCATGGTTACTAGGGCGTGTCTTCAATGCACTCGACAGTCATCTAAATGGGCTAAAAATGGCTAAATCTTGCCAAACATCGTCAAATAGCTGGTCAATATCCCGATATTATCTGCGCTATTTTCTTGTTTGACGGCAATTTATCTCATTTTTATCACCATTTTTGAAACGAAGACACGCCCTAATAGCTTTGAACATGGAGACATAAAAAAGCTACGACACATCATGTATCGTAGCTTTTGGTTTAAGCAAACTTAAGCGAGCGCTGACCTAACTATTAAACCCAACCATCTTCCAACAGATGCTCAGTATTACTGATTTTAAAACCGTTGCATAAGTCATAAAATGTCATCGGATCTTCAATATTTTCGAGTAACTCTCGTTTATGCAGCGCCACAAATAACGCTAACGCATACGCCGCACTATGGATGGACTTTTTAGGATTAAAAGTAATATCAGTGAACCCTTGATATTGAATCACTTCCTCATGAAGCTGTGTATTTTGCTTTAGAGCATTCACGTACAGCCAGTCATAAAACGTCGTTAACGGCTCTACGCCCCACTCCATACCAAAGTAATTATAGCCAATGAGTTCGCCTGAGGTTGTGAGTCGCTCATCTTTGCGGGCTTGTCTTGGCGCTACTGTTAGCAGATCAAGATAAGGACCACCATCTTCAAAGATCATGCTGGCTTGAAAAGCATTTTCGACACTATATGGATTACCATCATGCTCATCCGTAATCTGTAAGCTGAACGGGCTTAGCGGAAAACTTAGCTTATTGCCAGACTTGCTAGAGAGCTCGAGTACTTGCTTAAATCCATACTTTTTGCGAATGACTTGTTGTAGGTCATTGATGGACTTTTTCTTTTGTCTGCTCGCAAATCCCACATGTCGCTCAAACATAACCATATCCGTTTTTACCAAATTGTCACTGTTGACTTTGGGCATGAATACGGGTCTTTGTTCTATCGTATTTGGTGCGTCTTCCATAGTGATGTGCCTTAATATCAATGGTCTTGTATAAAGTGTGCTTTCATAATTAGTCTAGCAAAAATGCTTATGACAGTTGATTCTGTCACTGCTATCAACGTTCTTTATTATTGGGGTTTTACTTTCTAGTAATAAAATATCGCTGCTCAATCTGAAATATGCTAAACCGAGTCAACGCTTGCGGAGGCAGTTTATCTTATTCTTAGTCATTTATCCTACCCTATTTCAAGGTTATTGATAACCTTACTAAGTTTTTTGCATCAATGCCTTGTATGGTGTAAATATAAGCAGTGTATTTGACCTATATTCGTCTTACTTTGTCCTAATCGTAGTCAAATTGATGGCTGTTCTTTATCACTGAACCGAAACGTAGATACGCTATTATTTCCATGAACATGCGCCTATACACGTAGAATGCATAGAATAACCGCGATAATCTCCGCATAATATGCATTGAATAGCAGTGTTAATCACCGCATTCTTTAAGAAGAATTATGAAATATGTGACCTAAGTATGTTGGTTCAAATACTAGAGCGCACACAAAAAGGCGACTCGGATGTGACTGAGTGGCTAATTTGGTTTCTACAGACGCTAGAGCAAGCACTGCTATCTGCTCAGACAACAACCAATAAGATTATCAACAAAGCAAAATTTTGGCAGGCGCACCGTCAACAAGCCCTAAACACAAGACAAGTAGCTATGCTTAATACCTTACTAACGAATTTTTATGGCAAACTGACCACCAAAAAATGGGCAACGATAACCAAGTGTTCAGCTGATACTGCATTAAGAGATATCAATGATTTGGTAGAAAAAGGCATGTTAAAAAAATCTGATGCCTCAGGACGTAGTACGAGTTATGAAGTCATGCTGTGAATTCAGGATTTTAATAAACAATTTTCTAAGGACGCTCTACAATTTGAGAAACGTTTAGTTAAGGAGGATTTAGAGTATCAAGGCTCTCGGTCTATTATTAGTGGTTCCATTATACCAGTCTGCTTTAAGTAGTCTGTTAATAGGTTTGAAGGGTGAAATAGCTGGCTCCCTTGGGGTATACCCTAAAAATCTAATTAAATTAGGGCGTGTTGAACATTGTTAATAAAATGATGGCAAAAAAATAGCAAACGGTTAACCTTTAAGTTCTCACACAAAAAAGACATCGTCTGCTATGCCTCGTACAATGCTTAAAGATCAACACTGGATAAGACTAAGACCTATATTACTAGAACTTAATATCTATAACAAAGGGAATCTTAGACAAACAGTCGAAGGCGTATTATATCGTATGCGTGTTGGCTGTCCTTGGCGTGATCTGCCACCTTGCTTTGGTAAGCCTAATACCGTCTACAAGGCTTATCAGCGCTGGTTTCGTAGCAACAAACTGATTGCGCTGTTCGCTTTATTAATTAAAGACTCAGACTGTGAATGGGTGTTTATCGATGGCACACACATTAAAGCACATCAGCACAGTAATGGTGGCTCCAGACTTAGTTGATAAGATTAATTTAAGTGGTACAGACATACTATGTGCCGATAAGGGCTATGATTCTGATCCGCTGCGAGCGCATATTGAACAAGCGGGTTGCTTCAATAATATTCCTCGAAAACAGAATACTAAGTCCACCAATAACCATATGGACTGGCACTTGTACAAGGCTCGACACTTAGTAGAAAATGCTTTTGCTAAGTTAAAAAACTACAGGGCGGTTGCAACTAGATTTGATAAGCTCAAGCAAAGTTATGAGAATACGGTGGCTCTCGCTTGTGCTTATCTTTGGTTGAAACTTTGAATGTTCAACACGGCCTAACATCTTTAACATCAATGCGAGGTTTATGATCTTCGACTGTATCTTTATTCCATCTGCTTTACCATTGGCACCTTCTTTAGTTTAATATCTAAACTAAAGAAGGTTTTCAAAATTATCATCATGATATAAAGACATTTTTTCTTTAAATTCTTTTTTTATTTTATTTACATATAAATCTGATACATCTTTTACTTCAAGTTCGAAATAAGATAAGTCATTCAATATACCTAGTGTGCAAATTTTACGTTTTCTATTGTCTCTGGAGTTCTTCTCTATCGTAATCATCACATCTACTGCAAGTAAAGCGATAGGGTAGTATGTACCACAATGATTGCTTCCTAAAGAATTTAATATTTGATCACCTATATAGTTTGGGTCATCATCTTTGTTAAGATTAATCAAATTTATCAAGTTTTCTTTCAAGATTAATGGATTATAAGAAGATGGACTATACTTGTCTTTCCAACTCTCATTTAAGACCTTATCAGTCAATAATTTATTATTCACTCCATTTACCTCCTGTATAGTTAGCTGACTCCAAAAATGTTATAAAGTAAATCAACTAAACGATTATCACTATAAATGAGCATGACTTACTCCCTAGATTATCGCAAACAAGTCCTGAAAAGCTTAGATGATGGCATGACCTTTGCTGAAGCTGCTGTTTTCTATGATATCAGTCCGACGACTATCCAGAAGTGGAAAAAGCGTCTTCACAGTAAAACCACCCGAGATATTAAGCCCTACAAAATAGAAGATGACGCTTTAGCTCAAGATGTTAAGGATTACCCTGACGATTATCACTATGAGCGTGCACAGCGCTTTAATTGTAGCCCAACAGGCATCAGTAAAGCCTTAAAACGTATTGGTATTAGCAAAAAAAAAGACACTTGAGCATCCCAAAGCTTGTCCCCTAAAGAGAGCTCGCTACCTAAAGAAACTCAACCACTTTATCTCTCAAGGCTTTGCTATTGTCTACATGGATGAAAGTGGCTTTGAGAGTGAAACAATGCGCCCTTGTGGCTATGCACCCATTGGTAAACCCTGTGTTGATCGCTACAACTGGCAAGCTAAAGATCGAACCAACGTCATTGGTGCACTATATGGAAAAATGATTTTTGCACTCGATTACTTTGAGCACAACATTAACAGCAGTATATTCTACGATTGGTGCAAACAAACACTAATCCCAAGTCTTAAAACAAAATGCGTGATTGTCATGAATAATGCCAAGTTTCATAAAAATAAACGCATTCAAAAGCTATTGAACAGGCATGATCATCGTATTCTTTGGCTGCCGCCGTACAGCCCAGACTTGAACCCTATCGAAAAGAAATGGGCACAGGTGAAGTTTCTACGGCAAGGGTAGATGTAGAATAATCTACCTAAACTGTTTCATGGTATGGGTTGTACTAATTTTATTGTGAACTGACTAGACAAGTACTTCAATAGCCGCTGCTAAGTTTTGGTGCACGCACAATTCACGAAGAAATACACCCGCGCGCAAGCTTATTTGTTAAACTTTGACTATTAATCGCTAAGGTTATACCAAAAGAACAGTTGATAATCTTAACAACTTCAATTTTAATTATTTGAACCAAAGGAATGTTTATGGCTGTTTATAATGCCCCTCTTAATGACATGCGCTTTATCTTAAATGACGTATTCAAAGCGCCAGAGTTTTGGCAAAACAACGAAAACTTGGCTCATGTCGACATGGAAACTGTCGATATGATTTTAGAAGAAATGGCCAAACTGACAAAAAACATTCTACTACCTATCAACCGTAGCGGTGATGAAGAAGGCGCAACCTTCGAAGGCAATGGCGTTGTCACTACTCCGACCGGATTTAAAGAAGCCTACAAACAATATGCTGAGTCTGGCTGGGTTGGCTTGAGTGGCAATGCTGAATACGGCGGTCAAGGCTTTCCTAAAATGGTTACCATGCTCACCGAAGAGATGGTGTTCACTGTCAACCAATCCTTTGCATTGTATCCAAACCTAACCGTTGGGGCGACGCTGTGCTTGAATGCTGCTGGCTCTGAAGAACAAAAGAAAACCTATCTAGAAAAAATGTATAACGGTGAATGGTCTGGCACCATGTGCTTGACAGAGCCACATGCTGGTACTGATCTGGGTATTATCAAGACCAAAGCAGTGCCTAATGATGATGGTAGCTACGATATCTCTGGTACCAAAATTTTTATCACTGGTGGCGAGCATGACCTCACAGACAATATCATTCATTTAGTATTGGCAAAAACACCAAATGCGCCAGAAGGCTCAAAAGGTATCTCGTTATTTGTGGTACCAAAATTCTTGGTCAATGCAGATGGTAGCTTAGGCGAGCGCAACACATTAGCGGTAGGTTCTATCGAACACAAAATGGGTATCAAAGCCTCTGCGACTTGTGTGATGAACTTTGATAATGCCAAAGGCTGGATGGTCGGTGCAGAGAATACTGGTCTATCATCAATGTTTATCATGATGAACTACGAGCGCGTTACTATGGGCTTGCAAGGCCTTGGTGGTTCTGAGCTTGCCTATCAAAATGCGGCTCTATACGCCAATGACCGTGGTCAAGGCCGTAGCGATACACAGCTACAAAGCCCAGAAAAACCTGCTGATGCAATCATTCATCATGCTGACGTCCGTCGTATGCTATTGAACGCCAAAGTAAACACCGAAGCGTCACGCTGTTTTGCTATGTACGTTGCCAAAAATCTTGATGCAGAAAAGTTTAGTACCGATCCTGAGTCAGCCAAAGCAGCCGCTGCTCGCGTTGCCCTATTGACACCTGTTGCTAAAGCATTCTTGACTGACAAAGCATTAGAAGCAACCGTTGATTGCCAGCAAGTCTTTGGGGGTCATGGCTATATCCGTGAATGGGGTATGGAGCAAATCGTTCGTGATACACGTATTGCGCAGATTTATGAAGGTACCAATGGCATTCAAGCGCTTGACTTATTGGGTCGTAAAGTTGCTCGCAACAATGGCAAGTACGTCACTCACTTCTTGGGTGAAATTCGTGATTTTGTCAACAATATGCAAGCAGATCATGCCATCAAACAAGCTACTTTGAATGCAGCAGATACCATCGAAGCGTTAACCACAACTGTGCTTAGCAACATCGGCGAACGCAAAAATGAAATCAATGGCTGTGCGGTTGATTATATGCATGCTTTCGGCTACCTCGCTTATTCGTACATGTTTGCGTTGATGGTAGAAGCAGCCAATGGTAAAGAAGGCGAGTTTTATACCAATAAAGCCAAGCTTGCGGATTACTTCGTTGGCCGTGTCCTGCCTCGTATTGATGCTCATGCACAAATGGTCAAAGCTGGTAGTGACCCAATGATGAACTTTGATCTTGCTTATTTCGATGTTCCTGCGAGCTAAGCACCCGTCATAGCCAACCTAAAACATCTTGATTAAAAGGACAGTCCTGTTACTGTCCTTTTTTTTGTCAAAATAACTGCTAACAAAATAATTCAGTATCAATGCGCCGTTCCGATTAAAATAACGCAAGACAATGTATCGCTTGCCTACAACTGAACGATGAGCAAGCATTACTCAACCACTTATACCGACTTAAATAATAAAAATGATTGAAACAACGATGATAAAGGGTGCGACGTGTCAGAATTAAAACGCATTTTACAACAGATTACCGCCCTGAGCGATGTGCCTGATCCTGCGGTACTCAAACGCTTAATCGATGAGCTACGAGTCAGCGATAAAGAACCCACTTTAGCCAATGAAAAAATTCAATCCCTTATTGATATCATACATCAGCATCCAGAATATGGAGATGGACTGTCTAGTTTTGTGCTAAAACTGATTATTCAATATCGACAAATCGCACTGTATACCGATACTGGTATCATGTCCGATCAAGGATTTTTTAACAGTTTACGCCGTTTGGTTGGGCATCGATTTTTGCCAATACTACCTCAAGATGACTCAGTCGTTGAGCTGGTTGGCTATTTATTTAACAAGCGCTCTGATGAACGTTGGCTGGCCAATATTGAAAGAGAAAAGTGGGATGATCTGGTCAAACAGATTAAAGTAGAAGACAAGCACTTAAACTTAGTTGCTACTGCAAAAAACAGCATTTTAAACGCCATTATTATTCTGTCTTACCGCATCAGCGGTATCGGTCTGCATCCTGATTTGATGGAATCGTATCCACAGATACTAAATTACTCAGCGTCTTTTGTTGCACAAAATCAAGAAGCCGTCCTTTTCGTCAATCAATACCGTCAAGCGCATGAGCTCGATACATTGACAGACATCACGCCTGAACAAGCAGTCGACCCAGCGCCATTATTGGTCATGCTTGAACAGTGCGAAGATATCGTTGCCACCGTACGTAAGCGTATTTATAAGACTGGTATTTCTATTCGTTTGACCAATATGATGCTGCGTTTAGATCAAAGCTTGCAGCGTATGCGGATTTTGACTGAGCTGGTCACAGACGATAATCAAAAGCGAGATCGTGCTGTTATCGAGCTGATACAAGCGCTTATCACTACGGCCAATCGTCGCTATAGTATAGGTTATTTGATTGATAACAATACCAAGCTACTCTCCCGAAAAGTCACAGAAAATGCCAGTCGCGTCGGTGAGCATTATATTAGTACCGATAAAGCGGGCTATCAAAAGATGCTCAAAAAAGCCTCTATTGGTGGCTTTGTCATCGCATTTATGGCAACCATAAAAATACTGGCGTACCACTTGGCACTCGCACCCATGGGTCGCGCATTTATCAACAGTATGATTTATGGCTTAGGTTTCGTATTTATTCATGTCATTCGCGGCACAGTAGCGACCAAGCAGCCAGCCATGACTGCTGCTGCAATCGCCTCTACCATTTCTGAAGGCTCTGGTAAAAAATCCCATCAATTGACCAAGCTATCAGAATTGGTCGTTGATATTTTGCGGACTCAATTTATCGCTATCATGGGTAACGTCATGCTGGCCGTACCCGTCGCTTTGATTATATCTTTTGCTTGGTTGCAATATACTGGCGCGCCAATGATTGATACCGAAAAAGCAGGACACTTGCTACATGATCTCGACCCCTTTCACTCATTAGCACTTCCCCATGCTGCCATTGCTGGGGTTTATCTGTTCTTATCTGGTTTGATTGCCGGCTACTACGACAACTTAGCGGTTTATAACAACGTAGGCGCACGCATACAACGTCACAAATTACTGAAATACATATTGCCTAGTTCATGGCTTCAGCGTTTAGGCGGCTTTATAGAAGCCAACTTGGGCGCTATCATGGGTAACTTCTTATTCGGGGTGTTCTTAGGTAGTACCGCGACTATCGGCTATATCTTCGGCTTACCAATTGATATTCGTCACATTGCCTTTGCCTCGGCGAATTTGGCACATGGATTGTTTAACATATCTGCTGATGACATAAGCTGGAGCCTCATTCTGATTTCTATACTTGGTGTGGCACTTATTGGTTTGGTCAACTTAATCGTTAGCTTTTCACTGGCACTGTTTGTCGCCCTACGTTCTAAAGAAGTTCGCTTTTTTGAATGGAGTCGCCTCACAAAACTGGTGTTTGGCCATATTATTAGCCACCCTTCTGACTTTTTTTGGCCACGCGATAAGCCAATGAAATATGCGCGTATCGATAGTCAGGGTCACATGATATTTGATGATACTTCAGCACAAAAAAATGGCAAATCTATACCAAGTAATTATGTGGTGAGACGACTGTCTGATGTCAGAATATTACCTGAGTCTAAACATGCTGATGCGCAAAGTTCACAGACAAACACAAACATAAACTATGAAAAACCGCCAACAGATGAGCATACGCAGCCTTATAACTCTCCTGACAAAGTAATGGATTTGGACGACGGTTTAGTCGATGAAGAGCTCAATAGCCTGCCCTACACCAATGATATTCAGTACAATCAAACGGACAAAACACCAAACAACCATGATTACGATGCTAACAGTGATATCAGCAAAGAACCACATCATGTAGATCCTGATAGCAAAGCAGCGGGCGATGCAAAAACACCCTTGCCAAAACCAAAAAAGCCACCAAAACTGCCTAATTAATAGGATGGTTTAGGTGGCTTTATACTTGGTTAACTACTGATCTTATGGCTAATGAGATGGCTAACCATGTTTTTTGATACGTCATTGCTCTCACCACCTAAATCTTATCAAGCCCCCAGAGTTTGCCGCTTCGTATAAAATGATGGTATATCCCTGTCGTATTTGACAACAAGAGTCAACAGAGCAATCAGCAGCCCTAATATGTACATGTTCAACAGACCCTAACAAGCAAGGCAATCGATTTGAAAATTTTAATGGTGTTGTTTTACGGCCTTAATAAGGGCGCTGGTGTTGAACGAGTAGGTTCTATGATTGCTAACGGTCTATCTGAGGTGGGCCATGAAATAATATTAGCTAGTCTTGGACCTTGTGATACACCTTTCTTTCCTCTAAATGAAGATATTAAAATAATTTCACTATCGGGTTCTCCGCGCGTTAAGTTAGGTCATACGCCTAATGCTATTTATAAAATAAGAAAGCTGTTAAAAGCAGAGCATGCTGACATAATAATGGCAGTAGACACAAAGTCTATTCCATATACTTTACCCGCGACTTTAGGCTTGAAAGTAAAGCACATAGGCTGGGAGCATTTTAACTTTGATCCTAGTGAATGTCTCAGCAGAAGCTCTATCGTCAGACATTTAGCGGCACGATATTGTGACTCAGTGGTTACTTTAACCGAAAGAGATAAGGAATATTGGTTAAAAAACACTCGTCATAAATCACAAATAATCGCTATCGCCAATCCTTGTCCGTTTCCTATTCAAGAGTATATTGAGGAAAATAAAAAAATAGTATTGGCGGTTGGTCGTCTACATAGAGAAAAAGGGTTTGACTTATTACTTGAAGCTTGGCTTCAGGTAACTGCAATGATGCCAGAGTGGACATTAAAAATAGTTGGTGAGGGTGAAGAAAGAGCAAAGCTAACTGAGTTTATTGAAGCAAACCAAATAACTGAGAGTGTGGAACTGGTCGGTGCGACTGATAATGTGGGTCACTATTATAGAGAGGCAGAAATATTTTGCCTGAGCTCTCGAGCAGAAGGGTTTGGTATGGTTTTAACTGAGGCTTTAGCTTTTGGCCTCCCTATTGTTAGTTTTGATTGTGGACCGGGCCCCGCAGAAGTTTTAAAAGGCACAGGCTCTATTTTAGTTCCTAAAAATGATATTGGCCAACTTGCTTCAGCGTTGATTGGTTTAATGAAGGATGATGAGCAGAGAAAAACTATCAGCTTAAGAGGTAAAGAGAAAGTCGAAATTTATCAATCCGCTAATATAATAAGTGAGTGGTTAGATCTACTTAAAAGTTTTAAATAACTTAAAATATTATCTTAATTATCTCTATGACTGGTTTATACCTATGGCGAACCAATCAGTTACCTTTACTGGTTCTGTCCGCTAATGAGGATTTGAACTTCTGGCTGTAGCCCACGTTATTCCAATGGATATAAACTTTTTTATGTTTAACATACCGCTAAGCCTTATTTGTCATAAGACCCGTTATGGGGAAAATGTGTGGTTTACTAGTGAGGATTTTTAATAAAGTATTGTAGTTAAATATCTTTAAACAACGGATTTTCTCTAAAAAAATTTATTGATTCTTCATGATTGTAGCTACCAGCTTGCCATAAAACTCGCATGAGGTGATTAAACCTATCAATACAATAATCAATCTCATCTTCGCTATATCTATATGTATCAAATGTCCATGTCCATGTCCATGCAACTGTAGAGCTCCTATGAGCACAGACTAGATTATTTATACTATTTCCTAGGTAATAGATATTTCTTGCAAGATTTTTTTCTATCATATTCTTGTCATTCAGGTACTTACTTAACTTTATTAGTGAATATTCAAGATCCCAATATTTATCAACATCCCATGTGTCTTCACTCTCTAAATAATAATGAAAAGAGTCACTATTCCAAAACTTTTCTTCGCATTCATTTATTTCCATAAGCATAATTTCCTGTTTTCTGCATCGAGCTTGCCATTATCAGCGCACCAATATAATCAGTTATAAGAGAAGCTGTTTTTTTAGAGTATTGCTAGGCCGTGTCCTCATTTTAAAAATGGTGATAAAAATGAGATAAATTGCCGTCAAACGAGGAAAATAGTGCAGATAATATCGGGATATTGACCAACTATTTGACGATGTTTGGCAAAATTTAGCTGTTTTTAGCCCATTTAGAGGACACTCGTTTGAATTGAGGACACGCCCTAGTATACATATGGCGAACTAATCAGGTGCTTTCACTGGTTCGGTACCCTAGTGAGGACTTGAATCTTAGACTGTAAGATAATGGTATTAGCTATCTTCCGCGCTATTTTTTTAAAAATGTTAAATCAATCTAAAATACTTTTAGACACGTTACCCGTAGCATTAAATTCTAAAAAGCATTGTTTAACTACTTCTAAATCACTAATAACCGTTGTAGAGCTATGAAGTTCTCCATTAACATACTCCCAATCATCTCTTGAAGCATCAGGGTTATACGCTGTTCTAACATCTAAATAGCCTTCATCATCATAATCCAACAGCATCAAAAGATATCTTCCATTCGCCATATATACAGTTAACTTTAAAGGTTCAATATCTTCTTTAGCAAGTACGTTTTCAATCATAACAGTGCCTCTGCAGTTAGCATTCAATTCATTTAGCTTTGATAAAATATACTCTTTACTAGGTTTATCAACTATACGAATGCTTTTGCTTACACCATTGTCTATGTAGTATCCTTCGAATTTCATATCTATCATTGTTTGACCTTTTTAATTGATCTCATACCTGGTTCTGGTTCCCAGTAATAAGTCTGACCCCTGCCGTCAAATCCGTACAGTTAAACTTGGGAGATTTTAATCACACAACCTTACGATAAAAATCAAATCGCAAGAACCATGATTGTTTTTCTGATAAAAGATGCGTTTTTATTTTTATTAAGGTATACCCCAACGGAACCAGTTATTTCACTCGATAAACCTATTAACAGACTACTTAACGCAGACTGTATTTTCGGAACCACTTAAAACAGACCGCTTATCTATCTTTGTATATCAAGCTCAGCTATAGCATTCCTTAAGACTTGGGGCACTGCTCGCTTGACGTTATTACTTGACCATCACTGAGACGATAAGCCAATAGACAATTGCCCCACACACAGCCACCGTCGAGTGCACGCGCATGTGGCAAATTAACCTCACCTTTTAGCGCAGCCCAATGTCCAAATAGTATCTTACGAGTGCGTGGTACTTGCCACTCAAACCAAGGCAAAAACCCTTCTGGCATAGGCTCGTCTAAGCCAGCGGCAAAGCTAAACTCAAGCGACCCATCCTGCTTACTCAGGCGCATACGCGTAAAGTAATTGGCTATTGCACGCATCTTGGTGAACCCCTCGATATCTGTATGCCATTCATCAGCTTCTTTGCTATACAAATTTGGTAATAAGCGATCGAGCTGCCATAAGCTGCTTTGTAATTGCGCTTCTACTTGTTGTGCATAGCCTGCCGCTTCATCGATGCTCCAATGCGGTGGAATACCAGCATGTACCAACACCGTGTGCTCATCAGGATAAGCCAATAGCGGCTGATGACGTAACCACTCAAGTAACTCATCACAATCATCAGCGGCAAAAATAGGTGCCGTTTTGTCTTTACTTTTAAGCTTGGCCACACCGCGCCAGACTGCTATTAAATTAAGATCATGATTGCCAAGGACTGTCGCTGCCGCTCCTTGCTCACAAAGCGCCTTGATATGACGCAGCGTGTTCAATGAGTCCTCACCGCGTGCTACCAGATCACCAGCAAACCATAAATTGTCTTGGGCTGGATCAAAATTTAATAATTCAAGTAATTTAAGATAAGCAGCATAGCAACCTTGCAGGTCTCCAATGACATACTGGTGACGAAAACTCATAGTACCTCTATGCTTTTTAGATATGAATTGATATAAGAGCACTCTTAAGTGAGTACCCTTATATCAATAGTTTTAGGTGAATAATTTTATGTGAATATTTTGAGAGGTGTTCAATAATAGATTGAATTAACCTTCTACTTTACGTGCCTGATTGCTCAAATTGACAAAATCTTTCACACTTAAGACTTCAGGACGTGCCTGCGGATCGATAGCGCAAGCCGCAAAATCTTCTTCGCTCAACGTTGGCAATAGCGTAGATTTCTTAAAAATCGCACGTAGTGTCTTACGACGATGGTTAAAGGTTTCGCGTACGACAATCGAAAAATACTCTTCATCTTCTGCCACGACTGGTTTAGTAATATGCGGAGTCAAACGAAATACAGCACTGGTTACTTTTGGTGGCGGATTAAAAGCGCCACGTGGTACGGTCAATAGATAATCTGTACCACAGTGATATTGCATAATAACTGATAAGCGGCCATAAGTTTTACTACCAACATCAGCAGTGATACGCTCAACCACTTCTTTTTGCAACATAAAGTGCATGTCTTCTATCACATCAGCATAACTGAGTAAATGAAAAAGTATCGGGGTAGAGATGTTATATGGCAGGTTACCGACCACACGTAGCTTGCCGCGCTCAGGACTATACAGCTCGCGATAATCCACATGCATCGCGTTGTTTTTGATAATCTCAAAATTTGGATGACTGTTAGCACCGATACGAATACGCAAGCTGTCTGCCAAATCACGATCCAACTCTACTACGGTCATCGCATCGACTTCTGCCAATAGTGGCTCAGTCAACGCACCCATTCCCGGCCCGATCTCAATTAGGTTGTCATCGCGCTCGAGACGAATGCTTTCAACGATTTCGCGAATGACGCTGCCATCATGCAAGAAGTTTTGACCAAAGCGCTTACGCGGTTGGTGTTTGACAGCGCGTAGGCTGTTAGAAATAGATTGAGCATCAAACGGAGTTTTGGACATAGAAGAGTCTTAATGTATAAAAGATAAATGGGCGATAATGGCAACAATATGCCAATTATATAATGATGAATTATACCACAGCTCAGAATTAGGCTGTATTGTTGAAACATTATTATCGATAAGCTACCCAACGTCATTTGTCATAACGTCTCTTATGGGAAGAAGAGCTGCTATCTAGTGAGGATTTGAATATCAAGCTGTAGGCTAATGTCATCGGCGCTTTAACTCACTGAAATATTTACAGTGTGAGAGGTTTTAATGAAGCGTTATAGTTAAATATATTTAAAGCCCTTTAAATAAGGGGTTTTCTTTAAGTAAATAGTGATCCTCACGTAAAGGAATTTTTCCCCAAAAAATTCTCATAATATGAGTAAACCTATCGTAATACTCTGTTAACTCTTCTATATCTATATTTTCTATACTCCAAGCATCATATGGGTTTAGAGTTGAAGAAAATGCTGTTTCAATTGATCTTCCTAGGTAGTAAACATCTGCCATCACCATCTTGTCTACAGTTTCTTTATTTTCAATCTCTTTGATAATACTTAGTAAAAAGACTTCTAGCTACCAATATTTATCAACGTCCCAAACAAAATCATTCTTTAATTTATCAGTAAAGGATTCATGACCCCAAAGATACGTTCGTATGTTAGACTTCATTTCAATATCCATTTTTTTACAGAACCTGCCATAATTATTGAGAATATAGCTTACAGTTTGCTGCCTGTATAGCGCACTGCCCTAACTTAATGGTGTGATAACTACTGAACTGATTTAATCAGTTCGGTTCTCTAGTGAGGACTTGAACCCAGAACCTAAATTGTCGATATTAAATATTTTATATCTTTAAGGTTGCTATTAGGGTCTGTTGAACATTCAAATGTGGTGCTGGCAGTCACCATTTTTTAGACAATATGCAGTGAAATTTTTGACGCC
>NZ_JASDDJ010000043.1 GCF_030407455.1 Psychrobacter sp. 5A.1
GTATTCGATCTGGTATTCTTTTATATTAACTATGGTTATGTCTGATGACAGCATACTTTTTAGAACACCACCCTTTTGTTTACAATAGTATGTAAGACCGTCCATTCGATAGTCGATGTGAGCGCCATTGTCATTGTCCAATATACATTGACTAAAATGACATGACAGCCAAAATCACCGTAAAATTTATCATATAGTTGAATTCAAATAATTTCGATACAAGGAAGTCGAGTGCAAGTGATACATTAGTATGCTTAGCGAGGATGACGATGTAGCGGATTTATATGGACTTGACTATAGCAAACAAACCTCTTAGAGAACCATCTATCGAGGTCATACCGACACTTTACATAGGAAGTTAGCGTCATGATGCGTATTGGATTATTTTTATTGACCAACTTAGCAGTGATTGTGGTATTTAGCATTGTGTTCGGTATATTGTCGAGGTTTTTTGGGATTGGTAGTGTCCATACGGCAGGTGGGCTGAACTATATTAGTCTTGCCATTATGTGTGGTATCTACGGTATGGTTGGCTCGATGGTGTCGCTATTTCTGTCAAAATGGATGGCCAAAAGATCAACAGGTACGGTCGTCATAGAATCTCCACGCAACGCGACTGAGCAATGGCTAGTCGATACGGTAGCCAAACAAGCCAAGGCGGTAAATATCGGCATGCCTGAGGTTGGTATTTTTAATAATTCACAGCCAAATGCTTTTGCGACTGGCTGGAATAAAAACAAGGCACTGGTGGCGGTGTCGTCTGGCCTACTACAGAATATGAATCAAGATGAAGTCGAGGCCGTATTGGCGCATGAGATTGGTCATGTGGCCAATGGCGATATGGTAACCCTTGCCCTCATTCAAGGCGTGGTGAACGCGTTTGTGATGTTCTTTGCACGCATTATCGGTAGTTTCGTTGATCGTACTGTGTTCAAAAATACCAGTAATCGACCAAGTATTGGTTACTTCATTACCAGTATCGTGATGGATATCCTGCTTGGGTTTTTGGCGTCTGCCATCGTCATGTGGTTCTCACGCTTACGTGAATTTCGTGCGGATCAAATGGGCGCAAAACTTGCTAGCCGCGAAAAAATGATCAGTGCGCTTAATGCGTTACGTCCTTCCGCGCAGCGCCCCGACCAAATGCCAGAGAGTATGAAAGCGTTTGCAATCTCGTCTGGGCAAACTCAAGGCTTTAGTATTGCAAACCTATTCCGCTCACACCCAACGCTTGATGACCGTATTGCGGCGTTGAGAGCGTACAATCCCAATCAGGTTTAATCAGTTAATTGTGTTTTAATTATAGGGTGTGCTGGGCGTACACTATTTGGCTTCCTAAAATTCATAAGTATTTGCACAGTTTTAATTAAAATTGATATTTTAAAATATATCAATTTTTAGTGTCGTGATTAAACATTCATCGATCACTACAATAGAAAATTAGCCGAGTGCTATTAAAAACCCAGCGCTTTATTGGGCGGTTTATTCAATATGGCATCTATATCTAGCGTTTCTAAATAAGAAATGAGTTTGTCAATTTCTAACTCAAAAGTTGCTTGCGGATTTGCCATCTCGTGAAATTTTATTTTCTTGTACTTTGGATCTCGTTCTGATATTTTCTCCCATGACTCTTTTTTATTCAAGTATATAGTAGTGCTATAGTCAATATAAGCTTGGCGATAGTATGGTATTAGCTCGTCATAATCAGGCTGTTTGGTTAATTTTGCCATTACTAACAGCGTATCTGGTTCAGGAACATAATCCACACCTCGATATTTATATCCTTGTTTATAAAGGCTTAGCTCTTTGCTGTCTTTGTTGGTGACCAGCATCTCATATAACATCGGTAAGCTACCACAAACTTTATAAAAATATAGAAACATATCAACGCAGCGATGTATTTCATTTTCATACTCTAGTAAGGTATAAACGATTGTCTCGTGTTCATCTTTATAGAAGGCTTCAGGTGTTGTACTTAATTTAAAGTTGACGAAGTCCCTTAGATTACTGCTATCTTTATTGTCAATATCCTGCGCTTTGTCCTTATTTATGGGATTAAAGTCATTGATAAAGATATACATAAAATTAAGAAACTCAACTCTCACTATTCCTTCTTCTATCCTGTAAAGATGGTCTATCTCTGGAAACATAGCTAGTATTAGCTGGATTCTTCCACAATCCACATCAAATACGGTTGGCTCCGGTTTTTTTATCTTAGTAATACCCGCTTCCTTTAACCGTGCACGTACTATTTGGTTGATGAGTTTTTTTAGGGGAGCGCTGGTGCTGGGCAACGTGTCTCTGTTCTCGTTCTCTTGTTTGAGTGTGACAAGCTGTTGTGCCCATGCCGCTAAGGTCTCCTTAGCAAAATCTATCCAGATCTTGGGGGTATTCTCGGTTAATACCGTACCATCAGGTAAAAACACCACTTCGATCTCTTGATGCAATACTACAAGGTTATGCTCTTGCGCTGCTTTGATAATAATCGCAGAAAACTCAATGGCGAGCTCCTCAGGAGCATGATCAATGCTTAAGACAGGGTCAGTAAAGCCGACCATCCAGTCTGTCATGTCACTATACATGTTAAGGATTTCATCATCATAGTAAGCTTTGGCTTCTTTTGTAAACTGCTCTACTGCTTTGGCAACTGCCATGAAGGCAGGATTACATCTTCTTGAAGCATTGTGTGATACCTGCGTTTCCATGTCCTGTGCGTCACTATAGCTGGTCGGTACGCCGTCTTTGATGTCCCATAAAAATAATCCATTGAAGCTCATGTGTTGTCCTTTTCTATTATTTCAAACATTTACTATAGTGTTATGTACTAAAATTCCAGAATGATCTACAAAATAAGTATGATTATTAGCTACTTCTAAGTTATAGACTATACCTACAAAAGGTATATAGCTTGCATCATATTCTTTACAATAGTTATCAAGGGCGACCCTATTTTTATTCTGTATCTCACCAAAGAAACCATTTTCATGATAAGGATTTATCTCTCTCACCCACCCTTCAGCCATTGCACCTACAAATTTCTACGCGGTTTCAGCAGGCGTTGATTCGTCTTCAAACTCATCAGGGTTGCCATACTCAGGATGGTCATAGTCAATATCCTCACTATAATATATATCTTCAAGCACTTTTATGTCGCTCTGATGATATGTACCTGAGTACCAATAATAATCAGGATTGATGTGTGCATTTTCTTTTACAAACTGGTAGATAGGCTGAACTTTCTTAACATAAAACAGAATACCATCTGCGTTGACTACGATATCGTAATGATCTAACTCATCGACTCACTTCCAGCAAGGCTCTTTATGAAAATCAATATCGCGTACGAGTCCTTTATTAGGTTTACCGCTACCGATTACTTTTATAGGGTGATTAGAGGTAGTCAAAAAATTACCCACAACGGTAGATTTATAAACTAAATCATCTATTTCATTACCATACATATCATCACTGAGAAATACTTTTCTGAATTATCCATCACTCTTCCCTTTTTAATTATAGTTTTAAAATAAATAGCACTCGTTTAAAGTCCAATAAAAAAAACCAAACGCTATTTAAAACGCTTGGCTTCTCAATAAATAAGTAGACACTACCAATCAAGGCTTACACTTAACCCCTTCTAGTGCTAGTAAATACTCTTTTTTATCTAGCCCGCCTGTATAGCCACCAAGCTTGCCATCGCTAGCAATGACTCGATGGCAAGGCACGATAATGCTAAAAGGATTTTTGCCATTGGCCTGTGCGACCGCACGAAACCCTTTTGGATTATCAACACGCTTTGCCAATGTGGCATAGCTGATCGTTTCGCCATGAGGTATTGTTTGCAACCCTCTCCATACTCTCTGCTGAAACTCTGTTCCTAAAGACATATCCAAAGGCAAATCAAAATCTTTGCGTTCGCCACTAATGTATTCATTGATTTGCTCGATGGCAGTCAGCAAGAGAGCCTGCGTTCTATCAGAAATGCTTAGGCTATTTTTATCTATAAAGGTAAAGTCTTCATCTATTAGGCCATAGTGCTTTTTAAGTTTAGGTACAGATTTTGAGTTATGCCATGAGTTACCTGCCAACAGCCAGTTGGCTTCAACAAGCATAGGTTGACCATGCTCATTGACACGAGCAATCAGTGTTAATCGATGTAACCCAAAGGCTGCTGTGGTAACTATCATAGCGTCTACTTCCAAATTGTTTTAAAAATTATTTACCAGCTAAAAATAGGCTATTTTATTCTTTATCATCGGTCTCAAACAAGGCAGCGACAAATTGCTTTGGACTAAAGGCACGTAAGTCATCAATCGACTCACCCACACCAATATAGCGAATAGGCACGTCCGTTGTCTCAGCAATATTAAAGACTACGCCACCTTTCGCCGTACCATCTAATTTGGTAATCGTAATACCGGTCAATGGTACGATTTTATTAAATAACTCTACTTGGTTAATCGCATTTTGACCTGTGCCAGCATCAAGCACAATCATGCCTTCGTGCGGGGCGCTTGGATCGGCTTTACGCATGACACGTACCACTTTTTCTAGTTCTGCCATCAGATGTGTTTTGTTCTGCAGACGTCCAGCGGTATCGGCTATTAGTACATCGATGTTTTTTGCTTTGGCAGACTGCATGGCATCAAAGATGACAGAGGCGCTATCAGAGCCATGACCTTGTGCTACGACTGGTATGTTATTGCGCTCACCCCAAATTTGCAGCTGCTCAGTGGCTGCCGCACGGAACGTATCGCCAGCAGCTAGCATGACTGATTTGCCTTCACCTTGTAAGCGTTTGGCCAGCTTACCAATCGTGGTGGTTTTACCCACGCCATTGACGCCCACCACTAATATGACAAACGGTTTTTTGCTGGTATCAATCACCAGCGGCTCAACTTTTGGCGTTAGGATATCAACCAATTCGCTTTGCAAAGCTTTATATAAGGAATGTGCATAAATCAAGTCACCACGGGCTGTCTGCTCAGTTAAGCTCTTAATGATACGGTTGGTTGCATTTACCCCGATATCAGCGACCAATAGCTGATCTTCGACCTCTTCTAACAGCTCATCATCGATCTCTTTGCCACCGATCAAGATACTGACCATACCTTCGGCCAGATTTTTGCGTGACTTACTCAGTCCCGTCTTCATACGATTAAACCAACTGCCTTTTTTCTTACTGTCTTCAGTCTCTGATGACTCTGCTGCTTGCGCACTGTTATTGGCAACGGGGCTCACACTTGGACGGTCTCCCAATTGCTCCTGCAATGGCATCGTCGGAATGGTTGATGCCGTATTGGATTTACTCGTCGTTTCTGTTTCTTTGGCACGAGAAAAACTTTCAGATGAACTTTTAGGTACGTTATGCTCTTCTGTCATAACGATTGGTGTGGCCAAAGCAATGTTATCTGCTGCATCGGCACTGGATACCTCTTTATTTGCTGTGCTGACTTTTTGTGCGTCTACAGTTTTTATCTCAGTCTCAGTCTCATCGATAATGGGCACAGATTGCGCTGGCAGACTGGGTAAGGTAATATCATCGTCGTCCAAGTCATCTAGATCGCCATCGAGATTGATGACCACACGACCGCTATTGTTTGGGTTATTCATAAGCTTGCCCTAAAAGTTATCACTATCAGTTATTTGATTATTTTAAATGGATTTATATGTCATCATGTTTTTATCATCGGCATGACAGACAATTTTCAACCTAGTTTATCATAATTCGAGTGGCGCTCAGCCCTTACCATCATAGACTATCGTCAAAACTTATTCGTTTGGAAGGTAATGTAATTGGTGAAGAAAGTTTCGCTTAAGATTTGGACACAAAAATCTGACCTTACGCATGCTAAACTTCGCCTACTCTACCAAAGTTTATCCTAGAACAAGTCTGATACCAAAACATACTAGGCCTTGTCCTCAGTCTGAACCCTAAACTATTTCATCCCTGCTTGTTCGACTATTATATTTAGGAATCATCTATGTTTTTACGATCTAATACTCATAAAACACACGATAAAAAAGTCATCACTATCAGCGCCGCGTTATTACTCACGACATTTGCACTATCTGCAACTGGCTGTAGTACCACCCAAGAATTTAAGCCAACTGCCAGTGTGATGGTTGGGGCGCATAAATCTTTATAACGCTTTCTATCGATTGAATTGAAAGTGACATATACACTCATTCGTTTACCAGTTGCCATTTTATATAAGTAGAACTTACCATGCCACTGCCTTTATCATTGTCTTTATCACTGCCTACTATTTCACTACGTGCTGCCTGTGCCCTAGCAATGGCAACGACTCTTGCCGCGTGTCAGACCCATACAATCAATACCAATCCGGTGTCGGCTACTCAAAACCCAGCAGCACAAGATACCTTAAATCAAAATACAGCAGGTCAAGATATTCAGCAATCATCAGCACTAACCATGGATCTGTCAGGTCGACACGAATATCAATTAGAAAACGGTCTAAAGATAGTGGTAAAAGAAGACCATCGCGCCCCAGTGGTCATGACACAGATTTGGTATCGAGTAGGCTCCGTAGATGAGCCACTTGATAAAGGTGGTATCTCTCATCTTCTTGAGCACATGATGTTTAAAGGTACGGCTGATGTTTCAAGCGATGATTATGAACGTTTGATTACCAAGTTTGGCGGGGTCAACAATGCCTTTACCAGTTACGATTATACGGGTTACTACGAGCTGTTCCCTGCCAACCGCTTTCCTTTAGCACTAGAGCTTGAAGCAGATCGCATGAAGCACCTTATCTTCAATGACAAAGAATTTGCCAAAGAGCACCAAGTGGTCATGGAAGAGCGCCGTCAGCGTACTGATGACAATCCGCTTGCCAAAGCTTATGAGTCTTTTCGTTTACTCGCATTGCCTGATAGCCCAAAAGGTGAATCCGTCATTGGTCCGATGGACGAACTTGCATCCATTTCACTCGCAGATTTAATAGAGTGGTATAAGACATGGTATGCACCAAACAATGCCACTTTGGTTATCGTCGGTGATGTTGAACCCAAAGAAGTATTGGCCCAAGTCAAACGTTACTTTGGTGATTTGAAACCAAGCGACTTACCCACACGCCCTACCGTTAGTCAAAAAGGTTTTCGTGGCTATCAGCAAGTAGACTCTGAGCAGGCGGTACAAGTGCCAGTGCTACTGATGGGTTACAACGTCCCTAGCCTTGTCACGGCAGGCACAAGCAACGAAAAACAGGCTTATGCACTCTCACTTGCCCAAGACGTACTCGATGGTGGTCTATCAGCGCGCCTAGAGAGCCGCCTGATACGCGAGCAAGGTCTACTGACCACGGTCGGTACTTCATATGACTTGCTAGATCGCGGTGATGGGCTGTTTTTGATACAAGCAACGCCGCGTGAAGGTGTCAGCTTAGCGCAGGCACAGCAAGCCATCACTTTAGAAATAGAAAATCTTAAAACGGATCCCATAGCTACCGATGAAATCAGCCGTGCCAAAACCAATACAGTGACAGGCCTCGTCTATGCGCAAGACAGCATGGAGGGTCAAGCACGTATGATTGGCTCATTACAGTCTATCGGTCTGGATGACCAGTTGCTGGCCGAACTACCCACGAAACTGGACAGCGTCACGATAGCTGACATACAAGCGGCCAGCAAAAAATATCTGGTCAAGGACAATTTGACAGTGATGCATGTTGTACCCCCTAAAGATTCCGCCAAGACAGAGAAATGATAATGCTGTATTGGGGCGTATCCTCATCATCTATTTAATATAAGCGCCACTTATAAAGACCTTATTCATAAGAAGAAAACCATGACTCAGAATAATGATTTATTGCAAAATAACAAAAATGCATGCAACTTAATGCCATTAGCTCACCCCACAAAGAAACAGCCATCGCCTCTTCGCGTTGGCATACTATTAGGTCTAACGACATTGACGATGACAGCCCAAGCCGACACCGCAGGCGCTGAAGATTACCGTGCACCTGCCGTAGTTGATACAAGTGCGCCAATCGCCGCCTTATCTAAGCTTTCCAGTATTCAAGATGCCAAGCCTTTAAAAGTGACGGTGCCAACGATTCAATCATTTAAAACCAAAGCTGGCGTACCTGTCTTGTTTGTACAAGCGGCAGCACTACCAATTGTCGATGTGGATTTACGTTTTAATGCTGGCAGTGCGCGTGATGGTAGTATCAAAAAAGATGGTTTTGGCATTGCCAATATGACCGCGACGATGCTCGAACAAGGCTCAACAAGCCTAGATGAAAATGCATTCACCCGAGCCGTTGAAACCTTGGGCATCAATCTGAGTAGTGGTGCCTATAAGGATATGTTCATTGTCTCGCTACGCAGCTTATCGGACGATAAACACCTTTTACCAGCCATCGATTTGATGACACAGATGGTGAGCGAGCCTACGTTCAATGACGAAATCCTCGCCCGCAATAAAGCGCGGCTACTGGTTGGCTTACAACAGCAAAAACAAGACCCAAACAGCCTTGCTAGCATCGCGTTTAATGATGCTCTATATGGTGAACACCCTTACGCTCATCCATCAGTAGGTACGCTTGACAGTGTCCCTACTATTGAAAAGCAACAACTGATAGATTTTAAAAATCGCTATTTGGTCGCGGCAAATGCTTCTATTTCTTTGACAGGCAATCTGACATTGGAACAAGCAAAAAAATTGGCTGAGGATATCACCAGCGAGTTGCCAATGGGTCAACCTGCAGCTGAACTGCCTGAACCAAAACCACTGAGCCAACCCAAGCACATTCATATCCCATTCCCAAGCACTCAAACCACCGTACTCATGGGACAATTGGGAGATAAACGCGCCACTGATACCCCATCGCAGCAAAAACAAACCAATTTTTCTGTCGGCAATGAAGTATTAGCAGGCGGCGGTTTTAGCGCGCGACTCATGACTGAAATCAGACAAAATCTTGGCTATACCTATGGTATTTCAGGATCGATGAACCCCATGCTCGCGAAAGGCCCTTATCAAATTGGATTTTCGACCCGTAATGACAAGGCTCGAGCGGCTATTGATGCCAGTCTAGAAGTCATCAACGATACTTTGGACAACGGTATCACCAGCACTGAGATGCGCCTAACGACGGACAATCTTAAAAATAGCTTTCCGATGGGCTTTGCGAGTAATGCAGGGATTAATGGTTTATTGGGAGTGATGAATTTTTATCAGCTACCAAATAACTACTTAGCTGACTACACCAATCGTATTGATCAAGTCACGCTTTCAGAAGTCAATCAGACCATGCGTGATACGCTAAAGCCTAATAATTTTTTGATCGTGACCGTTGGGCAGGATGATCCTTGGAAAGAAAAAACACCTTCAAAAAAGCGCAGTAAAAAATAACACCTTAGGGCAGCTTGATAGCAGTGAGTGATACAAGTTGAGTAAACGTATGATGAGTGGTAACAGACAACCTTAACACCACTCATCCTACCTGTTGTAGCGTAAAAATCATCAACCACAGCGTTAAGAATACTCATTATCCGAAATACTCAAGGCAACATCATACACAAACTGCTCAGGTTTATACATTGCGCCATTATAGCTCAGTCGAATAATATGCTTATCATAAGACGTTACCTGATAATTGCCATTGGCAAAATTATGTAACGTGGGCACGATTAACAGTGCTTCAATTTGACTGTCGTTGAGGCTAACCGAAATATATTGACCATCACGCGGGTATAAAAAATAATCACAGTAGTCGTTCACCATGACTTCTGATATACGTTCAACGACCTGACTATCCACCTCTTCTTGTATCAATTTTGGACAAACATCTGAACGTTTGGATGCCAGACGAGCGTAAGAGTTTCTAATACCTTCTTCTATGTTTTTAGAGCTCTGTATATGTCTATCAGACTCTATCGCAGATTTGTCCGTTACCAAGACACTGTCATCAGAAGACAGCTCTGTACCACAAGCACTGATCATTAGTATGGACATAAGTATCGAAATAAACAAAGTACCACGCTGATAGTTCGCATGCCGTGGGCTTTGCTTATTTTTATCTGACTTATTGTAGTGTGCTATTACTGAGCGCTGGTTTTTCATAAATTTCGCTTAAAGTAAACGTGGGCTTTTCTTATATGGACGATAAGGATATAAATGTGCATGTGTATGATAGCAAATCTATGCCCGCTCACACTTTTAATGATTGACGAGCCGCTTAATAACGGCAAGAAGAGCTACTACTAGCGTGATTGAATCCCCATTTTCGATGGCCGTCAGTATCTAAATGAATAGCGCCTGTTGCGTATAAACCCAAGCCAAAATTGTGAGGCTGACCCTGATATTGCCAAAACTGACACAACCCATCCTGCATGGTGCTCAAACGCCATAAATTGTCTTCGTACTCTGGCACCCAAATATCTATAGCGCTCGCATTCATGTGTTTACTACCATCAGCACCGCCTGCACAGTCATTCAATCCAGGATTGCGATATACCGAACGTATCTCACTACTGAGCGGCAAAACCCCTTGGTTTTTCAACTCACTATAAAGACGCAAGGTTGGTACAATATTAGACCATAACTCTTGCGGTGGTAGCTGATAAGGCTCATATCCACATTTGTTCCAGCTACGCGCAGTTGTGAGTAACTGAGACAATGGCGGCACATTTTGTGCCCCTATTCGTGAGCTGAGATAACGTTCATACTCTGCTATTTGCTTAGCACGGTAGCTATTGCTATTTAACCACGTATTAAAATCCATGTTCATAGCGTCTTTATAAGCGCCATTATAGGTATTGTTTGATGTACTATAAGTAGCAGCACGTCTCAGCACATTCACACGTTTGTTTTCTTCAATGGACAAACTGGCATCAATGTCAAAATTACGCTGTTTTTGGGCAATCAAACTTTGCATACTGTCGCCACTCGACATGGTGACACCCGGTCGTGAGTTTGAGCCATGGGTAGAAGGTGTGATATAAGGATTACTGTTATCGTTTGTACTATTACCCTGACGCACTTGAATACGGCGCTCACTATCGTCACTGATAATAGCGGCATGAACACTGACACTACTGGCACACAGGATAAGTGTGATAATAGGCTGGCAAATTTGCCTATAGGCATGGATGTTTGATTTTATCATTGCAATACACTACCGCTAAAAACGTTTTATCGATACTATCAAATTTTCAACAAGCAGGCTAAACTATCGCTTCTGATTTTAGGTGCGATATTCATAATTAACACTTATCCCTATCTTTTTTATAATTACGTGACTTTATTACTTGTGTGTTAATCATGCACTTGTTATTTGCTAACACGCTCTTATTAGAGTTAGGACATGTCATCAATATACTAATTGATGACACGCCCTAATATTTTATACCTTTTCTCATTCTCTGTTTACGATGAGATATTTTTAACTCGCCTCTCTCTCCTACATCAATTGTTAGCCAAATTCTGCCTATGTCTTCTAACCCGCAATATCGTTTTTCACGTCAGAGCCATCATTTAGGTCAAGGTAATGCCCCGACACTATGGCAACGTATCCATATCGACCCATGGTTGACCTTGCTGCTATTGACGGTTTGCTGTATTGGCTTGACGATTCTCTATAGTGCTTCCAGCCAAGATATCGGCATGGTCATCCGTCAAATGGTCAGCTACGGTGTGGCATTCACAGTGATGTTCATCATGGCACAAATACCGCCCAGCTTGTATCGTACTTTTACGCCCATATTTTATGTGCTAGGGCTCATATTATTGATATTGGTAGATATCATCGGTGAAGTGCGTATGGGTGCTCAGCGCTGGATTAACTTACCTGGGTTTGGCAGTGTGCAGCCTTCGGAATTTATGAAGCTCGGTATGCCAATGATGTGCGCTTGGTTTTTGTCCAAGCGTGATCTGCCGCCTTCGGCATCCAGTATTGCGATTACTTTGGCATTGATTATTGTCCCTGTTCTATTGATCGCTAAAGAACCTGATCTGGGTACCTCACTGCTGGTCGCTGCTAGTGGGATATTTGTGCTTTTTTTGGCGGGCCTCTCTTGGCGTTTAATTTCGGCCGCTGTGATTTTAGCCATACCATTTATTGCTTTCGCTTGGAACTTTTTACTTCATGACTACCAGCGTACGCGTGTATTGACACTACTGAACCCTGAAGCAGATGTACAGGGTGCGGGCTGGAACATCATTCAGTCAAAAACCGCCATTGGTTCTGGTGGTCTCACTGGAAAAGGCTATTTAGAAGGCACACAGTCACATCTGCACTTCTTACCAGAAGGCCATACTGACTTTATCATTGCCGCTTTCTCCGAAGAGTTTGGTTTGCTCGGGGTGATGTTGCTAATGTTTATCTACTTCTGCCTTTTATCACGTGCCTTGTATATTGCTCTCACTCATCCTGACGTCTATAGCAGGCTGCTCGCTGGTGCGATTGCCATGTCTTTCTTTGTGTATATATTCGTCAATGTCGGTATGGTTGGCGGGATTTTGCCAGTGGTAGGTGTCCCTCTACCGTTCATTAGCTATGGTGGTACGGCCATCGTGACTTTAATGGCAGGATTTGGCTTATTGATGTCTATCCATACGCATAAATCGGAATAATGGATGCAACGTAGGATGATATCGGTATTCACAATAGTTACAAACCAGACATAATAAGCGGTTATAACACTCATTATGTCTATCCGTAACTAAGTGCTATTTTTAATTCCGACCTATTCTCTGCAAGTACAGAAATATTTTATTCCTTGTTTTTTACAAAAAATTGCGTTAACCTCGGTTTACTGTACGTTGATACATAACCCGTACATAGCTACTAATAAACTTTGCATTTAATTATATTTAGGTTGTAGCCTAGCCGTATAGTTAGCATCTTGTAGATTCCAAGCTTTCAAATACACTACTTAATTAACGGTTTAATAACAAAGCGATACGCGATATCCTTTAAATCTTTTATTAACGTAGCATTCTAAAAAAGTTTGTATATCAGACATCATGTAAATACGACATATAGCGACATTGATACTCAGCCTTAGATTTTTGGCTTTGTATTCAATGAATATCGCTGACTATCATTTGAGCATGTCATAAACAACGTTGGTTATTATTTCCATTACGTATTTATGATAATGAAATGAAAAATTACCATATATTAAGATCTATAAGAGTCATTCATTAATCACTATCAAAACAATAGATTAATGCGAATGCTCTAGAGTTTGAAACATTGTTAGATTGGTCTAATAATGCCTCACTCAATCTAAAATTTTTAGAGTTAGGTCTTGGTGTATAAGTTATAGAGGTATTTATGAATAAGCGTTTATCTGGTTTACTTACACTGTCAGCCGTTTTTTTTGCTGGCTCTACAGTCGCTACAAGTGCAAATGCTGTAGAAGCAAAAACCACACTTGCGATGATTTCGCAAGATAACGCCTCCCACATTGATCGTGTACTTGGTGAGCTTAGCCGTCAACATGATGGCGCATCAAGTTTGGTAAAATCAGCACGTCAGCCTACGTCATTGGCGCTTAGTAGTTCATTGTTAGCCAATGATACTTCTCAAGTGACGAATAATGAGGATGTATTAGAGCGCCTGACAGCTGTCGCCTCTAATTCGGTCAGCAAATTTAAGCAAACAGGCCTAGCCTCTTGGTATGGCCGTAAGTTTCATGGTCGCAAGACAGCCAGTGGTGAAACATTCGATATGAATGGTTTGACGGCAGCGCATCGTTCATTACCTTTAAACTGCTATGTTAAAGTCACCAATAAGACCAATGGCAAAAGCGTCGTGGTAAAAGTCAATGATCGTGGCCCATTTCATGGTAACCGTGTGTTAGATTTGTCTTATGGTGCTGCCAAAAAACTCGGTATTACGAGCAAAGGCGTGGGCAATGTCTCTATCGAGCGTGTCTCAGGGCCATAGTTCTGACATCATAGCCTATCTGAATTTAACGTAAAAAGCGCCTAGCTAATAATCAGCTAGGCGCTTTTTTATGGTTTTGATTGATGCTTTTTATTAATAGCTTTCGTTGATAATTTCAAAGAGTCAAAGTCTATATCGACTTAACTATTTGGCACAAAGTATGATAAATTTTGAATACTTTACAGCTCAAATGCACTTTCGATGGCATCATCAAGCCGCTCAACAGCAATCACATTGATACCTTTAAACTGAGGCGCATCCTTAGCAGGCGCATTGGCCTTTGGAATGATGGCATGTTTAAATCCATGTTTCATTGCTTCTTTTAAACGCTCTTGCCCATTAGGTACAGGGCGAATTTCACCAGAGAGTCCTACTTCACCAAAGACCGCTAATGACGATGGTAATGCTCTTTCTTTAATGCTGGAAGCGCAAGCCAACAATACGGCTAAGTCAGACCCTGTTTCGATGACCTTGACGCCGCCGACGACATTGACGTAGACATCTTGTCCACTGGTATGAATACCACCGTGACGATGCATGACTGCTAGTAGCATGGACAAACGCTGAAAATCCAACCCCAACGCCATCCGTCTAGGCGAGCCTTGTGAGTCATCTACTAATGCCTGCACTTCCACCAATAAAGGTCTAGTGCCTTCACGACTGACCATGACCACAGATCCAGCAACAGGCTTGTCATAGCGACTTAAAAATATCGCTGATGGGTTGGCGACTTCTTTGAGTCCCATATCAGTCATACCAAAGATACCTAACTCGTTAACCGCCCCAAAACGATTTTTGACCGCGCGGATCATCCGAAAACGAGAATCTGACTGACCTTCAAAGTAGAGTACCGTATCAACCATATGCTCAAGCACACGCGGACCAGCTAGCGTGCCTTCTTTGGTTACATGCCCCACTAGAAACAGCGCTGTACCCGTTTGCTTGGCATAACGCGTCAAAATAGCCGCAGACTCTCGAATCTGACTGACACCGCCTGGCGCAGAGTTGATAGCGTCCGTATAAATGGTCTGAATAGAATCAATAATAGCGATGGCAGGCTGTTCTTGGGTCAATGCGGCACAAATGGTTTCTACATTAGTCTCAGCGAGTACGCGCAGTCTATCAGCGGGCAAATCTAAGCGCTTGGCTCGCATGGCTACCTGCGCCAGCGACTCTTCACCCGTCACATACAGCGCACTACCTGCCAATGAGTCTGCTCGTGCCATATTGGTCGCTGTCTGCAACAAAATAGTTGACTTACCAATACCCGGATCACCACCGATTAACACCACGGAGCCCGCCACCAACCCACCACCGAGCACGCGATCAAACTCACTAATGCCTGTTGGTAAGCGTGTGTCTAGCGTCACGTTTACCGCGTTCAGTGGCATGACGGCACTATGTGTGCCAGAATAATTACCAGCTGGCGCACTGGTACCACGAGTAGCGGCTCGGGCACTATTGGGTTTGGCAGTGCTTTTATTATGATGGGGCATACTGACATTTGGTGCTTCGACCAAGCTATTCCATTCACTGCAATCTGTACACTGCCCTGCCCATTTACCAAAATGCGCGCCGCAATGCTGACAGACATAGCTGCTTTTATTTTTTGCCATAGCTTATGAGCCTTATTCAGATGATCAATCGAGAATAATGAATAGAGTATTGTCACGCTTCATGAGCGTTAACTTAAAAACGTTTGTTATGATAAACCAGCCATTTATTTTGCAAGCTGTGCTGTTCAGAAAGGATGATATTAAGGCCTATTCTCATTTTAAAAATAGTGGTAAAAATGAGATAAATTGTCGTCACAAAAGAAAAATAATGCAAATAATATCGAGATATTTACCAAATGCTTGACACTGTTTAGCAAAATTTAGCCATTTTTAGCTCATTTAAATGACGATTGATGGAATTGAGGACATGCTCTAGGTATAGATGATGTTCAAATATATCTAGTAGCAGCTGGCCTATCGATTTTATCGAGAAAATCTAGCCAGCTATCAACATGGGTATAAGATAGTAGGCTTGTTCAGATCCTAACTTATACTTGGAAATCTTTACCTAGATAGACAGATTTTACTAACTCGTTTTCTAAGACTTCAGCGGAGGTACCTTCTGCAATGATAGCGCCTTCTGAGACGATATAAGCCTTTTCACAAATAGCCAATGTATCTCGGACATTATGATCGGTAATCAAAACGCCAATACCGCGGTTCTTTAACGTCAAAATAACGTCTTTGATATCACCAACGGAGATCGGATCGACTCCTGCGAACGGCTCATCCAATAAGATAAACTTAGGATCAGCGGCCAATGCACGCGCAATCTCGCAACGACGACGCTCACCGCCTGACACACTCATACCCTGAGACTTGCGCACATGCTCCAAATGAAACTCACCAATCAGCTTTTCAAGCTCTTGCTGTTGTTCAGCTTTACTTAACTTTGTACGAGTCTGCAGGATAGCCAAGATATTGTCTTCAATAGACAATTTACGAAAGATTGATGCTTCTTGTGGTAAATAGCCAATGCCCGCACGAGCGCGCTCATGCATTGCATATTTAGACAGGTCCATTTTTCCTAAAGTAACACGGCCTTTATCCATATTGACCAGTCCCACCACCATATAAAAACTGGTCGTCTTGCCAGCGCCATTAGGGCCTAATAATCCGACAACTTGCCCTTGCTCGACAGAAAACGAGACATCTTTAACGACCCAACGCTTACCATAGCGTTTGCCCAAATTTTGCATAGTCAATCGAGCGACTGGCGCCGTATTGGTATTTGATGCCGACAGGTCTATATTTTTATTATCGCTCATAACTTACTCTTACTTTCACAAAATTTAAGCATTGCTAAAGACGTATTTGCCTATTTACAGCTTGCGACTTGCCGTTTGTTTGCTTTGATTAGCGCACGCCACTTTGGTTCGTACCATTATTAGGCGGGAATACCAATTCGACACGCTGATTACCGCCAGCGGTTGCTTCGACATCACCTGCTTTTAGGCTATAGCGGATGACATTACCAGCGAAACTGGCGCCATTCTGAACCAGCTTGGCATTCCCTGTTAATGTGATGATTCCAGACACTGCATTATAATCAATTTTATTTGCTTGACCTTTTGCTATGCCTTTTTCTGGTGTGACCACTTGCTGCATCGTGGCTGGACGACCTGTTGCTACCGCTGAATTGATGCTGCGCTGCTGAGAGAGGTTGACTGTGATATTATCAGCCGTCATCTTGAAGGTGCCCTGAGTAATAATGACATTGCCTGCATAACTGGTCACGCCTGTACGCTCACTATAAGTGGCTTTGTCCGCTAGCAATTTAATCTGCTGATTGGAATCTGATGGCAACGCATGGCTATATAGCGGTAGCGCCAATAGCATAACCATTGGCAAAGCGCGCAATTTATGTAAGCCAAGCGATACTTGACTAAAGCAGGTCGATAATGGGCGTAAAGTAGGCAAAAATTTAAGTTTCATATAAATAACTCGTTTCATAATGGGTGGTGGGATTTGCAAACTTTATGCTAGCTGCTATTTTTTGACACCGTGAATAGGAAAACTTTAGATCAAAACAATGCTTTGTCTTGGCGTTCAGCTGGAGAAAAAGCAACAGCAACTTGGCCAAATTCATATTCACCCGTCTCAAGATTGGCGGTCATATTAGAAGCTTCAAACCGATTCATGCCTTGTTCAATCTGTACAGGCGCATCGCTATACACTTTTCCTGACTGCGTATTGCCTTTTAGCGTACTGCCAGTCACTTTTATTGGCTCAATGTCAGGTGAGCTTTTATTGCCTTCGCTAATCAGTGAAAATCCATCTGACAAGCTCAGCTCACCTGTCTGTTGACTGATGGCTGCACTACCCGCTTGAATACGATAGCGTTGATCTGTAGATGGCTCCCAATTCATGGTAATGCCTGACATTTCATCTTGATTGGTCACAGGGTTATGCGTTAAAGACTCGGCAGTAAGCTCGTATTCGGTTTCGCCTTGCTCATTCGTCTGTACGGCCTTGATCTCGGTGGCTTCATAATCGACATCTGTCGTTTCGATATTAACAGGCGGCGTGACGTCGCCTTGCTGCCGAAAGAACCAGCCAGCAATACCGGTGATAATTAATGCTAATACAATTAAGACACGTGTATTCACGACGATTTATCCTGAGTTTGAGCCTCATCAAGCGTATAGTGCGCGATAAAGTCTTGATAATGTCCATGACCTTTTAAGATAAGATCACAAACCTCGCGTACCGCACCAGTACCCCCTGCACGAGTCGTCACCATATCACTACGCTTGATGACTTCGGCATGCGCATTAGGCACGGTGGCCGCAAATCCGACCGTCTGCATTGCTTTAATATCTGGTAAATCATCACCCATATAGGCACAGTCAGCAGCTGTGATATTAAGTGCAGGATCAAGAGAAGACAGCAGCTCATTTAGCGCAATCAGTTTATCATCGCGCCCTTGCACCACATAGTTGACGCCGATTTCTGCTGCGCGTTTATCTACCATCGCACTACTACGACCTGTAATAATGGCTGTCAAGATACCGTAACGCGCTAGAGATTTAACACCCACGCCGTCATGCACTGAAAACGCTTTGGTCTCGATACCATTGGCGTCATAGATAATTTGACCATTGGATAAAATACCATCAACATCCATAACCAATAGCTTTACTTGTCCGGCTTTCTGTATTAAGTCTTGCATTATTTGTCTCTTTTTAACGTCTATTTTCTAAGCGTTATTTTATATAATTATTTTAACAATGACTCACAAACCTTATTTGACACCAGCTTGCAACAAATCATGAACAGTGATAATGGCTTCTAAACGATCTTCTTCATCGATAATCAACAATTGACTAATACCACTTTCATTCATGACACTCAACGCGTCTGAGGCCCGCATGGTTTTGCTGATATGGCGTGGATTGCTGACCATCAGTTCACCCATTGGCGTTTGTAGATCAATGCCTTTTTCTAACCCTCGACGCAAATCGCCATCTGTGAAAACGCCAACGACTTTGCTATCATTATCAGTCACTACCGTCATACCCAAGCGCCCAGCAGACATGGTAAATAAAGCTTGTTGTAATGGGGCTTGCTGATGAATCAAGGGCAAATCTTCTGATTTGGTATGCATCAAGTCTTCGACACGCGTCAATAGCTGACGACCCAGCGCACCAGCTGGATGCGATAAGGCAAAATCTTCAGAAGTGAAATTGCGCGCATGTACTAGAGCAACTGCTAGCGCATCTCCGAGCGCCAGAGTAGCCGTGGTACTGGAGGTAGGTGCTAGATTCAGCGGGCAAGCCTCCTGCGAATGACCAAGTGTCAATACAATGTCAGCCGCTCGTGGCAACATACCGCGCTTATCACGGCTGATACTGATGAGAGGAATCTTCAGATGTTTGACAACTGGCAGTAGCATCTTGATTTCATCTGACTCACCCGAGTTAGAGATAGCAAGTAACACATCACCTTTTACTAACATACCCAAATCGCCATGCCCTGCTTCACCAGGATGCATAAAAAAAGCAGGCGTACCCGTTGATGCAAAGGTCGCTGCTATTTTGCGGCCAATCAATCCAGACTTACCCATGCCTGTTACCACCACTCGACCCTTACAAGCCAGAATAATGTCACACGCTTGCGCAAACCTATCATCAATCTGTTCTGTTAGCAGTGCCAGCGCAGATATCTCAGTATGAATTGCCTCAATTGCAGTGGTAATAAATTGCTTATGGGTCAGGTTATTTTCAGTATTATTCATGAATCTGCTCTATTTTTATAGTGAACCAATACCGTATTTTACTACACTATGTTTCATATTAGTAATGGTCTACAAAATCTATAACAATACAATCCTTAGTGCTTAGTACTTAGTGCTTAGTACTTAGTGCTGAACAGCAAGCATAATATCTATACAAAAAAAACCCACTATATAAGCAGGTTTTAAACGAATACACTATGTCTCAATAATTTGTCTTCAAACAACATGCTAGATTAGGGTCTGTTGAACATTCAAATATTAGGGCTGCTGATTGCTAAAATTGCACCAAACTAGGCGCAAGCCGACGATAATGTCGAGACCTTAACTAGGATTGCAACAACGTTTGGGGGGATTTTAGCATCAGCCTTTCAGGGCAGTACTATTTTCTGCCAATATATGGCGAAATTGTTTAACCTAGAATGACTAGGCGTCAAAAATTTCACTGCATATTGTCTAAAAAATAGTGACTGCCAGCACCACATTTGAATGTTCAACAGACCCTAGTACTATGATTTAGCTGTTGCTGTCATTAGAACCATCGTTTGGCTTATCTTCAAAACCTGCATGGTCTGCTGGATTCTCAAAACCACGGTCCTGACCAAAGCCTCCGCGTTCAAATCCGCGCTCCTGACCTTGACCAAAGCTACCGCGTTCAAAACCACGATCTTGACCTTGGCTAAATCCGCCACGGTTAAATCCGCTACGACTTGATGCAAAGCCACGTTCTTCAAAACTGCCAGCAGCAGGGTTGCTACCACGCTCAAATCCACCGCCTTGATAGCCAGTTGGCGCGGCGCTTTGAGGTTGAGCACTCGCGCCTGCCGTTGTGCTACTACGTGGGTTGCGCGCTGGCACCACTGTTGAGATAGCATGTTTATAGACCATTTGACTCACTGTGTTTTTCAGGAGTACGACATATTGATCGAATGATTCAATTTGGCCTTGTAATTTAATACCATTGACCAAAAAAATAGAGACAGGAATGCGATCTTTACGCAGCGAGTTCAAGAACGGATCTTGTAAAGTTTGTCCTTTTGACATGAAATCTCTCCTAAATATTATATAATTATGTTTTGGGGGCCAATTATTTTAAGTGTTAATTTAATTATAATGGCTAAAAGGTAGATACAATAAAATATTTTCTTTATAAAACGTATCTAAATAAATATTCGTTGTTCTTAAGTGATTCCACTTTATCGCGAATACACTATTATTGTAAATAAATAAGTAACTAGTTGTTTCAATAATGCTTTTATGCACAAAAGTCAATTAATGGTAGCGGTAATAGTACCTAGCAGCTTGATTTAACAGATCTAAATTATAACAGCTATCTATGCTAATTTTTGAAACTAATTGTGTTAAGTGTGCGTGTATTTTAAGATAGATACTCTCTTGCTTGAGCCATCGTCTCAAATGTTTGTAATATCATATGACTGCTAGCAGAATCAGTCTCACTTTCAGACCCTACCACCTTCTCTCCTGAAACATTGGGCAATTGCATGACTTTTCGCAGCCATGTGTATTGACGTTTTGCTAGCTGCCTTGTAGCATATAATGCCTTATTTTGCATTTCCTGACAAGCAAGCGCCTCGGTCTCATGGTTGAGCATGCTTGGTTGAGCAGTCGATTGAAGGCCACTTTCTTGTATTTCTTTGCCATCAATCCCACCTTCATGCTTTCCAAAAGCTTCATAAAACTGGGCTTTGTCCAAATGCGATAACTCAAATATTGGATGATTAATATGAACCAGATACTCTAATACCTGTCGATAACCAACACAGCGCATAGCAGGCATATTAGGCGTAAGCGGATACTTTTCGAGTAAGCCAATCACTTCAGCTACCAGCCCTTCATTCCACATGAGATCTAAACGCTGAGCAATACGCGCATGCAGCCATGGACGATCCGGCATAATTGTCAATGCATGCCACTGCTGATTGGGATTATGTGCCAGTGCTTGTTTAGGCTGACGTTGCCAGTCACTGATTGGGATGTTTGTTTGCAGATAAACTTCAATCGCTCGGGTAATGCGCTGAGTATCAGTTGCATTAAGGCGCTCATGACTTATCGGATCAACTTGACCAAGGTAATCATGCAGTGCTTCAATACCTTCCTCTTGCCGCCACTGATCCACACGAGCGCGGACGCTATCATCACTATCAGGCACAGGTGATAGTCCATCAAGTAGCGCCATGTAATACATCATGGTACCGCCCACTAGTAACGGTATTTTGCCATTCTTATGACAGTTATCAATCAAATTAGCAACATCTGCAACAAACTCAGCAACACTATAGCTCTGTGTCGGATCAATGATATCAACCAGATGATGCGGATAACGTGCCAGCTCATCAGCTGACGGCTTTGCTGTACCGATAGTCATATCACGGTATATCAATGCTGAATCTACTGAAATTAGCTCGTAGCGGCCTGTATCGTATAGCTCATAAGCCAATGCAGTTTTGCCACTCGCGGTTGGCGCCATCAAGCACACCACGCTGTTATCCGTCAGTTTGTGAGGTAGGCTATCAGACGAATGTTGCATAAAGTGGCCTTTCATAATATATGGATAACTCAGATATCGATTGGTTTAATTGCTTTAAGATGTTGTAATTATTTTCAGATATTCAGGATAGCATTAGCTTTACTAAGCGGTGACTATCTATCGCTTTAATAGCATTGTTTGTAATTATTTCAGTAAGATCATTTGCAAAAACTATTGAATCCTGTGCAGACATTTGCATATTTATTTCAATAAGTTGCTGATTAAGCTCATTCGCACTGTCTGGCAATCTAGCTTTTTTGAATACTTGATGACCAGATGCAAGTGACTCAAATAACTGACTTACTTTAAACTGCCAATCTTTAGCGTTTATCAATACACACTGCCCTTGGTGATAAAATAACAGCCAAGGTAGCTGTTTGTCCTCTGCGTTTGAGTCAATACCAATAGCCTCTACATCGTCAATAATATCTAAGCAAACTGGTAAGGATACAGATGCCAGCATTCCAGCGGAACAAAGTGAAGAGCTACTGCTAGCTTGGCCTGATCGCTCATCAATATAAGCGTGCGTTGACTCTTGAGATAACGGCTTGCTTGGAAATATATTGCTTAAAGACGATGGTTTGGCTGAAAACGATTGACTTGAATCGGGTTGATAAGGCTGTCTAGGCGCTTGTACTTGCCCGTTGTGGCTTGAGCCATTTGTAGACAGAGCATTTGACACAGACAGCTCTGATAGATTGCCTTTAGACATATCACTGTTTGAAATATCACTGTCTGATGAATCCGATATTTTCGAGCTAGTAACCTTTGACGTTGGTACAGAGGTGGGCGCACTGATTGTTTTCAATTGGGAGCGAATCGCATGGTTTAAATGCGCCATGATATTATTTAACGGACTGATTTTGATGCGCTGCTTCGATGGATGCACATTGATATTGAGCCATTGGGTTGGTAGATCAAAATAAAGTGCATAACCCATACCATTTAATTGCGCACTCTGAGCCAATTGACGCATCTGATTACTAATCAATGCTTCTTTTACCAACCTGCCATTCACATAAATCAGCTTTGGCAAGTCAGATTTTTCATGATGCAGCGGCCATAGCCAGCCACTAATCGCTGCCTGACTAATATTGCTATTACCGTACTCTACAGACAGCTGTATAAGATTCGTTAAATCTATCGATATTGCTAACGCATTATCCGTCAATGCCATACCAGTCGCTTGTTCTAGACGCGGCAATGGCAAACGACTATCATCGTGATTATTCATACCCGTAGTACTTGCGGATAATGATAGCCGTTTTTTATGATCATGAAAGAGTGTCAAAGCAACATCAGCGCGAGCTAATGCGACCTCTCGGACGATGGTTTCGATATGACCGAACTCGGTAGCAATAGATTTTAAATTACCTCGGCGTGCGGGCACATTGAAATATAAATCTTTGACGGTAATCGTCGTTCCACGACTGTGCACGATAGGTACTAATTTTGGCGTATCAGCCAAGACACCAGCGACCTGCAATTGACGACCAACACCACTGTCATCGTGGCTACTGGTCAGCGTCAAACGAGAGACCGCAGCCGTTGCCGCTAGTGCCTCACCGCGAAACCCCAATGTCGTAATACCATGCAAATTAGCAACGTCAGCGACTTTACTGGTCGCATGGCGGGTAATGGCCATGACCATATCATCGGGATGGATACCAACGCCATTATCGACCACTTCAATCAAGCCCATGCCGCCTTGAGTGATGCGAACCTCAATATTGGTCGCGCCTGCATCGATGGCATTTTCCAGCAGCTCTTTGACCACCGCTGCCGGACGCGTCACTACCTCACCCGCTGCTAATTGATTGATTAACAATGGCGACAGTTTTTTGATACGTGTATTAGCGTAATTATCAGACATGAATAAGCATCATATATTTTGGATTACAGGCGTTTGGTACAACATTAAATTTTGAGCGTTGATAGATCTAAATCTAGCGCTTGTCCTGCTTTCGATAGTCGCAGCTCAACCAAACGAGATTCTTTACCATGATTGTCACCATCACCTTGGGTCATATCAATAAACAAAGTCGGCGGTGGTAAATAGCCATCCGCACGGCTTGCCCATTCGATAATGACCAGAGCATTTGGCTCATCCAGATACTCATCAAATCCAATAAAAGACAACTCTTCTGGATCTTGCAGACGATATAAATCTGCATGATAAACTGGCTTAATCGAGCCATCACTTTTCTGAATGCTGTAAGGCTCAACTAAAGTATACGTCGGGCTTTTTACTGCGCCTGTATGGCCAAGCGCTTGCAGCCAATAACGGGTCAACGTGGTCTTACCTGCACCCAAGTCACCTGCCAGCCACACACTGCCTGTCAATGGCAGATCAGCTAATTGCTGCGCCAATGATTGAGTATCTTGCTCAGAGTTCAGTATCAATGTTTGCGAGTATGTGTCGTCTTTTATAGATTCATCAGTGTGCATCAGTCTGAACCTGCCTGTGCTTGCTCTGTTTGTACCTGCTCTGTTTGTACCTGCTCTGTTTGTACCTGCTCTGTCTGTACTTGCATGGTCACTGATGGGTTGATAAAACTCTCACCGCGAATCAGTTTGGCATACAGTTCAGGGTCATGCCATTCTTTAGAAACTTGGTCACTAAATGCAAATTCTTCCAAAACCAGTTTGCCCATTTGATCATTGGCCACATCATCAGCGAAACACTGCGCATAACCCGTTGCTGTTTCGTGGGCAATCACTGAATAAACGCTGACATCCGACTCGCCATTTTGCATTTGAGTCTGGCGCAAAATCTCTTGCGCCCAAAAGAAGATAACACGCGAGAATTGCTCTGCTGACGGTGATACTGGCAGGCTTATCCAGCGCGCACTGAATTTTTTGCAAGCATCAATATATTCAGGATCGTCTTTATTCCAAAAACAAATAGCATGATCGAAGCTGTCGATAATATCTTTGATCGAAGACTTTAACAGACCAAAATCATAGACCATCTGACCGTGATCTAAGCGCTTGGCTTCTAAAATCAGCTCAATCTGATAGCTGTGACCATGGATAGAATGCTTGCAACGTTCAGAACTACAATTACGAACGATATGAGCATTTTCAAATTTAAAAAGTTTACGAATACGCATAATAATTTGACCAAAACAGTAAGCACGATGGTGCTAAATGTTAATAAATAAGAGTTTGCCGCGTCTATTCATCGGCTTGTCGCTCATTATAGCAAATCGCCATGTATCCGTAAGTAAGCACTTATGAATACTCATATTTATTATACGAATTGACATGACGCAATTTTAGTTAATAGGAGCAATCCATTTAATCGTAGACGAATTGTGCGAATACTATCTATTACTAGTGCTTAAGCCTATACTCAACCCAGTAAACGGCTATGTTGGCCGTCATTATAACGGCACTGCCTCAAACCAGCTCACTTTGGCTTAGAGAATGGCATGTGTTATCTAAAAAGGAAACTACCATGAGCAAAGGTCAAGACAGTAAAAAGAATGTAAAAAAGAAACCACTTTTGACGGCAAAAGAAAAGAAAGCGGCAAAACAAGCTAAGAAAGAAGACAGCGGCAGTATCTTAGGTAAACACTAATAGTAAATACAACAATATGCCAATCAAGCTTAACCGTTTGATTGGCATTTTTTTGTGTTAGCTACTAATTTTTAATTAGGGCGTGTCCTCATTTTAAAAATGGTGATAAAAATGAGATAAATCGCAGTCAAACAAGGAAAATAGCGCAGATAATATCGAGATATTAGTCAGCCATTTGACAAGATTTAGCCACTTTTAACCCATTTAGATAACTATCGATTGAATTGAGGACACGCCCTAGCCACTGCGCGGTGCAAACATAATAATCGCCATTCCTATCAGCGCGACAATAGAACCTACAACATCCCAAGTGGTTGGTCGGATACCATTCACTGTCCACAACCATAAAATCGCCATGACCACATATACCCCACCGTAAGCGGCATAGACTCTGCCTACAGCCGTCGGATGCAATGTCAGCAACCAAACAAAGGCTGCCAAACTCAGTACAGCAGGAATTAAAAGCCAGATTGACTTCCCTTCTCGCAGCCATAGATAAGGCAGATAGCAACCGATAATTTCTGCTAATGCGGTAAGCGCAAACAGCCCAACGGTCTTTAATTCTGTCAAAACTTACTACTCCTCACCCGCTACTTCTCAATGGTAATAAAACCAGTCAGATACTGTACGGCATTGCCAGAGACCAGCACCCTATCCTCGACAACCGTGCAATCGAGTACCCCACCGCGACTGGAGGCTTGATAGGCAACCAGTTCATTTTTCCCTAAACGCTCAGCCCATAATGGTGCTAAACCTGTATGCGCTGATCCTGTCACAGGGTCTTCATCGCCACCATTGGCAGGCCAAAAATATCTCGAAATAAAATCGTAATTTTTATAGTCATCTGATTCAGATTGACATGTCACCACCACATCTAAAGGCGCTAGCTGCTTTAACTTTTCATTATCACGTTCTACATTTAGCACATCCGCTTCAGAATCATAAATCACAAAATACGCTTGCTCATTACGATAAACGTCAACTGGAGCAACTGAAAGACCTGCCAACAACTCCTGAGGAATGTCGGTAATCTTTTCAGGCTTTTTGTTTGGGAAGTCCATTTGTATTTTACCAGTGTCTGTTTGCACAACGGTCAAAATACCAACGGCTTTGGCTGAGAGTTTGATAGACGTTAGAGTAGGATTTTTCTTAAATAACACAAAGGCAGACGCCAAGGTTGCATGCCCGCAAAAAGCAATCTCAGTAAATGGTGAAAACCAGCGGATATGGTAAACATCTTTATCATCAGTCTCATCTAAAACTAGAAATGCCGTCTCGGATAAGTTGTTTTCCATAGCAATAGATTGCATCAGCGCATCGGACAACCAATTTTCTGTGATAATAACCGCTGCTGAATTACCCTTAAAAACGCTATCAGTGAAAGCATCGATGACATTTATTTCTAGCTGCATGTTATATTCTCAATTTTATAATTGTTTAAAGATTAATCTTAGCCTTCATCCTCTCCAGAGAAGTCAAAATACAGAATATTTGACCAAAGTCCAAGGCCGAGATCGTAGATAGCTTGTTCTGGATTATTCACGGACAATGCTTTTGGCGGTGTTGGACGACGACCAAAAATTTTTGCCCAGAAACCAATAGGTTTAGGCTGCTCGCTCACGACTGGCACAGGCAATAACAGTGACTGATACACTGCTGCTATCTCAGGCTGAAGATTCTGCACTTGATTGAGAAGTGCCAGATTTTGCGTTTCTACTGGCGTCTCACTCATCTCAAAAATCTCGCCACACTCCAAAATAAAATACTGATTTTGGTTCTCTGGCATTTTTAAAAATTCAAGCGCCTCTGCAATTGGAGCTTGAGCAGCAGGTAACGTGATACTTGCTAAGAATGCTTCAAGGTTTTGCACACCACTAGCATAATCCCCAATGAGAGCAATCTTTTCAGCGCTGTCCCAAATTACTGATAGACAGGCTTGCGGATTGCCAGAGAGCAGAACCTTAAAGACGATTGGAATATCATAATTATATTCTGAAATACCAGTTAGCACACGGCTGCTATCATCTTGATTTGGTTCGGGGATAGTGTTGGTCGAATACAGATAGCTACGGTTCGCCATAATAATCACTCCAATTTTTAATAATTAAATCAATCGCTATACATTCTTTTGTTGGTGGTGTATCAAAAAGTATGCTGAGGAATTAAAGGAGGGGTGACAGCCGAAGCAAGATGATATATTTGAGGTTA
>NZ_JASDDJ010000044.1 GCF_030407455.1 Psychrobacter sp. 5A.1
TGGATGGAAAATGACTTATCTAAATTGTTTTATGATATTTGTCCTAGCCATAACAGTTTTATTTTGAACTGACTATAGGTAACGAAACATATAATATAGGAGAAACCGGAGATCTTTCTGCGCGTCCTATTGAAAGAGAATATATTGGTCATTTTATGACTGAAGGACCGTCTCACTGCCTACTCGATAAGTTTATAAAGGTAGAAGTTCGAGGTGTAAAGTCTACATAATTTGTTTGTAGATCCTTTCATAAAAAGTGTGTTATTGCTTATAATCCACTAACTGAAAAATAAGCAATGACTACTCAATCTGATATTAAAAACTGGTAGAGCAAATGGCCAGTAGCATGAACTGTTATAGAGTAGGTTTTCTCTCAACGCTGATCCAGTGCCATGTATACCCCAATGGAACTAGCCATCTCACTCCAAATCCTATTAACAGACTACTTAAAACAGACTGATATAATGTGACTACTTATAACGAACGACTAAGTCGGACATAGTTTTGTCCGACTTACGCATTACGTACTATTCGTGACCTTTATATCTCACACCACTATAAATAATCAAACCAGTCCTTTATAAAGAAAATAGCATCCCACAACGGTTAACAATACCGCAAAGCACTTTTTTAATAATTGTGGTGATAATATATGAGCCACTTTCGCCCCTATCTTGGCGGTAAAAAAGCTCATTATGCTAATACCTAAAAAGGCATAAATATGGACGAATCCAATCGTATTGGGTACGTCTACTTGCGCCTGCATTCCAAAAATCATAAACCCTAATGCACCTGCGATGGCAATCGGTAGACCGCACGCTGCTGATGTACCAACCGCTTTTTGCATGACCACACCGTAACGCGTGAGATAAGGCACGGTTAAACTACCACCGCCGATGCCAAAGATGGCAGAAGCAATACCAATAACCCCGCCTGCCGCCAGTTGCTTAGGTTTTGAAGGCAATGCTATATGGACATTGCCAGTATCGCTAGTTGTTTTCTTTTTGCCACCCATAAACATCTTGTAAGCGACCCAAAGCAAAAACACACCCACAATGAGCTGAAGATACAATCCAGATATCTGCCCTGCAATCCCTGCCCCTAAAAAACACCCTATCGCTAGGCCTGGTGCCAGATTTTTAAAGACAGGCCACATAACTGCGCCTTTTTTATTGTGCGCCATTAATGAGCTAATAGACGTGACAATGATGGTCGCTAATGAGGTTCCCAAAGCCAAATGCATGATGTTGTCAGGACTGTAACCCATTTGCGTAAAGACGATAAATAACAGTGGTACGATGATCGTGCCACCGCCCACGCCAAAAAGCCCCGCAGCAAATCCTGCTAGAGCCCCTATGATTAAAAAAATGATTAATTCCACGAGTGATTTACTTCTTATTTAGATGTAGTTAGATGGTTACTTTATTTGGCTGACAATGAAGCCGCCAATTTAAGCGATTTCTACTTGAGCCATTTGGCCCACTCGAGAATAGGCACGATTAAAATAAACCAAACTTTCCTCAGTCCCGCCTTGTTGCTCGGTTTGTCTGATCGCGACAACACGGCACATAAACACACTGTGCGTGCCAACCTCTTGAATATGCTCAATCTCACAGTCAAAACTGACCAACGCATCTTCTAATACAGGGGCGCCTGTTTGCAATTGCGTCCAAGCGCCATATTCAAATCGCTCTGCTGAGTGCAACTTAGAAGCAAAGGCATTGGATATCGGTTCATGCTGTGCGCCTAATACATTGACGCTCAGCGTTTTATTTTCAATAAAATATGCATGCGAACGTGATGTCTGATTCATACAAACCAGCAAAGTAGGCGGGCTATCTGTGACGCTACATACCGCCGATGCCGTAAACCCATGAACACCAGACGGACCTTCTGTGGTCACCACATTAACTGCAGTCGTTAATAAAGACATGGCATCTCTAAAGTCAGTTGCTTCAATCATATCTTAAGTCCTAAATTTTAGATCAGTAAACACTCATGTGTACTAATAAACGCTAGGCAGTCAGCTCTTGACGAACGATTTGAGCACCAGCGCTCAATGCCGCGAGCTTACCACGTGCCACTTGGCGAGACAAAGGTGCCATGCCGCAATTGGTCGCAGGATACAGCTTGTCGGCATCGACAAATTGTAGCGCTTTGCGTAGCGTATTTGCTACCTCTTCTGGTGTCTCAATAGTATTGGTTGCCACGTCAATAGCACCAACCATTACCTTTTTACCGCGAATCAATTCAATCAAATCCATTGGCACATGTGAGTTTTGACATTCGAGTGAGATAATATCGATCTTAGATTGTTGCAGTTGAGGAAAGGCTTTCTCATATTGACGCCACTCTGAACCCAGTGTCTTTTTCCAATTATTATTGGCTTCGATACCGTAGCCGTAGCAAATATGTACTGCTGTTTCGCATTTTAGACCTTCAATAGCACGCTCTAATGTGGCAATACCCCAGTCGTTTACGTCATCAAAGAATACATTAAATGCTGGTTCATCGAACTGGATGATATCAACACCAGCCGCTTCTAATTCTTTGGCTTCTTGATTTAGGATTTTGGCAAACTCCCAAGCCAGTTTTTCACGGCTTTTATAATGACTGTCATATAAGGTATCAATCATCGTCATTGGCCCTGGCAGCGCCCATTTGATTGGCTGATTGGTCTGTTGACGTAAAAATTTAGCATCTTCTACAAATACTGGCTTTTGGCGGCTCACTGCGCCAACAACAGACGGCACGCTCGCATCATAGCGATTACGGATTTTGACCGTCTCACGCTTTTCAAAATCGACGCCATCCAGATGCTCAATGAACGTGGTAACAAAGTGCTGACGGGTCTGTTCGCCATCACTGACGATATCAATCCCTGCATGTACTTGTTCTTGTAGTGATAACCGTAGAGCATCTTGTTTGGCTTCAATCAACTGCTCACCTTCTAATGCCCAAGGTGACCAGATTTTCTCTGGTTCTGCCAACCAAGAAGGTTTCGGTAAGCTGCCAGCAGTTGATGTCGGTAATAATAATTTCATGTGATTCATCTTCTTATTTATATTTTATTATGTAGATTAGGGCTTGTCAGTTAAGCAGCTTGTTGCTTAACAGCTTTTTCTTTAGCCGCTGCTTTTTGTGCCGTCCCGCTCGTCACATCATAGCTTGCAGCCCACTCTTCCAGAATGGCTTGGTATGGTTTGATGAACTGTTCTTCCGTAAACTTACCTTGTGTCACCGCCATCTGGCTGCGCTCGGCGCGGTCGTATACAATTTGAGTCAGTGAATAATCTTGGTACTTTAAGCTGGGTTGATACACTTGAGCAGCGCTTGAATTGGCATTATAAATCTCAGGACGGTAGATTTTTTGAAAAGTCTCCATCGTACTGATAGCGCTTATCAGCTCAAGATCAGTGTAATCACTCAGCAAATCACCCGCAAAGTAAAATGCCAAAGGCGCGGCACTATTTTCAGGCATGAAGTAACGAACGGTTAAGCCCATTTTGTGAAAATAGTCATCAGTCAACGAATAATCATCTTGTCTGTATTCAACCCCTAAGACAGGATGTTGATTGGCCGTACGATAATAGGCTTTACTCGTTGAAACACTGAGGCAAATCACTGGTTTTTTATGAAAATTGGCAGTGTAAGCTTCTGAGTTCAATAGATATTGAAACAATTTGCCATGTAAATCACCAAAATTATCTGGCGTAATTGATGCTAGATTCTTATCACGATGCTCTGGCAATACCACGCTAAAGTCATAATCACGTACATAAGAAGAGAAACTATTGCCGATCATCCCATCGATACGTTTATTGTCCTTATGATCCACAATCGTTGTTTGCAGCGTCTCAATGATTGGGAAGGTATGACCATTGCCTTCGATATCCATGTCGACAGAAATGATGTCAATCTCAACAGAATAGCGATCTGCCGTCTGATTGTCCCAATGCGCCAATGCGTTAAAGCGGTTATTTATCATGCGTAATGTTTTGCGTAAATTTTCTTCGCGGTGCTCGCCGCGCGCCAAATTTGCAAAGTTAGTCGTCAAACGCGTGCTGTCTGCAGGCTGATAGTTTTCGTCAAAACGAATGCGCTTAATTGAACAGGTAAATGCTTTATTCATGGGGATCTGCTGCCTTAATCTATTCTCATTGTCTGAGACAAAACCAAATTTGTGTATGAGGTAAATCATACCTAAATCCGAACATGAATAAAAACGATACAATTTAAATAAAAGATGAATAAAATTCATGTCGATAGGTTTGTTGTATAGCTGACTCAGAAGTATTTTGATATAAAGGAGGCAGCTGAAACCTCACAAAAAATAAGTTAAACAAACTTAAAACTGTATCGAATTGAAGATATTAGACATACCGTTTTTGAGAAGAAAACGCCTAAAAACAACACTCCCTGCTCACAATAAAAAAAGGTGATTGGCTATATAGACCAATCACCTTTAGATATTTGATATAAGTGTTCGGATTGTATTAGCTGGCAAATTACAGCTTGTTGGCATTGCCGATAAGCACATTAAGCTTTTGCTCAAGCTTACTTTTTTCCAACTTCTTTTTGACCATCACTTTTACCCTTTCGTCAGCTACCTGCGTGTTACCTTCTGCGACTGCTTGCTTTAATGCAATCTTGTCACACACAATAGCGACTCTTAAAGGCTCAAGCTGATTGATAATATGATTGATAGAATGATGTAGCTCTGACCTTCTATAACGTTCTTTGATTTTAAACGATTTATATACGACACTGTTCTTATCACGCTTTGCACTGGCGAGCTTGTCTATATACTCGGCAGCTATCTTGTCTGCATAATCATCCTGAACACCAATTTCTAAGATTCGCTCTTGTATAATGATATCTTGCTCTTCTAACTCGCGGGTTCTGACTGTATTTTCTGACATTTTAAACACTCCTTTGTGAATATCGGGATAATGGATGAGTTGAGTAATGATAAAAACACGAATCTTATAGGCTGCTTTTGATAATCATTAGGGCAAGTAAAAGTCTGGCACATCATAGACTGAGCGAGCCTGACCTCATATCTGATTCATATAGAATCGACTATAGTAATAAGTATGAGTGACGCATACTTAATGGATCGAATATTGTTTATCAAGGACTGTCACTCCATATTACCTAGGTGTACAAATGTACACAATAGTAATTCAACCCCTTTAATGTATAGATTTTATAATCAACAGACTGTCATAAAAAAATCCAAGACTCAAATAAGTCTTGGATTTTTTATTCATCAGTGTACCGATTAGCGCAGGTTCAACACGCCCTATAAAAAACTACGTTTTTTTATCAGCAGTGGCAGGTGCTTTACCATGTGGTATCAGCCATTTAGCAAACCAACCTGACAGGTCATCCATTAAGGTGTAAATCACTGGAATCACCACCAAACTTAACAGCGTTGAGGTGACTAGGCCACCCAGTACTGCGGCCGCCATCGGTCGACGGAAGGTGGGATCGGCATCCCCCCAACCAAATACCAATGGCAGCATGCCTGCACCCATGGCAATGGTGGTCATGATGATAGGTCGCGCCCGCTTGCGACAGGCATCTACAATAGCCTCAAAACGTGCCAGCCCGCGACGCTGCGCAATCAATGCATAATCCACCAATAAGATCGAGTTTTTGGTGGCAATACCCATCAGCATAATAAAACCAATCATCGAAGGCATGGATAAGCTGCTGTTGGTAATGACCAAACCAACGAATGCACCGCCTATCGATAAAGGCAATGCCATTAGAATGGTGAACGGCTGTAATATACGACCAAATAGCAAAATGAGCACCCCTAAGATACAAACCACACCGACCGCCATAGCAATCACAAAGCCGCTGAATAGCTCAGCCATGTTTTCTGCTTGCCCTTGATCGATAATGGTAATCGAAGACGGGAGTTGTTGCATGGCAGGTACTGATTTGACCGCTTGCACCAAGTCTCCTAGCTCACCATTTGCAGGCTGAACCGTAATACTAATGGCACGCTCTCGATCTAGTCTGCTAATCTGGGCAGGCCCTGTTCCAAAATCTAACGTAGCGACCTCGCCTACTCGCACACCCTGTCCGGCGGGCATCGCGCTAGGTACATATAAGCCTTCTAATTGACTGATATTCTGTTTGGCGATATCTGGCAGACGGATGACGATAGGAATCTGGCGCGTATCTAAATTGAGCTTGGACAAACGCTGCTCATAGTCTCCGACAGTCGCCACACGCAACGTCGTAGCGATGTCTTGAGTAGTCACCCCTTTATCAGCCATTGCCAACCTGTCTGGCGTTACCGTTAATTCTTGGCGCGGTAAACTGCGATCACTGGTCACAGCACCCGCACTTGGTAACCCTCGAATCTCAGACATAATTTGCTGAGCTGTCTGTTCAAGCAATTGTGGATTGGTACTGGTCATCGAGAAGTTGTAGCCGTTCTCGCCACCACTTGATAAACCAACGGTAAAACGCGCCCCTGGCACTTCTGCCAATAAGCGACTGATTTTTCGCTCAATCTCTTGCTTGGAACCACGCTCTGCTCTTGGGGCAAGTACGATATCTAGACCAGCGATATTTTCTGCCTTGCCGCCGCTAGCGTTTGCGTCCATGGTGGCTTGAGCCTCACCGACTGACGTAAAAATATTAGTGACTTCAGGCATCGCTAAAATACGCTCACTTGCTAGTGCGGCAACGCGTTCTGTGTCTTCTAATGCCACATCAGGTGTCAGCTCAATCGCCACACGGGTTTGATCAATATCATTATCTGGGATAAAGGCCGTCGGTAGTAATTTTACGAGCGTCAGTGAGGCTATAAACAATACCAACGTTGCACCCATCGTCAGCCAGCGATGATCTAATGTCCATGTGACTATGTTGAGATACCACCCCATCAGGGCGCTTTGTTTTTCAACGTGTTTTTTCTCAGGTCGCAAGATATAAGCTGCCATCATAGGTGTAATCAGGCGCGCCACCATCAGCGATGCAAAAATCGATAGCGCCGCCGTCCAACCAAACTGACGGAAAAACTGCCCAACGATACCGCCCATAAAGGCGGTGGGTAAAAATACTGCAATCAAAGTGAAAGTGGTGGCGACAACGGCCAAACCAATTTCATCGGCCGCTTCCATTGCCGCTTCATAGGGTGTTTTGCCCATGCGCAGATGGCGTATGATGTTTTCAACTTCAACGATCGCATCATCGACCAACACTCCAATGACCAATGACAATGCCAGTAGTGAGATGATATTGAGGCTAAAGCCAAATAGATACATACCTAAAAAGGTCGGGATCACTGATAAAGGCAAGGCAACAGCGGCAACGATGGTCGCCCGAATGTTGCGCAAAAATAAGAACACAACAACGACGGCCAACAGGCCACCTTCAATCAACATCCGTAATGATGCTTGATAATCCTCGGCAATGGGCGTGGCCCGATCATAGACCTTTTCGATACTGATATTACCCACATCCGTGGTCAGCTTGGCAAGCTCCTCATCAATAAGCTGCATCACCTCGACCTCACTGGCACCGCGCGATCGAACGATGTTAAACGCCACCACTGTCTGGCTGTCAAGCTTGGCGATAGAGCTTGGGTCAGCCGCGCCATCCGTGATTGTTGCCATACGTCCAAGCGCTTGTGTGCCACCTGTAGGGACAGCGACTTGTAAATCATTAAGCTCATTTGCCCGCTCAACCGCGCCCAGTACACGGATCGTCTGCGTGGTTTTGCCCACTTCCGCTTCCCCGCCAGAGCTATCCTGCTGAATACCAGCGATTTGCTGCGATAACTGAGTAATAGAAAACTTTAGACCACTCAATGTAATCGGGTCGGCGGCGACCGTAATCTCACGCTGAAGGCCGCCAACACGGCTAACAGTACTGACGCCTGGTATGTCAGATAGTCGCTTGGTCACTGTGTCATCAACGAACCATGACAAGTCTTCCACATTCATGTTTTTGGCAGAAACAGAGTACGTAACCACTGGAAACCCTGCGGTAGAAACTTTGGTCACGATGGGATCGTTGGCCGCAGCAGGTAAATCGCCACGCACTTCACCGACTGCCGATCGTACATCGTCGACCGCTTCTTGAATGTCTTTTTCTAAGACAAACTCAGTGACCATGGTGGCCGCCCCAGTCTGTAGTGTCGTTCGAATATGCTTGACGCCTTCAATACTGGTGAGTTTGTTTTCTACTTTTTTTGCGATATCGTTTTCGAGCTGCGACGGCGCAGCCCCAGGTAGGGTCACTGTGACCACCACCGCTGGCAAGTCTATATCTGGGAACTGCTGCACCTTCATTTTCATAAAGCCATAGATGCCGCCTAACGTCAGCAGCACAAACAGCAAAATAGCCACGAGCGGGTTTTTGATCGAATAAGCGGAGACGTTTAAGCTCATGACTGTGCCTGCGTTGGTTTGCTGGTTTGAGTCACGCCCTTGATGATGCGCACCAGATCACCATCATTTAAAAAGCTACCGCCTTGCTTCACGATACGACTGTCACTTGGCAGAGGCTCTAGCACGGCCACGCGCTCGCCCAGTCGCTCACCCAATGCCACTCGTTGTTGTTTGATGCGACCCATAGACTTGCCATCTTGCGTTTTTATATCCGTGATGAGCATCACATAATCATAGCCATCGTTACTGACGATGGCACTATTAGGGATCGTTTGAGTACGGCTACTTCCTAATAGGAACTCGCCTGTCTGGTACATGCCTGCACGTATTTTTGAGTTGCTAGCTAGGCTTGCATAAATAGTGATTTGACGGTTGTTATCCGTCGTTGGTGCGATGCGATTCACTTGACCCATCACTGCATCATCGCCTGATAGACTCACTCGCACAGGTGTACCAACATTGATATCTCCAATAAGCTTAGGATCGATATCTGCCCGCCATTCCAAGACACCACCTTTGATAATAGTAAAGAGTGGATCACCGCCTGCCACCTGCCCAACTTCTACCATTTTTTCACTGATAATACCGCTAACCGGAGCGACAACGTTTGCATTGTCTAACGTCAGCTTCTGATTGCTCAAACGGGCTTTGGATGCTTGCAAAGAGGCTCTGGCGCGCACCTCAGAGGTACGGTAGCGATCGGCTTCTTGTTTGCTAATGGCATCAATATCTATCAATGGCAACACGCGCGCAGCATCCGCACTGGCATTGGCAAGCGTTGCTTCTGCTTCTGCAACATCGGCTTGCGCTTGTAGCACTTGCTGCTCCATGGCATCGGTATCAAACACAGCCAAGACTTGACCAGTTCTGACACGGTCACCCTCTTCGACCAATATACGCTCGATGGCCACACCATTGACTTTTGCGCTGACATTGGCCGTATCCTTAGCATTGATGGTGCCATCAGCACTGAGTGTATTGCCGATATCATCTTGGCTCGGGCTGATTGTTTCTACTGAGAGCACGGCTTGCTCCGTACTAACGCCATTGTCTGCCACTTGACCATTTTCGACCGTGTTAGAGGCTGACGACTCATCTGCTACTGCACTATCATTGCTGCCCCAATATTTACCAAGAAGGACACCCATCACTAGCACCGCGGCCAATACGGGCCACCACCATAATGGTAGTTTTGAAGAGGATTTATTCATCAAAGTCTCAGACTGACGGTACGGTGGCCGTTCAGCTTGTTGAGAGGTTTCAATACTGGGAGGTTGCTCACTCGTCGGTACTTGCTTATTATCAGGGTGTTTCAAATCACTCATAGTTGGTCTCTATCAATAAGCACGGTACTAACGCCGCAAAAAAGCATAAGGAAAACAAGATGATGCAGGTCCATCTTATTAATAAGGGTCTTTTGACATTGTAGACTAACTCGTCAGTGGGTCAATTATGTTACCTATCTGAGGGGTCAATTAAAGACATTGCTACTAAACATTCGAGTATGGACAAAGAACAAAGACACTTTTATTTTGAGTAAATGACTCATCACGTCGAACTGTTTAGGGGACCACAAAGGCTGCTGTAATAATAAACCGTGAAAATCAATGATACATACTACCTACAGTTTAGACTTGATTTTACGGGCCAATTTGTCATTATTAGGATGACATTATCAAAAAAGGAGCCAATCATGGCTAATAAGTCAGAAGTAAAGAAACTTAAGAAAGACATTAAGGCGACCAAAGCAAAAGTTAAGCAGCAGAAGAAAAACCTCAAAGATCTCAAAAAATCACTGAAAAAAGTAAAAAAATCTAAATAGATTGGTTGTGGTAAATAAAAAAGAGGATAGCATTGGCTGTCCTTTTTTTATTACTCATTCTAACAGCAGTTAGGCATTGGTATAACGACTTGCCTCAGGCATCCAGCGATGGATAAGTTGGCTGACATCTGCTTTTCGCGTAGGGTCTGCGATTAAATGTTTTGCCAATCGTTGAGCAATCACAAACAGCTGCTCATCACGGATGAGATCAGCCAAATAGTAGCCAACGTTACCTGTTTGACGTTTACCCAGTAGCTCGCCTGGTCCACGCAGCTCTAAGTCTTTTTGAGCGATAACAAAGCCATCCGTACTGTCACGTAGGACATTTAAGCGCTCCGTGCCCGTCTCTGATAACGGCTTTTGATACAACAGTACACAGTAGCTTTTGGTTGAGCCACGTCCGACTCGCCCGCGTAATTGATGCAGCTGAGACAATCCCAACCGTTCCGCGTTTTCGATGACCATTAGTGAAGCATTGGGTACATCGACGCCTACCTCGATGACCGTCGTCGCAATCAATAAGTCCAATTTACCTGTTTTAAACTCATGCATAATGGCTTGTTTATCAGCAGACTTCATCTTGCCATGTACCAGTCCAATACGAATATCTAAACGCTCATTTAAGTCTTCATAAGTCGCTTCGGCTGCTTGTGCATCCAATACGCTAGATGCCTCTACCAATGAGCAAACCCAATATGCCTGTCTACCTGCCTCACAATTAATCGCAATACGCTCTATTACCTCATCACGCCGATTGCGATCGATGGTCACTGTTGTGATTGGGGTACGCCCTGGTGGCAACTCATCAATGATCGAGGTATCCATATCACCATAGACACTCATGGCTAGGGTTCGAGGAATGGGCGTTGCCGTCATAATCAGCTGATGCGGTGTACTGTTGGCCACGCCTTTATTGGTCAGTGCCATACGCTGCTCGACACCGAACCGATGCTGCTCATCAATAATAACCAAGCCTAATTTAGCAAACTGTACTTGCTCTTGGAATAACGCATGAGTACCGACGACCACTTGTACGGTATTTTCTGCGACCGCTGCCAATGCTTCGCGGCGCTGTTTGGCCGTTTGCTTACCAGCAAGCCAACCGACACCGATACCCAATGGCTCAAACCATTGCTTAAAGTTCAATAAATGCTGCTCTGCCAAAATCTCAGTCGGTGCCATGACCGCTACCTGCCAGCCACTATCGAGCGCATAACCCGCCGCCCCTGCTGCAACCAACGTCTTGCCAGCACCCACGTCACCTTGTACCAGTCGCAGCATCGGGATAGAGGTTGCCATATCGGCAGTGATGTCCTTCATCACTCTTTTTTGCGCACCCGTCAAATCAAATGGCAATGCCGCAAGCAGTTTGTCAGTGATCGGACTGTGAGTAGTACATTTAGGGGCTTTGTACTGGTGCAATTGCTGACGACGATATAATAGACTGAGCTGATGGGCAGTCAGCTCTTCAATAATTAAACGCTGGCAAGCGGCATGAGTACGAGCAGTGAGTTGAGTCAATAGTTTGTATTGTTGACCAGCGTTGGTATAAGTAGGCGGTGTATGGAGCAATACCAATGCTTCAAATATCGTTAGGTTGTAGACATTGTGCTGAGCAATACCAGCAGCCACGCTATGTCTGTCATTATCTGCCTGATAAGTAGAAGGATTAGGTTTGTATACGCTATTGCCAATCGCATTATCAGGCACACTGCGGGCTAGCGTCGAAAAAATATCCTCTGGATGGTCTGTCTCTGACAGCATTGATTTGGACGGCTCAAAAGGCACTAATGGCAAATCTGATACCACAGCAAAATCTTCAACCGTAAACAACGTCATAGGCAGACCTTGGCTCCGAACCGTCTGCAATGCCAGCTTAATCAAAGTGCGCAGCTTGTTTTGATGCAAGCCTTTGACAGTGGGATAAATAGGCTGCAAGCCCGTATCGGTCATGACAGCATTATCAGTGATAATTTGATACTCAGGATGATGTATCTGCTTGCCATAGCGACTGACTTTGACTTCACCAAACAGCTGTAACCGTGTCCCCAAATTCATGGTCTGTGCCAAACCACGGTAGACCTTAAAAAACCGCAAAGATATCGTGCTCGTATCGTCATCCACGACCACTGTCATACCACTACGCTTGGTATCGACATGGACGACGCGACCTGTAATCAAAGCCGATTGTCCATGCTCCACCTCTGCGATTGATACCAACCGACTGCGATCCTCATAATCACGAGGCAAATGTAACAGCAAATCGAATATGCGCTTGATATTCAACTGCGCCAGCTGCTCTGCTACTTTTACCCCCACACCTGCGAGTGCGGTCACTGGCATATCTAGCGCCGAAAGTGGCATATCAGACCTAAAATGATCTAATGAGCTGGCTGAGGAATGACTCTCCGATATTGGCATTAAAGATCCTAACAATATTATTTTGGATTTCCGTAGGCTAAGTCGAGTATTTTCATAAAGCGGTCATCACTAATAGTACGCATAAAAACATCGACTCATTTCATTATAGCTGACAATACAATTGCTTATGCTAGGCTATTTAGTAAAATAGCCTCAAAAATACCTATATAGTCCATTCATTATAGATACCCCTCTCAGTTTCATCATATCAATATCTGATGTCTTATTTTTTAAATTATGACAATTTTATAAGGTGTTTTTCTATGCTTATTGCTGCTTTGCCTCGTCATTTTCGTCATAACCTAATTCCTCATAACCTAATGCGTCATAATTCAAAGTTACTACGCACCCTATTACTGACCGTACTGGGATTATATATCAGCGCTTGTAGCACGTTGCCATCGACCGCTTCCGCAACGCCAGAGCCTGTTATCAAAGCCCCTTCTATCGCGTTGGTTTTAGGTGGCGGCGGTGCCAAAGGATTTGCCCATGTGGGTGTGATTAAAATGCTAGAGGAAAATGGCATCAAACCGACATTGGTGGTTGGCACGAGTGTCGGCAGCTTGATTGGTAGCTTATACGCCAGCGGTTATACGCCTGCACAGCTTGAGCAATTGGCACTGACCACCACTGATGGCCAGCTCACAGACTTCACCTTATCCAACCAAGGATTTATCGAAGGTATCAAATTAAAAAACTTTATCAATACTAAAGTCGGTGAGCGAGCCATAGAGGATTTTCCGATTGCCTTCGCGGCAGTCGCAGCCGAAAAACATACCCTAAAAAAAGCGGTTTTTACCACTGGCAATGCAGGACTGGCCGTACAGGCATCTTGTAGCGTGCCCAATATTTTCATTGCCCCACGCATTCCTGACAAAGTCGGTAAAAAATATATCGATGGCGGTGTGGTCAGCTTAGTCCCGGTCGATAGTGCCTATGATTTGGGTGCTGATATTGTTATCGCCATAGATGTGACGGTGTCTCAGGGCATTGGTCATACTGCCACTCAAATACCAACCATCAATTCATTGAGTGACTTTTGGGGCTTTCTCGAAACCAACATCATGGCGACTAACACGACTGGCAACCGTTCTGCATCGACTAAAAGTGAACGGGATCGGGCGGATATTGTTATTACCCCAAATGTCGGTCATATCAGCTCAGTAGACACTAGGCAGCGTCGCAATTTGATACAAGCAGGGTCGCAAGCCACAGCACCACAAATCATTGCCATCAAACAGCTCATTCAAGAGAAATCTAACAGCAAGTACGCCACGCCCTAACTGAATGTGGTTGAGTGATCATGACCAAAACTGCCAAACGTAATAAAACACAATAAAAAAAGCACCACAGCCATAAACGGTGGTGCTTTTTTAGTGATAATGTTCAATGCTAACGATATCAATGCTAGCTACACTCTAATACAAAAAATCCAGCGTTATTTAACGCGAGCACGATATTTCACAGCAACAGTGTCATTGAGACCGACACCCTCTAGATCCCAACGAACCGCTTTATAGTACTTAGGCGCGACATCTTGCAGCTGATTATTAACTTTGGTACGCAGTGGCATGCGAGCAAAATTATTGCCATCGACACTGCCATACGGAAAATCAGGAGTGACTGTCTTCAATAGCTCGACTTGCTCTGGAATGCTCATGGTGACGGTCATTTTGCGTACGCGATCCGCATTGGTATTGGTAAAGTACCCTTGATACTCCAATACATTGCCTGACTGCAAACGGGTATTGGTATCTACAGGGACCAGCACTTCTTGACCATTGGCATCGACGCTGACCAATGACGCAGTGATTCTACTATTAACAGCTTGAGCACTTGAGTTGTTGCTCTGATTGGCATCTGTCTGAATCGCCATTGAGCTATCAACCGCTTGTTCTGGCGTTGGCAGCATCGCTGAGGCTTGGGTGACCACCATTGCACCGATGAGAGTACCGGCAACAACGTGAAATAAACGATGGCCGCTCCAAGCACTGAACGGGCTAGCAAACTGGTTACTTTTCTTCATGATTTTCATTATCCCTGGTTGATATATCGGTAAAACACAGATGGTGCAACTTAAGTTGTTTTTATGATTGGTTCAACAGATAAAAAGCATTGCGACATATAAGATATCGCGATGTAATAGCTCATGCAATCCGCTGCATACATGAAATCGCTTGTCTGACCTGATTATCTTCGCTCATCATCTGTAAAGCAATAGCGCTTAGCATAACAAAAAGCATTTGTGCGCACATTAACCCAGTGTTGAGGTTGTGTATATCGCTGATTGGCCATAAAGCGGCTTGAACACGGCTGAAATAAAAGATAGCTCATAACCGCGTTTTTTGCTATGGTAAATCTTTAGCGTTAGGCATTATTTTGCTGCGCCCTCTTTCTTATTCTAACGACTACTGCTCCCATTATGACTACTAGCTCCATGCCCCAGATCAACCCTGAATACGTCCATTGGTTCCGTAACTCTGCACCATACATCAACACACATCGCGGCAAAACTTTCGTGATTATGTTCGGTGGTGAAGCGGTCAATCATCCTAATTTCAGTACGCTTATTCATGATTTTGCTTTGTTACATAGCTTGGGTATCAAGCTGGTACTGGTCCACGGGGCACGACCACAGATTGAAAAAAACTTAACAGACGCTAATATCATCTCGCCGCTACATCAAGACATTCGTATCACACCGCGTACGGCGATGCCATCTATCCTACAGGCCGTTGGTGCTATTCGCTTACAGATTGAAGCCCAGCTATCCATGGGACTGGCCAACTCGCCGATGTATGGATCACGCATCGATGCCATCTCAGGTAACTTTGTGACGGCACGCCCGTACGGTATCCGTGAAGGTATTGACTACCAAATGACCGGAGAAGTGCGTTCTATCGATGTTGAAGCCATCAAAAACAACCTACTTCATGATCATATCGTGGTACTAGGCTCTATGGGCTACTCTGCCACTGGTGAAGTGTTCAACTTACTGGCTGAAGATGTTGCGCTGAGTGCTTCCGTGGCATTGGGTGCTGATAAGCTCATATTCTTGGGTGCAGAAGCGGGTATCAATGATGATGATCGTTTGTTACGTGAGATGATTCCAAACGAAGTTGATCGCTTTTTGCGCGACCGTGATTTGAATTGTGAAATCAATTATTTCTTGAATTGTGCAAGCTTGGCCTGCCGTCAAGGTGTCCATCGCACTCATATCATCTCTTATGCCAAAAATGGTGCATTATTAGAAGAGCTATTCACGCGTGATGGTTCGGGCACACTGATTAGCCATGACCCTTACGAAGAAATTCGCCGTGCCAACATCGACGATGTGGTTGGTCTTATCGAGCTGTTGTCGCCTCTAGAAGAGCAAGGAATTTTGGTCAGTCGCTCACGCGAACGTTTGGAGCAAGAGATTGACAACTATAGTGTCATTGAGCGCGATGGTATGATTTTGGGTTGTGCCGCGCTATATACGCTAGATGCAGAGTCTGCGGAAGTTGCCTGTGTCGCCGTGCGTCCCGAATACCGCAATGGCTGCCGTGGTGCTGATTTACTAGCGTTTTTAGAGCAGCAAGCGCGCAGCCATGGTTTGCATAAACTGTTTGTGTTGACGACTCGTACCGCGCATTGGTTCGTCGAGCAAGGTTTTGCTGAGGTTGAAGCCAGCGTCTTACCTGAGGTACGCCTAGAAGCATACCATAATGGTCGCAACTCTAAAGTGTTTCAAAAGACGCTATAATTTATAGCCAAATTGATATCGATTCTATAAGATTGGTATCAATGAGGTATAAAACGCTTGCCCACAAAAAAGCCTTCATACTGATATGAAGGCTTTTTTTAGCGCTAGGTACTTATTTTACTTTGAGTAGCTCAACAGTAAAGATAAGCGTACTGTTAGGCTCAATACCAGCGTTACCGGCTTCGCCATAAGCGATATCTGACGGGATATAGAACTCGTATTTTCCGCCTTCTTTCATCAACTGTAGACCTTCAGTCCAGCCAGCGATGACTTGGTTAAGTGGGAACTCAATTGGCTCACCACGCTCATAAGAGCTATCGAACACGGTACCATCGATCAATTTACCTTCGTAGTTTACTTCAACGACGTCAGTTGCTTTTGGAGATTTACCAGTACCTGCTTTGACTACCTTATACTGTAGGCCAGATGCTGTCGCTTTTACGCCTTCTTTTTTAGCATTTTCTGCTAAGAACGCTGTACCTGTGGCTTTATTCTCTGTAGATTTTGTTTCCATATCTTTTACAAACTGTGCTTCTTGCTCTTTTTGATAATCCATCAATACTTGTTGCATTTGCTCTTGGGTCAATGCTGAATCATTGCCTTCGTAGCCATCACGGAAACCTTGTTCAAAAGTATTAAGGTCGAGATCTTTGACAGCTTCTTTATTTCCCTCTGCCATCATAAATCCTAAGCTATAACCTACCTTTTCACTTGGCGAGCTTTGTTCGGTAATGGAAACGCTTTGAGCGGCTGTTTCTTGGTTGCCATTGTTCGTGCTACAGCCTGTTACTAACAACATAGCGCTAGCAAGTGCGCTAACGCCTAAAGTAGTGATTTTTTTCATAAAGTACTCTCTAATTGTAAGAATAGTGGCGAGATGTCACATTTCTCTATAATAACAAATCTTAGTTTTAGGAACCACGATTTGCATAAAATTATCGGGCGAATGTATAGTCTATGTTAATATCTATTAGGATAATAACAAGTTATCACACAAATATAGTAACAGGTTAAGCTTTCTATCTTTAAATCAGTCAATACATCCGCTAAGCTAAATTGGTTAAGGAGAGACATAACTTAGCGTTGGTTTTTATCAAAATACTTAAATATCAATGATAAATTAACTGTAATATAAAGAAACGATCCTACTTATAAGAATTTATGCTCAAAATTATAAGATTTTCGCATAACTGAACCTAAAAATACTATTTATGACAACCATCTGTATGTCTTGCTGAACAATCGCTTTATTACCACTATCTTTTAGCGAGTTATATAAGATGATTCAAGGAGGATAAGATGAACCCAATGTACACATCTTTTAACGGTTATCTTGGTGGGCCTATCGGTTCCATCATTGGTGCTATTTTGATATTCGTTATTGGTTGGCTAGTCGCACTCGGCATCGCAGCACTGGTGCGCGGCGTACTGTCCAAAGTCAATCTCAATCAACGTATGAACTCTTCAACTGGTAAAACCTACGATCTTGAAGGTATTATCTCCAAAGTTGTTTTCTGGTTTATTTTCATCATTGCCATATCAGGCACACTGACCCAACTAAATTTAGACTCTATTTCAGCACCATTCGCAAATATGGTCAACCAAGTATTGGCATTTACTCTTAATCTTATCGGCGCTATCGCGCTTGGTATGGTCGGCTGGTTCGTGGCTACCATTGCACGTACAGCGATCAATGCTGCACTTGCCAAAACCTCTATGGATGAGCATTTAAGCGCAAAAGCTGGCATAAAACCTATGAGTAGTACGATTGCTGATATGGTTTACTGGTTCATTTTGTTGGTTGTTTTAACCATGGTACTTGGTCAGCTAAATCTTGACGGTTTGTTTGCACCATTGACTAATATGGTCGACAAAATCTTCAGCTTTATTCCTAACATCCTGATCGCTGGTGTCGTATTCTTCATTGGCTATATCATCGCCAAAGTCGTACGCGGTATTGTGACCAACCTTGTTTCTACTTTTAATGTTCAAGAACTGGCTTCAAAAGCAGGCTTGAGTGAACAAAACAGCTTACCTAATGTCGCTGGTTCATTAGCATTTTTAGTGGTTATTATTCCAACGATTATCGCTGCTTTAGACGCACTAAAAATCGAAGTCATTGCTCGCCCTGCGACCAATATGCTAAACAAAATCATAGAAACATTGCCAAATATCCTTATGGCAGTGGCTATTTTGGTAGTGACTTTCTATGTGGTGCGCATGGTTGCTAACATCATCAAAGGCTTGATCGAAAATACTCAGATCAACCAGTTACCTGCAAAAGTTGGTTTGCAAGAAGCCATGGGCGATAAGAAAGTCTCTGACCTAGTCAGTTATGCGATGATCTTCTTTGCTATGTTGTTTGCCTCTATCGCCGCTGCTGATTTGTTAGGTTTTGAGCCTATTTCAGCTATTATCACGATGTTTATCACATTCGGTGCCAACATCATCCTAGGCGCGATTATCCTATTCATTGGCTTTTGGCTTGCCAATATCATTGCAGGTGTCGTTGAGCGTTCTGAGCAAGGCTCACAATTCCTAGCAAACATCGTACGCGTATTGATCATGGGCTTGGTACTGGCCATGGGTCTAAAAGCGATGGGAATTGCAGATTCAATCGTCAACCTAGCATTCGGTCTAACATTAGGCGCGGTAGCCGTTGCCTTTGCACTATCATTTGGTCTTGGTGGTCAAGAAGCAGCAGCACGCTTCCTACGCAAAATGCAGGATAAGATGGATCATGAACGTACTGAAGCAAAGGCAAAATCTGCGCTACAGCCAAGTTCATCTACTCAAGAAAAGGTTGCTGATTCAGTTCGTGAGAACACACCTTCAGCTGCTAGCACGCCTACTGCTGACTTGCGTACAGATGTCGTTGATACGCCTCGTGTTGATACCAATGATATCTACAATAGTGATGAGATAATTCTTGATAATGATCTTAACGACGATATCAATAAATAAGAACGAATTACTCTCTCATTTAGATATAAAAAAGACAGCCTAGGCTGTCTTTTTTTATGCCAGTAGATATAGCATCCCAAACGTTGTGGCAAGCCTAGGGTGTGTCTTTTCGCGCGGGTATAGTCAAGCTTAGATGCACTTGGGGCAGTTTTTTTGTGTGCGGCTGTTGGTTATCAGGCTTTTGATTGCCAAGGTTCTGATGTGCTGGTTTGTTTGATAATGGAATATGTTGCTTATCTATGCTCTGTTTTTTCAATTGCTGCACCTGCTTAGTCAGCTGCCGCTCTCTTTGAGTCATTGTGCCAATCGGCTGAATCCACAAGTCAATGTCAATAAAAGTCTCATTATCCTCAGTGATAAAGTCTATACCAAGTACCACCACATGGTGGAGCGCCATTATCGGTAAACGTGTGGCAACATCCTGTGCAATTTTTGCTAGGTTTGGTTGAACCACTGCTTTGCTATTATGCCCTTTGTCCTCCTGACCATAAAACACCAACACATAATGCCGACCCAAACTCTCATAAGAGTGTTGATGTATGACATAGCCATCTTTTTGCAATGACGCACTTTGCTTGGGATGCCTATATAGCGCCCGAATAAGCTCGTGACGCGAAAACAAAGACTCATCTAGTAGTTGTTGCTGCCAATGCGCAAGTGGGATATCTGATTGATTTTTATGAGTAGTGGTTTGCTTTTCACCATACATTTCTATCATTTGCATACTGAGCTGAGACCATAGTATGGCTGCTTGTTCCATATGCTGATGATACATCTGCGCAGTGGTACTGTGGTTTTTGTAAGCGAGCATCATGGCTACCAGTGCTGGATTGGGCTCATCTTGTACTTCATTTTTAATCAGGGCATTGTCCACCGCGATAGCAGGGGCAAAGAGATCTGGGCTTTGCAAAAACCGCGCGACCAACCCTTTTTCCGAGTCAAAACTTGGGTCGTGATTGCTGACTGAGTGCTGTAACTGCTTTAGATGGTATCCTAAAAATCGCCATAGCTCACAGGGTGTCTTTACGGCTGCTGTTATCGAACGCCAATCATGCCAGCTAAACATTTGCAGTTGCTGACTGCTATCACTCATGTCTACAACCAACTCTTCTAAAAAGTAATGCACACCAAAATGATGCTTTAAACGCGTTGATGTGCTGTGCTCTGCGTCACTGTCACTGTCACTGTCAGACTTGTTAGACTTGTTAGACTCATCAACCAGCTGAATATCAAAAATGAAAGCATCATAACCAACGGCTACACTGTCTTTTTTTTGAGCCAACGATGTTTTGTACCATGCCAGTACTGCCTTCACTGTGCTCATACGCTCGGTTTCAATATCAGCCAAATCGGTATCAAATGGCAAGTATAGAGTCAGTGCTAGTAGCTGTAGATTACCTAGTGCTAGCTTGTATTGAAATTGATGAGCATTGTACTGATCACTGTATTGAGCCTTATTCCCATGCTCGATTGCATGCATACCAGATAAGGTTACTTCTATAGCATCTTCTGATAAATAACAAGCCAGCTCAGTAGCAAGGGAGCCCCAATCAGGTATTACAGTCGTCGCATGAGACACAGGTTCCAACCTTTTATTATCGTGTGGTATATCGCGCATGATAAATATTTTGATGACGAAAAATTATGCTACATAAGCCTTATCAGAGACAGTCGCTTTCAAAGCGATCACTTGCTATGATGATATCGAAGCTGTATTGCTTGCGTGCAATTTTGTAAACTACAAATTTGTGCTTGGTTAGGGCAGGTTTGATATTCATCAAATTTTTAATGATTATTATATAATAACAAGGATTGAGCATTATGAAGCGTTTTAAAGAAAAAACCGTCATTGTAACGGGTGCAGGCTCTGGTATCGGTCGCGCCACTGCCATCCGCTTTGCTGAAGAAGGCGCAAATGTCGTGTTAGTAGGACGTACGGCACAAACGCTAGAAGAGACTGCTAAAGAATTACCGCAAGATCGCACTTGGATTCATACCGATAACTATCTCATTATTACGTGCGACATTAGTGTGCAAAGCCAAGTACAAGAAATGATCGAGCGCGCCGTCGATAAGTTTGAAAAAATTGATATTTTGGTAAACAATGCTGGCAAAGCGACACAAGGCAAAATAACAGATCTGTCCGCTGAAGACTGGCGCTCCGCCATCGATGTCAATCTAAATGGGACGTTCTATGTCTCACAGGCAGCCATGCCACATTTGATCGCGTCAAAAGGTAACATCGTTAATATTTCATCGCTTTCAGGGGTGGGTGGCGATTGGAATATGGCCGCTTACAATGCGGCTAAAGCGGGTGTGACCAATTTGACTCGCACATTGGCATTAGATCATGGTTCTGATGGCGTCCGTGTCAATGCCGTCAATCCAAGCGTGACCAAAACCAATATGACGACTGCTATTCAAGACAATGAATCCAAAACGGATAAGTTCTTGGCGCGATGTCCGCTTGGACGTTTGGCAACACCAGACGATATCGCCGCCGCGATTACTTTTTTGGCGAGCGATGATGCTTCGATGATTACTGGTGTAAATCTGCCTGTCGATGGCGGTGTCAGCGCTTCTAATGGACAGCCTAATTTTTAGCCCATTTACAGCGTAAGGTTCAGATTGAGGGCACGCTCTATCATTAAAAAGCCCCTGATAACTTAATATCAGAGGCTTCTTAATGATAGTTGAATTCAAATAATTTCGATACCAGGCAACCGAGTGCAAGTTATACATTAGTATGCTTAGCGAGGATGACAAGGTAACGGATTTATATGGATTTGACTATATAAGGACATAGAGCGCCTCACTCATTAGCACATTGACACATTGACACATCTAGTGGGCTTAAAATGGCATGTCTATGACAAATCCTTATTCAGCAGCATTATTGATGTCTTGTAACGGCTGCGATAAACGCTCAGGATGCCTTGGAATTACCCCTTTATACTGGGCATAAATCTTTGGTAAATCCGCTTCGATATCACCAGTCGGGTGGACCAGTGACATAAAACGTATCTCTTTGGTTTTATAATCCATAGCGACTGGCAAAATTGGCACCTCAGCGCCCAATGCCAAATAATAAAACCCTGTTTTCCAAGCTTCAGTATATTCTCGCGTCCCTTCTGGTGACAGCCCCAAAAACAATGGCTCACCTGTTTTGAACTTGTCGATACTGGCTTGTAATACTGAGCCTTTGTTATCACGATCGATCGGCACAACCCCTACCCAATTTAATAATTGCGCAAATACGGGCACTTTAAACAAAGTGTGCTTGCCCATAATGCTGATCCTAACATCCAAGGCAAATAAACTTGGGATAGCATAAATGCCGTCTACATTAGAAGTATGCGGCAGAGCGAGCACCACTGCCTGCGAAATATTCGGAATTTCCCCAACCGTACGCCAGCCTGCCGCCTTTAATAGCGCTGATGCGATAACAGGCGCAAACTTATTGCCACGCTTAGGAATCTTTTGACCCAAATGCTTTTTACTAAGCTTTGGGAGCACCTTGGAGCGTGCAGACTGAGAAATAGCCTTTTTAAAGCGATTAAAAAACTTTGATGTCATGACGGCACCATATAATAAAAGATATCTATATAATAACATTAAGTTTATGCGACTAAATTAGATTTTATAGGCTTTTATTGCTGATCAGCTCACACATTGATAAATTCATATCAATAAATACCTATTTATCGATGAATAAAATAATAGCAAACAACCCTTTAAAGCCAATTAAGATATATCAGCCAAGTCACCCTTACTTTCAAGCCAAGACTTGCGATCAGCAGCACGCTTTTTAGCCAGCAGCATATCCATCACACTGTTAGTCAGTACCATGTCATCCATATCTAACTGTACTAAGCGACGCGTATCACGGCTCATCGTGGTCTCGCGCAGCTGCTCTGCACTCATTTCACCAAGCCCTTTAAAGCGCGTGATTTGAGGTTTTTTATTACCAGGCACCTTGGCCAAGATATGGGCAAGCTCTGGCTCGTCCAACGCATAGTGCACCTCTTTGCCCACATCCACTCGATACAATGGCGGCATGGCCACAAACAAGTGACCGGCATCCACCAGTGCAGGGAAATGTTTCACAAACAAAGCACAGATCAGCGTCGCAATGTGCAAACCATCAGAATCCGCATCCGCTAAGATACATATCTTGTCGTAACGCAGCTCAGACAAATCATCCGAGGCAGGATCGACACCGATGGCGATGGCGATATCATGAATCTCTTGGCTTGATAGTACCGTATCTGATGACACTTCCCATGTATTTAGAATTTTACCACGCAGCGGTAATATCGCTTGATAATGACGGTCTCGTGCTTGCTTGGCACTACCACCAGCAGAGTCTCCCTCTACTAAGAACAGCTCAGCGCCATCACGCAGATCACCTCGGCAATCTGCCAATTTACCAGGCAATGCTGGCCCCTGAGTGATTTTCTTCCGAGCGACTTTTTTGGCAGACTTTAGACGACGGCCTGCTTTATTGATCGCAAGTTCAGCAATTTGCGTACCCATATCCGCATTTTGATTTAACCACAGACTAAAGGCGTCTTTTGCCAATGTCTGTACCGCTCCAGCAGCCTCACGACTAGATAAACGTTCTTTGGTTTGACCAGAGAACTGTGGCTCAGAAAACTTAAGAGACAGGATATAGTTCACGCCATCCCACACATCTTCTGCGGTCAACTTCACACTGCGCGGCAGCAAATTATGAATGTCACAAAACTCGCGCAATGCCTCTAAGATACCCGTGCGCAAACCATTGACGTGCGTACCACCTTGAGCTGTCGGAATCAGGTTTACATAGCTTTCTTGAATCGGCGTCCCACCATCAGGCAACCAAGACAGTGCAAACGTAATACCAGCTCGCTCGCCACTTTTTGCCTCATAGTTATAATAGAAAGGTGCTTCAGGTAAGGTCTCAAGCCCATCTAACTGCTCGCTTAAATACTCGACTACCCCATCCGTAAACTTCCACACCACCTTTTCATCATTAATGTCATCGGTGAATTCAATCGTCAATCCAGCTGCCAAAACCGCCTTGGCTTTTAAATTGTGCTTGAGCTGCTTAACATTAAATTTTGGCGTATCAAAAAAACTACCATCTGCCCAAAAATGCACTCTAGTACCACGTTTGCGTTTGTTTGAGCTGACCGCTTCGGTCAACGGCGTCACTGGTGCGCCGTTTTCAAATGCCATGTCAAACTGTGTGCTATCACGCCATACCGTCACTTCAACGCGCGTGGATAGTGCATTGACGACAGAGATACCCACCCCATGCAGACCACCTGACACCTCATAATTGGAGGTCGAAAACTTCCCACCTGCGTGTAAGCGGGTCAAAATCAGCTCGATACCTGATTGGTTAAATTCAGGATGAATATCCGTCGGCATACCTCGCCCATCATCTTCGACAGACAACGAGCCATCACTGTGCAGTTGCACTTTGATGGTTTTAGCATAACCCGCCAATGCCTCATCAACCGAATTATCAATGACCTCTTGCGCCAGATGGTTCGGGCGCGTGGTATCGGTATACATACCTGGGCGACGGCGTACTGGCTCAAGCCCTTCCAAAACTTCTAACGATTGCGCATTATATTGACTCACAAATGCATCCTTAACTATTCATGTGCGTTTAATTCTATTAAACCATTATAACGAAAAATAGCGACGTTAAGGTTAATAGTCCATCGCTCACGTCATATAATGTCGTCTGTTTAGCCCTGTATTAAATTCTGTAGCAGATGTATAACCATCGGTAATTGCTCACCGAAGTCACTAAAGCGATGATCCCCACCCGCTTGTACCGTTACCGATACTCCTTGCTCTTGATAAAAAGCATTAGCCAACTCAGCATTCAAAAGCTCATCACCTTCTTTAAGCAGCACCGCCATTTTATTAGGATAATTGACTGCTGATAGCTGGTGTTCTGCAAACCATTGCAAATCCGAATGGGTAATATCCCAACCACCCGCTGTCGCATATAAAACCTTGCGACGAGACCGCTCATCACCGTCATCTTGCTTTGATATCGAGGTATCAGAAAAACGCTGTAAGGTGATATATGGCTGCGTACTTGGATTTAACAATAAAGCAGCACAGCCTGTTTGATTGCTTATAACTGTAGAAAAATAACCACCTAATGAGCTACCGACCAATACCGTATTTGATAATGCAGAGTGCTTATTTACAGCATTTTGACTGTCACTATTATTTAGATTTTTTATTAAAGACAGCAATTTCTCACACACTTGCGCAGGCGATTTATTCAAATCAGGGCGTAATACATTGATATTAGGATGATGACGCTGGCAGTATTTTTCTAGCAGCACCCCTTTGGTAGAGTTGGCATCACTGTCCAGTCCATGGATATAAATCAGGTTCACGTATCATCTCCCTTGTTAATTTTGTTATGATTATCTTATATAAGCTATCAAAGCCAAGCATAGCACCCGCTAAACAAAAATAATAACAATAAAACGGCACACTATTAGTCAGTATTTGCGACATAATAATGTTGTCATCGTAGTTTTATATAGGTCAAAGGAATGATAATAATAGCGATGGAGTAGCCATGAACCAACAGTTTGAGCTGTTCGAGATTGCCAATCCATGTATTGGTCTTTGTCAAAGCAATAAAAAAGGCTATTGCTTTGGTTGCCTGCGCAGTCGGATCGAGCGCCAATTATGGCATGATATGACCACAGAACAGCAACGCGAAGTATTAAAGCTTATCGCGAAACGTAAACTGCGTATAGAACAAATGAGACAGCGCAAAGATGAGCAGCTAGGGTTTGATTTTGAGGAAGACGTGGAGATGGGTGAGTTGTTTTAAAAAAATATGGTCTCAATCAGACTGAATATGAAATATACGTCTAATCTACTGAATGTTTTATTAAAATGGCATCTTACTTATCTAAAAATCAAGAAAAAATTAGTAATTTATAGATAAGTAAGATTTTAGTTTAATTAGATTCGACCTGGACACTCTGGGATTTCATTGCTATTTTTACCTTCATATAACCATGATGCCCATTGTCGCATTGCCCCACCATACCTAATTTTCGATCCATCACTCCAGCTGAATTCATGTTTTTCAGCAATAAAATCTCCAATCTCTTTGCCTGATAACTGATGATTCAGTTCAAGTAGTTTTACTATATCTAAAAGTACCTCTTCTGTATTAGCGCTTATCCAAAGAGCCTCTCTTCTCTCTGAAAATTTCTGTAATTTCACTTCGTCAACAAAATATCTTTTATTATCCATGAATATAAGTTCGAACCGACTTAAGATTGAAAGTGCATTTTTATAACCTTTAGGTTTAGGTTCGTTTTGCCCAACACTGCCTTTTTCAATTAACCAATTGAGTGTTTCTAATGCAAGTGCAGGAGACGTAGGAGCAGTAAATATTTTACTTCTTCTTCGTTTACGTTCTGAATTGACTCCTTCGGTAATAACTTCACCTTTGTCCCTAAATAACCAGCCATTACCAAATTGCTCAATAAAGCCACACAGCTCTAACCATCGGCAAAGCCTTACCGTATATGTACGCCATGTCTTGTCTGCATACTTATTATCAGGATAGAGTTGTTTTAAAACGTCAATAAGCGATCCAATACTTGCAACAGAGTGCGATGCTATATCTTTAATTGCATAAGTAAAAGCATGTTTAGAAAATTTTTCACGTATAGCTTTTAAAATTTCTATTTCACTACAAGTCTTAATTTCTTCACTCAGTAAGTAAAATCCACTGTCTCTAGTAGCCACACCAAACATAATCATATCTGAACCGATATTTTGAATAGTACCTTCAGACAAATTAACTTTTGAAACTAGTTCTTGTACGGAGAATTGAGTTGTGTGATCAAGGTGCTTGAGAACTTTATATATAGATGAAAAATCAGTAGATGGAAGATATCGCAACGGTATAACAGGAACAGAACCAGTTAGTATATATTCACGAAAAATGTCCCAATAAATATTTAATCTATCTCCACTCCTTATTACCAACCTTCTATCAATTAATGATTTCAAAGTATCTGGACTAGAAATTTCAATAATTTCAAACCAATCTACTGGTGCACGTTGTGCTATGACTCTTAGACAGCTGGATTCAGCTGGATCAAGTGACTCCATATCTTCTTTGAAAAGACTGGCAACATCCAGCTTATTCTCAAGTAAATCTATTTGATTAATACCATTTTCAATCTTCTCATATAAATGAATACATAATTTTTTCAATAACCATGGGTATCCTTGACTACTTGTAACAAGGTTATGTCGTAAATCATGGTGCAGTTTTTCGTTTATTTCTTTTTCAAAAAGATTAATTACAGCATTTGATTCCCTATCAGAAAACGGAGCTAGCTTCCTTGTAACTCTATAGTCAGCGAGCTGATGCCAAAAAAAGTACGCAGGATGCTCACTATGAGTAGTACTATCACTTTTCCAAGCAAATCCTAAACAGAAGCTCATTCTTATTGCTGCAGCATTTAATAGTAGAGACTTAGCTTTTTCAAATACCTCATATAATTCAGGCTTTGAATATAATTCTTCAAACTGATCA
>NZ_JASDDJ010000045.1 GCF_030407455.1 Psychrobacter sp. 5A.1
AAATAATAGGGGGAACAAATATTGACTAGAAACGATTCTTCTTTTTAGTATATCAATCATGGACGACACTCCGCTGGACATAAATCTTTAACAAAATCTGAGAATCTATTGAATCTTATGGCTCCAAACTCCCCAAGCTTTAAACCTCTAGAATTAGCTGATATATTATTGATATGAAACTAAGTAAAGTTTCTATCCTTGATGGCATATATAGTCATACCCTTACCCACAACTAGCGCCCACCACATAATCTGCTAGCGAGCGTAGGCCTAGCCACACAGTTTTCACCCCCAGACTCTTATCTGACTTACGGTTTAAAAACCCACCAAAGCCTGCCACAACACGAACCATTTCATCCAAGCTCATTGGTGTTTTAGGTGGTTTCTTACGATACCTGACGCGGTAAGCGGTTTGCCATTCTTGCCTTGTAAACACAAGCTCACAGCTTGTTTTGGGTGCTATTTTTGCGAGCATGGTCATCAGCAAGATGCGATAGGACACCAGTAGATACAATAGCAGCGCTCTTTCATGAGTCTCAATACAGCCAAACTGTCGCTCTTCTATCTTACAGCCCGTTTTAAGCACATGAAACAGTACCTCTATTTGCCAGCGCTTACGGTAGCAATCAATCATCGTTGCCGCCTTATCAAAGCTATTGATATTGCGGTTAGTGATAAGCTTCCACTCAATGGCCTTTTTGCCTGTAGGCGGATTGGTCTCTTTGGCGACAATGAGGGTTAAAGGGATACCATTCTTTAAGGTCACTCGTCTCACATAAATGGCTTGAATGACTGACCGGCCAGGCTTGCTTTGCCGAGTTGGCATTTGAAATTAAATCTCCCCAAGACAATCCTCATCCGTTAGGTCAAACAGTTTGCTTGCGTCATTTAGCACTCGGTTGTGTCTGGCTCTTAGTAGATAGTCTGCTGGGTCGTTGTACTGATGACCCTGTTCTATGATGTCCATCATGTCGCTTTCACGATCTGCCACATAGATATGATTGGTGTTAGGATGCTTCTGGGCCAGTTCACAGATACGAGCGTAACCTTCACTCCAACGTTTGGATTCTTTGATGTCCATCCGTGCTTTGGGCTTTCTTGCCCACAGCCAGTTATCATAGATACCTAGTGGTATCTCTTGAGGGTCAGTGGTGTGGGTGTAGTAGCCTTTTCGGGTATCGTAGTTAAGACGTCCCATACCAGTCGCGCTAGGTCTGCCAGATTCAATTTCAGTGGTGTCTTGAATACACAGAACCATGTCTTGCTTGTTGATGCGCTGGTGGATTTGGTCTTCGTGAGCATAGAGGATGGCGTCACTGGTGACATTAGAGTTGGATAGTAGCCGGTAGTAGGATTTGCTTTGGTGGTAGTCTTTGCCGAGCTTTGCAATACTGGCTCCGCTATCGCTTATAGCATTGTCTAAGAGCGCTTTGTAACGCTTATCTCTGCGTTTGTCGCCTAGGTTTAACGTTTTAATTCTTGAGTCGCCCATGTCATGGTTATACTCCTAAATTACTAGGGCGTGTCCTCAATTCAAACGAGTGTCCTCTAAATGGGCTAAAAACAGCTAAATTTTGCCAAACATCGTCAAATAGTTGGTCAATATCTCGATATTATCTGCACTATTTTCCTCGTTTGACGGCAATTTATCTCATTTTTACCACCATTTTTAAAATGAGGACATGCCCTAGATTATAGCTTCTTTTTGTGTTGTGGGTATGGGTTTAGGTTCATGTGAGATAGGTTGTAACCAGTAAATTCTGGCATATCATACATTTATTTATTTATATGTATGAACGTCTGATTCAAAATCTACGTCAGAAAGATCAGGGCTTAAATGAGGGTTTTCATCTCTCCAAGCATTCCATACTTGAGAGCCTTTTTTGAAGATTTTCACATGTTCGGCTATTGCCAAAAAACTCTCCTAAAACCTTGTTGAACAAAATTTCGGTGGTTTATGATACATCAAAACGGCAAATATTTCGTATTCTGATAATTCCACCAATAATTATCTTTGTAAACAAGTAATTAAAGGCGCCGACATCATATTCTTTAGGCACTCAATTATCTTAACGCTCGTCTACCCAAATCAGATTAGCAGGATATTCAGTTAGTACAAGTTGATTACAATATTCTCACCTAGGCTATTTTTTTTATACCTCCTACTTTTATCCTCTCAACCAAGAAATCGACGGCGGCTTTCACTTTTGGTACTAGATAACGCTGCTTTTGATACAGCAGATATACGGCCATATCAGCATGTTGCGTAATCGCTAATGGATGCTCAAATTTAATCTCTTGTAATGCGCTCGACTCAAGATATGATGACAACGCCCAGTGGGTTGACATTAAAATACCTTCACCATTACAAGCCTTTTTGGCAAGCCATGGTCCATTGTTTGAGATCGCAACTGCTGGCCCCGAGACATCATGCCACTGATCATCTACATGGCATAACCAAGGCGTTGGCCCATTTGGCGCTTTGAAATACAGGCCTTTATGTTCTTTTAACGCCATTACATGGTTAGGTGTACCATATTTTTCTAAATAACTGGGAGAGGCAACCGGAATAAACCCATTGTCCATTAGCCTAATAGCAATCACGCGCTCATTGGGTGCATAACCACCGCGAATCGCAATGTCTACATCGTCACGTCCTAGTGCTGATAGCTCATCGCTGAGACTGACATCCAATACAATCTCTGGGTATAACTTACCAAGGTCATCTAACAACGGCAGTAGTATCCTTTCACCAAAACCCACCATCGAACTGATTCGTAGGCGCCCCATTGGCGTGGTTTGATAACTGCGCACCGTTTCTTTACTTTGTTCTAGTTGGTTCAATATGTGCTGCATATCATTGTAATAAACCTGCCCTACTTCGGTCAGTTTAACAATTCGGGTCGAGCGCTTTAATAATGTCGCGCCTAGACTTTTCTCCAAATCAGACACTCGTCTAGATAGTGAGGATGGTGGCACATTAAAGGAACTTGCCGCCTTAGTGAAACTGCCTGTTTCTACGACTTTGCTGAAATACCGTATTGCACGTAATTGATCCAACTGACCTCTCCATTTGAGTAAATAGTTTAGGGCGTGTTTGATATTCGACCATGGCACTGACAGAGCGTATTTTTTAGACGATTTGAAGATAAAAATAATAAGTTTAGTGGTTCTAAGCGTTTATTTTTATCAATAAAGCGGCAAAAAATAAGCCTGCCCCAATAATTCATCGATAGAAAATGGGCTGATACTAGAGTTGTCCCATACTGCGTTGCAAGTCTTGCTAAGGTGTTCACATTATCTTCGACTTGCGCCTTGTCTGGAACACAGCTTTTCTAAACTAGCAGTTATCAGCAGTGCCTATTTGTGAATATCAAGCACGCCCTAATATTCTCGCCTTATTATTGTCTTAATAGCAATAGTGATTCACGTTATTCCTTATATATAACCACATTAAAACCAGTAATAATGTGGTTAACTTAAATGTCGCAATGAAAACACGATTAAAAATAACTTTTACGTCAACAATGGAAGAATGACTTATGATTACTTTGCACGGCTTTGCTGCAAGCAACTATTACAACATCGTAAAACACGCTCTTTTATATAAGGGCATTCCGTTCCAAGAGGATCTTTTGTACGCTGGTAGTGATGATCTACTAACCGTCAGTCCAGTGGGCAAAGTACCTGCAATCACCATGCCTGACGGTTTTAATCTGTCGGAATCTAGCGTGATTTGTGACTTCCTTGAAGAAACCTATCCTGAAAAGCCGCTATACCCTATCAATGCAGCAGAACGCGCGGCTGTACGTCAGATTATGAAAATAGCAGAGCTTTACTTTGAGCTACCATGCCGCCGACTGATTCCTTATGTGTTTTCTGGTACTCAAGCACCTAACGCAATCAAAGATGAGGTACGTCAAGTATTGGGCCGCGGTATTATTGCCATGAATCGCTTATGTAAATTTTCTCCTTGGATTGCAGGCGAGCAATTCACCATGGCCGACATCTATGTGCATCACGTCAACACCATTGTCAGCGCTTTTGGATCTACTCAGCTTGAGTGGGATGTACTGGCAGAAGTGGAAGGCATGAAAGAATGGAACAAAGCCATGAGTAAAACCGACATTGCACAAAGCGTTCAGGCAGATAGCCAAGCGAATATGCCTGAGTTCATGCAGCATGTGGCTGCCCAAATTAAAGCCGCAAACGCTGGCTAGTTCGATGCTAAAAAGCATTCAACGATAAAACAATCGCTATTGAAATTCTTACTCACAACTAAACGACCAAAAAATAGGGCCAATGCCATCACGTGATTGGCCAAAAAAATAACTATTTGCAGGAGCAAACCTTATGACTGATAAAAATATCCAATTGACCTCAACCATCAGCGAAGACAATAAACTAACCTTGGCTTTGCAAGAAATTGATATGCCGCAGCCAGGTGCCGACGAAGTTGTCGTTCGCATGGAAGCCATGCCATTGAACCCATCTGACTTTGGAGTTATGTTCAGCGTCGCTGACATGTCAACTGCCGCGCAATCAGGCACAGACGAGAACCCAGTTATCACCGCTGACGTGCCAGCTAAGTTCATGCCATCTGTCAAAACTCGCGTTGGCAAAGACACGCCAGTCGGTAACGAAGGCGCTGGTACAGTCGTAGCGGCAGGATCATCTGATGCTGCACAAGCATTAATGGGCAAAACTGTTGCTGTGATCGGTGGTGGTACGTACCGTCAGTATCTTCGCGCCAATGTACAGAGCTGCTTAGAGCTAAAAGAAGGCACCACAGCGAAAGAAGGCGCGTCTTCTTTCGTGAATCCCCTTACTGCTCTAGCCATGGTCGAAACCATGCGCGCTGAAGGCCACAAAGCCATCGTTCATGCGGCGGCCGCTTCTAGCCTTGGTCAAATGCTAAACCGTATCTGTATGGCAGATGGTGTTGACTTAGTGAATATCGTCCGTAAAGACACGCAAGAAAAGCTATTGCGCGATATGGGTGCAAAATATGTGGTCAACTCAAGCAGCGATACGTTTATTGCGGATTTAACAGCAGCTATTATTGAAACAGGTGCCACGATTTCATTTGATCCAATCGGCGGCGGTCAATTGAGCAGCGATATTCTTAACTGTATGGAAGCGGCTATCAATGTTGATGTGGAAGAATACAGTGTTTATGGCTCTAACACATTCAAACAAGCGTACATCTATGGCGCACTAAACCGTGGCCCTATCACGCTAAACCGTAACTTTGGTTTTTCTTGGGGTGTGAATGGTTTCCTACTGTTCAATGCGCTAGGCAAACTGGGCACCAAAACCGTCGTGAAAATGCGCCAACGTGTTGCAGAAGAAATCACCACCACGTTTGCTAGCAGCTATACGCATGAAGTGTCATTGGCTGAAGTATTACATTTACAGTCAATCGCTGCTTATGGCAAACAAGCAACAGGTGAAAAGTACTTAATCACACCTCAAGCTTAGTAAAAACCTGAAAGCATTTATACAAAAAAGCAGATACTGATTATGGTATCTGCCTTTTTTGTTGACTTGGCTTTACATAGATTTAACTACACAATCAAAGCCCTAGTCCTAGCTCTAACGCTTACGTCCTGTAAAACACTTTAACCATACGATACTTTGCGAAAGTTTAAAATCTGTTCTCTGACCACTTGCTCAATTTGTTTCCAATCAGCGAGATTATGCCGTGAATATTGCACATTGACATGTAAAGCCATTTCTGGCTCTAGATCAAAGCGATGATCACAAGGTGGCCTAGGGACATCTCTATTACTACACTTTATATAAGTTATAATTTGCCCTTTTTTATCCCTTTGAATAAACACATCTTCTGCATACCTGTCTTCACGATAAGGACGGTCAGTCTTAGGATCTATACCTGGAGGCGCATAAACTTCCAACCCGTATTGATCGTTATTAAGCTGTTCATATTGATGAACAGAACCTGCTTCTTTGCTAGGATTAAGTGTTCCATCGCCCATACGATGAATAGTACCTGCTCCATAATATCTATCGCCAGAGGAGACATTGACCGATACCCAAGGGTCATTCGGTAAGTACTGTTCTTTATCATAAGCATGTTTATGACTTTTATTGCTCTTATCGAATATGGTGTTATCGGTATAACGCACATCAAAGCCAAAACTATTGATCTTTGAGTCATAGCTACGTGTGGGCTTTTTGCCCTCTCGTTTTTTGCCAAATGTAGGGTCACCGTTATACGCAACGAAAGTCACGAGATTTCTTGGCAGGTCAACGGGGAGACCACCTAAATCACCAATATAGTTTGCAGGCGCCCTACCAATACAAGATGTCATGAGAGTAACACTCACAGTTATAAGAACAATCTTACTTAATTTTTTAATAAACATTGAATACCTGAATAATTTAAGTTTTATAGCAGCACTTATGATACTTTGCGAAAGTTTAAAACCTGTCGTCTGACTGCTCGCTCAATTTGTTGCCAGTCAGCAAGATTATGACGTGAATATTGCACATTGACATATAAAGCCATTTCTGGCTCTAAATCGAAGTTGTGAATACAAGGTGGCCTAGGCACATCTCTATTACTGCACCTTATATAGGTTGTAATTTGGCTATTTTTATCTCTTTGGATAAACACATCTTCTGCATATCTGTCTTCACGATAAGGACGGTCAGTCTTAGGATCTATACCCGGCGGCGCATAGACTTCTAGTCCGTATTGATCGTTATTAAGCTGTTCATATTGATAAACAGGGTCTAGGCCACTTGCACTAATTGTTCCATCGCCGATACGGTGAATAGCGCCTACTCCATGATATTTATCGCCAGAGGAGACTCTGACTGATACCCAAGGGTCATTAGGCAAGTGCTGCTCTTTATCATAAGCATGTTTATGACTTTTATTGCTCTTATCGAATATGGTGTTATCGGTATAACGTAGATCAAAGCCAAAACTATTGATCTTTGAGTCATAGCTACGTGTGGGCTTTTTACCCTCTCGTTTTTTGCCAAATGTAGGGTCACCGTTATACGCAACGAAAGTCACGAGATTTCTTGGCAGGTCAACAGGGAGACCACCTAAATCACCAATATAGTTTGCAGGAGCCCTACCAATACAAGATGTCATGAGAGTAACACTCACAGTTATAAGAACAATCTTGCTTAATTTTTTAATAAACATTGAATACCTTGAGAAATGGACATTGCTAAAAAGCATAATATTACAATTCAAGAGATTAGCTAGAAGCATATACTATATGAGCAAAGATACAGGGGTAAATTTATTAATGTTTATTATTAAAAGGAAACCACACTACATCCGTTTTAAACAACGTGTGGCTCTAACACGTTCAAACAAGCGTACATCTATGGCGCACTAAACCGTGGCCCTATCACGCTAAACCGTAACTTTGGTTTTTCTTGGGGTGTAAATGGTTTCCTACTATTCAATGCGCTAGGCAAACTGGGTACTAAAACAGTCGTAAAAATGCGCCAACGTGTTGCAGAAGAAAGCACCACCACTTTTGCAAGCAGCTACACGCATGAAGTGTCATTGGCAGAAGTGTCATTGGCAGAAGTGTCATTGGCAGAAGTGTTGCACTTACAGTCAATCGCTGCTTATGGCAAACAAGCAACAGGTGAGAAATACTTAATCACACCTCAAGCTTAATAATGTCTAAAAAGCTGTTATAACTTAAGATATAGCAACTTCTTCATAGGCTGATTTTGAATATATATAAAGGCAGATACTGATAATGGTATCTGCCTTTTTTTGTACGATTGTCATTAAAAACGGAAAGCCATTTTTCTGACGACTAAGTTGATTGACAGAAGCTTAAGTTGTTAATATTAATCAGGAAAAACCACCACATCATCGCCTTCTTGCCATGGCTGAAACTTCGTCATGGCTTGTACAAACAATGGATGTGCCAGCCAATTTTTTAGCCATCGTTGCAATTTCGGATAAGGCAAACTATAAAAGATATCACGATCTACATGGGCAAATTGGCGAACGAACGGCATGATACCGATATCTGCAACAGTCACGCTATTGCCTAGTAGATAGCTATTCTTAGTCAATAATGCTTCTAATTCCTGCAAAAAAACTTCACCCTGTTGCCGATACTCTGTCTGAGTCATCTCAGGGTGACGATCGGCATACTTGTAACGATCTAGCCACTGTTTAAACTCATTGTCATTTTGTGCTATCAGGTCATTGGCCTGAGCCAAAACCCCTTCATCAAGCAGTCCCTGCGGATCTTTTTGCTCAAGCGCCCACATCATTATCTCTGCACTCTCTTCAATCACCGACCCATCTAAAAGCTGTAACACGGGCACCGTACCTTTTGGACTAATCGCTAGCATTTGCGTGGGCTTATTTTTTAGCGTAATTTCTCGCAGCTCTACTGGCAACTCAGCGAATAACAGACCGAGGCGAGCACGCATGGCATAAGGACAGCGGCGAAAGGAATACAAGAGAGGTAATGAAGTGTTCATAGATATTTCCATAATAAATAAGCATTAAACAGTAGGTAAATAACAGGTAAATAACAGGTAAATAGTAAGTAAAGAAAAGCCAGCAGGCACAGACCCACTGACATCGATATTTATTAAGGTGCTGTTGAATATGTGACAGATTTATAATTGGCCATCGCTTCTACCAAAGACTGTGGCAGATAAGCGTCGGTAAGGTGCGCATGTGGATAATGCTGTTCAATCCACGATTGATAATTATGGACGGTTAGCGTACCACCATATAATAAATACAAAACTTGCACGCCGATGCTACGCGACAACCCCATCACGCAATGGAAATTGATAAGCGTGATGAGAGCATTCGCGATCTGACTCTCATTATTAGTGGTTATCGCTCGCGTTTCTGCTGATTGTGTCAAAGCTTCAAGTCGCTTAAATAGATCAATATAATCTTTGAGCAATACGTCATTTAATGGCTGCAAGTCCAGTAAAGGCAGATATAAATAATGAACAGGTGTATTCATGATGTTTTTAGCAGCGACTTCAAGCTCATGAACATGGCTAGATATCTCAGCAGCTACATCCACGACGATAATCTGATAGTGAATTGATGGCGGTGATGGTGCTAGCGAGCGCGACCTTTCTAATGAGTCACAGCCAAACAGCCAATACGTTAAATGACTATTTATATCCGTATGCGTCAATCGAGGGGAAGCCACAACGTTGACCCTATCATTAATAGCATATGGTGTGAGTGGATATTTTTGACTTTTCGAGGCAACTTTAAAATACCATTGTCCCAAAAATGACATACCGTTATAAATGATAATGATGGGCGCAAACTTCATCCAAGTATATGCGGTGAGTCGACCGCGACTGGTCTTTTGAAACCAGCGTGTGGCACGATTTGGTTTGGCCTGTTGGTAGGCACAAGCCAACATCGTAAAACTGATTAACCAATATAGAGCAATAATAATGGCTAAGTTTTCTACAACTTCAGACACTATCATACTCATACTGGCAAGATAAAACCCTGCTATCGCTATCAATAAAAACCCAATGCTACCCAGTGCTAAATGCTTGATTACCAGTGCATTACGGATTCGATTCGAAAGCATGAGCACCGCAACGGCCAACACTGCCCCGCCGAACATGTCTAGCAAATTATGCTGATACGTCAACACCGTTGAGAGAGCAATCAATGTACATATGCCAGTAAGCGATAATCGATAAGCCACTGAAACCCATCCATTTTTAGACTTTGCAACATCCCATAACGACACGCCAAGCAAGATGGCATAACTGACATGCAAAGATGGCAATTGATTAAATGGCTTGTCCACCAATTGTAAAAACTGATAGCCGAACTGCGTCCAATCATCAGGTATCACTCGATTGAATGAAAAACGAGCAGGATAAAAATAGAAGATCAAACAGGCAAAGATGGTCGCTAAGATTAGGCGATAGCTCAATAAGGATAATTGCGTAGACGTTCGTACTAAGAAAAAACCAGCAACAAATAAAATCAACGACCAGCTATAAGGAACAATCATAGCGGGAATGAAAGGAATAACGCTGTCAAATGATGTGGCGAGATGATGCATTTTCGATGGGTAGAGTTTATATAATGAGACACTATACAAAGTCGTCACATTATAAAGCAGATAAAATACGGATAGTGCAAGACCCAGATGTCTAAAACGTGTGGATGTTGAGGGGGCATGCGTCGTAGACAAATGGTTCAATTAAATAGCCTCAAAATAAATATGCCGAACTGTTTATATTGTCTGGACGTGATGTTTAAATCCACACTACTCTATAGTCAAAGAAGTCTAAAACAGATACAAGGCAGCCGACTGCAAATTGTACATTTAAGGAGGGTAACGCAGTGCCGTTTAGTCGTTCTCGAACTATACATGCTCTCCTATTCTTGCTTAAAGAACGACCTGATGCCTATCAGCAATGCTACCACAGCACCCATATCCAATACAATTTCTGAGAATCTGCGGTCGATACCTATGCGTTTTTCGTATGAGGGCGTGTCCAGAATTAATCCAGCAATATATTGTAATAGAAATGATTATCATTATAATAACCATTTAATTTACATATTAAAATAGTCATGCAACTGTCTCGCCTTGATTCCTTGAGCATAGTCGATCCGTTTTAAAAAAGTACGGCGCTACTGGTTTCAATAACCATAATTGGGCTCAGCCTATTCCCTTTTACGCTATCAAAAATTTATTTTATTACTGAGTTACTATGTCTTCACGCACTACCGCTTCTTTGTATCATATGATTTGGGCGAATTATCGTCTCCCTTTTCTCAAAGTCATTCTGCTAAATCTGATCAATGCCGCTGTCAGTGTGGGTATTATTGCCTATATCAATCATACCTTTATTAGTCAGCCAGTATTTGACACTTTATCTTGGCTCAGCTTAGGCTATTTTTCCGCCTTGATTGCACTATTGTTAGTCACTACTTTTTTATCACAGTATGCATTGACGTGTCTGGGGCATCAGTTTGTGTACGAGCTCAGAACAAAACTGGTCAAACAAATCATAGATACCAAAGTTCCGCAGATAGATCACTTGGGTAGTGCGCGCTTAATTGCCAGCTTATCTTCAGACATCCAGTCTATTACGACTGCCTTTGTACGCATGCCAGAGTTGGTACAAGGCGTCATTTTATCTGCGGGGGTTGCCCTCTATTTAGGATGGCTGTCACTACCGCTATTGTTTATCATCATGTTTTGGATTGTCATGACAATCTGGATAAGCACCATTTTAGTGAAGCACGTCTATACTCATTTGATAAAACTCAGAGCGATTAATGATTTTTTATACCAAGATTATCAATCTATTATAGAAGGTCGTAAGGGGCTTGCGCTCAATCAGTACCGCGCTGAAAAGTTATATTCAGACGATTTTTTGTCTCATGCCAAGTCATACCAACAGACCGTTATTAAATCTGATACCTTTCATCTATCTGCGGTGAACTGGTCCAATATCATGATGTTTGCCTCGATTGGTGTAGTATTTGCGGTATCGAATTATCTGGATATACCGATGGGTGTCGCCACCACCTTTTCCTTAACGATTCTATTTATGCAGTCACCCATTCTGCATGCGGTTGGTGCGTATCCAACCCTACAGACTGCCCAAGTGGCACTAGACAAAATACAGTCGCTAGAGCTGGCTGACTACCAAGCAGAATTTATGACTGACCACGTGGCAAAAGACTGGCACTCCATCTCCCTGACTGACGTTGGCTATCGCTATGGCGGTATCAATACACAGACACAAGAGCTAGCTGGTGACGTAAATAACCCTGATGATATCTTGAAATCTGTCAACCTTACCGTGAGACGTGGCGATGTGGTGTTCTTAATCGGTGCCAATGGTAGCGGTAAGTCTACCCTCGCCAAAATCATTACGGGAATTTTCACCCCTACCACAGGTTCTATACACGTAGACCAAGGCATCGTTGATTCAGAGAATAATGCCGATTATAGACAGCTGTTTTCTGCTATCTTTAGTGATCAGCATTTATTTAAGCAGCTCATTGGAGATCGGGGCAATCAGCCTGATGAGGCACTGATATCTGACTGGCTACAGAAGCTCAATCTACAAGACAAAGTAAGCGTGGCTGATCATCAACTATCTACAGATAAGCTGTCGCAAGGTCAACGTAAACGATTGGCCATGCTACTTTCCGTCGCCGAACAGAAAGACATTTTATTGCTTGATGAATGGGCAGCTGACCAAGACCCTGCTTTTCGCCGTGTGTTCTATCAAACGCTAATACCTGAACTAAAAGCCATGGGTAAGACGCTGTTTATTATCAGTCATGACGACAGCTACTTTGAACACGCTGACCGCTTATTATTGATGAAAGAAGGCCGATTGATTGAATTGAATGCCGAAGAACGACAGCACGCCAGTACAGATGCAATCGCCATGTTGCAATAAACATGACTTGTTATAAATGAAAACTGTCATGCAAAAAAAAATGGGGCGACTTATGACAAGTCGCCCCATTACGGTAGAAAGAACCACGCGATAGCTATAGTCGGTGAAATACTAAACCGCTACGGCGTTACCCTCCTTACCCTCCTTAGATGTACTACTTGTACAATTTGCAGTCGGCTGCCTTGTATCCATTTTAGAGTTCTTTGACTATATATAAATCAAAAGTATCTAGGGCGTGTCCTCATTTCACAATGGGTGATAAAAATGAGATAAATCGCAGTCAAACAAGGAAAATAGCGCAGATAATATCGAGATATTGACCAGCTATTTGACGATGTTTGGCAAGATTTAGCCATTTTTAACCCATTTAGATAACTATCGATTGAATTGAGGACATGCCCTAGACACTCGAAAACTCGTCTAAGCCGTTTGCTTATTTTAACCATTTCTGTAAAAACCCAACTCGAGAAATCACCAAGAAGTCTAATAGCGCGATAGCTATAATCGCGATAATAGCAGTCGGAAATACGATAGCCACCACTAATAATGGAATAGCAAGCGGCCACCAGACGGAAACATTTAAGCCGCGAGCTGGTGGGTTTAATCTCGCGCTATTGCTTTCCTGACGAGGGCGACGCTGCCACCACATGACGTAGCCACTGACACAAATAGCGATTACCGCTAGGCAAAATAGCACATTAGCCAGTACGCTCCACCATCCGAGTGTGCCCATATGCAGCGCGATACCAGCCGCCATAAACTTACCAAATGCATTATAGTCGTCAAAATGAATATCAGCCAAGACATTGCCCGAATAGCGATCGATATGTACCGTACGATCTGCTGTCGGACTTTTCATATCATAGCTCATTGAATCTTGACTAATGGTCCAGACGCCTGTACTACCTTGGGGCAGGTTCAATTGATAGCGGCCTACAAACCCAATTTCTCGAGCGTATCGGTCTACCGTATCAATCATGATAGGTATATTGGGTGCGATACCATCCTTACCCATGGTCGTGCCTGATACTGGCATCGGCGTCAGCTCAAGCACCCAAGGCACCTCTTTGGTGTCGCCCGAGTTTAAGACACTGCCGTGCGTGGGTGCTTCAGTATGTGTTTCAGATGCTGCCGCACCATGGACGTGAGGTGCAGCCATTGACTCATGCATCGCAGTGCTGTGTTGGCTATGATCAATCGACATTGGCATAGGAGCAACGCCCCACTTACCCGCAGGAAACTGACTCCATGCTTGCACCACTCTCTCACCCCATACACCTGCCCATGCCATACCTGATATACAGAAAAACAGTAGCAGCACAGATATCCAACTACCCAATGTCGCATGAATTGTACGGATAAAAGGTCGTTTTTTCTTATTGGTTACCCTCTCGTTAGGTATCAGCATGGCTTTCACTGATTTGCGTTTTTGCCACCAGAGATACCAACCCGTCAAAATCATCAAGATGGTCAACGATGCAGCCGTTTCTAGCAGATAATCCCCTGCTTTACCGATGAGCAAATCACTATGAATATTATTAAACGTATCATAAAGACCGCTGCTAGCAGGTGCGCTATTGACGACATCAGCCGTATAAGGGTTCACTGCCACCATATTGGTCTGGCCTTCTGACTGCACCTGAAACAAAGCGACGGTATCTGCGTCACGGGGCGCAATATATTTAATCAGTGCGCTATCGGGTAAAGTACCGAGCGCGTTTTTGGCTTGTATAGACACTGGTGCTTGGACAGTCGACTCTGGAATGGTGATGGTCAAGCGGTCATTGTCCCGACCTGCGGTGTTCGACATGAACAGCATGCCGAGTGCTGTGACCGCCAAAACAATCAAAAAAGGCGCGACAAACATGCCAGCATAAAAATGCCAACGCCATACAGTGAAGTAGCGTTGGTTATTGGTGGATTGATGAGTGGGTGTGTCCATAAATGTGACCTTAAGCCATCTTTGGTTGCTCAATGAACAACGTAAACTTATCGATAATCGTAATATATCTGCTGGTGAGACCACTCTCAGATAATCTTGAGACCAGTCACAATGACGCCATACAGGGGCGTCAATACAGCGACATAAAAATGCTAATGTAAATAATGGTGTTCATGTAACGGCTGCATCATACGAGAAAAATCTGATAAAAACCATCGTTTAAAATACATCGCTCAACACAGTAAGTCTGCGTGACTCTATTCGCAACACTGCGTCTCTATCCTGTTTTGAATTCTGCAAATACTTCTAAAAACTGTCTCGTTGTAATTTATTAATGATAATAATTATCATTAATGTTATCATTAGCAATGTCACAGACACACTGTAAACACACATAGCTATTTAATCATTTCAGTCCAAGAGGAAATCTGATGCGGTCTCATCTCACCACTCACGCTATTCGCAAAAAACATCTCTTCACAGCAGTACAAATTGGCTTAGCCATGAGCATCAGTCATATCGCTTATGCTGATTCAGCTGATACTGAGGGCACGCTAAGCAATACCCAGACAGAAAATTCTGAGACAGCGACACCATCAACGACCTTGGACGCTATTACTGTCTATGCTGATAGTTATCGTAGTACCGGCACCAAGACCGCATTGGACCCAAATGATGCGCCGATGAGCTATACCAGAATTGATCAAGACCTTTTGCAAAAGCGTCAAGCAGACAGCGTCAATGCCGCACTGCGTTATGAGCCAGGCGTGAGCACTGAAAGTCGTGGCACGGTATCTATCTTTGATGAATACAATATTCGTGGATTTAAGACCTACTCAAACTTTTATGACGGCCTCAGATTGCCCTACGATGGGGCATGGAATTTGATGCCACAAGTTGATATTTATGCGACTGAAGCGGTAGAAGTTGTCAAAGGGCCTGCCTCTTCGCTTTATGGCTATGCTGCACCCGGTGGTATGGTCAATCAAATAGCCAAAACCCCCAAAAGCACTCAAGAAACTGAAGTACAGCTAAGACTAGGCAATCAAAACCTAAAAGAAGTGGCCATCGATACAACAGGCGCGCTCACAGATAGCTTGAATTATCGCTTTGTGGCATTAAAACGCAAAAAAGACGGACAGATGCAAACCACAGAAGAAGAGCGACTACTAATCAATCCATCGCTTGAATGGCAAGCGACTGACGATGTCTCGGTCAGTGCCAATCTGTTTTATCAAGACGATCCAGAAATGGTACCCTCTACCCCACTCCCTGCGGTTGGCACGGTCTACAATGCCAGCTACGGCAAACTAGACAGCGATGCCTATGCGGGTGACGAGTGGAATAAATTCAGCAAAGAAGTATTTATGCCAAGTGTCACCATAAACTGGGACATCAATGATCAGTTAACCTTTAAACATATCATGCGCTATACCGATGCCGAAGCAGAGCAGCGTAATATGTATAACAGTGAAGGGTTTGTCAGTGGTAGTGATAAGATCCTGAATCGCGTGGCCTACACCACTGATGAAACCATGGATAACTGGACCACAGACAACCAGCTCGCCTATACATTCGATACGGCCAATACTTCACATAACCTACTGTTTGGCGTTGAATATCAAGAGACAGATAGCAGCGCGACTTACTATAATGCTGGTGCAAATGGCACGCCAAATCTTGACTTATCCAATCCAGATTACTCACAAATAAATGCTGGTACTTTGCCATTGGATACTTATCGTCAAAAAGAAGATATCGAACAAAGCCAGCTTGGTTTTTATGTGCAAGATGAGATGAAGTGGCAAGACTTGACAGTAGTGGCAGGCTTACGTCACGACAATTTTGACAGTAGCACTGAGCAAACCAAAGCCACTAAAGGCGTCATCTATAGCGATAAAACGATTGATAATGATGCGTCAGAAACCAGTGGTCGTTTCGCTGCTATTTATGACTTTGGTAATGGTTTCTCCCCTTATGCCAGCTACTCGCAGTCGTTCCAGCCTGTGGTCGGTAGTAACTTTATTACCAATGAGCCATTTAAGCCAACCACTGCCGATCAATTAGAAGCTGGGGTGAAGTACTTGTCTTCAGATCGTGCCACTCAAGGAACACTTGCAGTATTTGATATCACGCAGAAAAACGTCATAGTAACGAATCCCTCTAATTATCAACAAAAAGTTCAAACTGGTGAAATTGAGTCAAAAGGCTTTGAGATGTCAGGCAGTCATATGCTCAACGACTGGGTAGATGTCGCGGCAAGCTACAGCTATACCTATGCTAAGATTACAGAAGATGAATACAACCCTGATGTGGTCGGCAATACCCCTGCTCAAACCGCCAAACACAAAGCCACGCTATGGACAGACTACTATGCCACAGACAAGCTGACGCTCAATGCAGGTATTCGCTATGAGGGCGGTATGCAAATTGATAAGCAAAACTCAGATGCCCTGCCAAGCGTGACGCTGGTAGATATCGGTGGCAATTATGAAATTAATCCTATGCTCACTGTCGGTGCCAGTATCAACAACCTGTTCGATAAGACCTATGTTGGTGCCTGTTACGACATCAATAACTGCTGGATGGGACCAGAGCGTCAAATGACTGTCAGTCTAAAGGCCAATTTTTAATAAACATTTACCAGCAGCGGGTTGGTTCTATTAGCAAGCCAACCCGCTGTTAGAAGGAAAACACAATATGGCAAAACCTACTCCAAGAGTACTAGAAGTTATTGGCACTAGATACATTACGCCAAATATGTGCCGTGTCACGCTTGGCGGTGCTGGCATGGTTGATTTTCCGATCGATCAAGAAAGTGCTTATATTAAACTGATATTCCCTCAGAATGCAGAGAGCCGACCACTGATGCGTACTTATACGGTAAGCGTGCAACGTGATGACGAAATAGAGGTTGATTTTGCTTTACATGAGACGGAAGGACCTGCATCGGCATGGGCACGCAATGCGCAAGTCGGTGATCAAATTTTGGTAGGTGGGCCAGGGCCAAAGAAACTCATCAACAATGACGCAGATTGGTTCTTATTGGTGGGTGATATGACCGCACTTCCAGCGATTACAGTCAACTTAGCCCAGTTGCCCACGGATGCTCATGGTTACGCAGTGCTTGAGGTGGCAACTGAGGCAGATCGTCAGACGCTCAAAAAACCAGAAAACGTCGAGATACATTGGGTGATCAATGACCGGCCGAATGCAAACAATAGCCCTTTACTCAACTGTGTTAAATCACTGAGTTGGCTAGAGGGACAGCCTGCCGTTTGGGCGGCTTGTGAGTTTCATAGCATGCGAGCACTGCGCCAATACTTCAAAGTCGAGCGCGCGATACCAAAGACGCATTTGTATGTGTCTAGCTACTGGAAAGTCGATAGCACAGAGGATCAGCATAAAATCGTCAAAGGTCAGGATGCTCAAACGGAAGAGCAATAAATACGTACTTTCGATACAAAAAAGGCGTGGTCAATATGAGCCACGCCTTTTTTTATCACTCTATTTTAGGATGGGACAATCATCATCTATCATGCTTCGGCGACTTTCTCCTCTTTTTTAACTCGACTGATGGTCACCCCAGTGAAGCCGAATAATATCGTCAGCAATAGTGATAAATAACAAAAGAACGCATAAGGCAGGTAATCCAGTACTGGCACGCCTAATGCTTGGCTGATAAACACGCCGCACACACTCCACGGTACCAAAGGATTGATGACCGTACCTGCATCTTCAATTGTACGAGACAAATTCTTAGGATGTAAATTCAAACGCTCAAACGTCGGACGAAAGGCCGTACCAGACAATAAGATACTCAAGTACTGCTCACCAATCAGTACGTTAATACTGAGTGCAGACATGGCAGCGGCAAATATGGCGCGTCCTGATGTCGTCAATGTGTCCTTAATACCAGACAGCAATGCAGGCAAAATTCCTAGTGCCGTCAACAGACCACCCAAACTCAGTGCCAATATCACAATCGCCTGCGTAAAGAACATACTCTGTACACCGCCACGCGACAGCATACCGCCTACCTCACCCAACTCTAATGACTCAGCGGGTGCATAGCCTGCAAACAGATAGCCGCCTAACTGTCCAAAGCTCGGTGAACTATGCAAATAGGTGATAATCAATGCCGCTGCGATGGTACAGATGATCGTATAAATGGCATTGACACGAAATATCGCTAGACCAACCAATACCACAAATGGCAGTATCGCATAGCCATGTACCAGACCACTGTCTATGAGTTGCCCTTTCAGCACCGTGACTTGGCTCAGATCAGAGCCAGCGGTCTGACCTGAAAACATCCAAAAAATGATGACCGTGAGTATCCAAGCAGGAACCGTGGTGTACATCATATTGCGAATATGCTCAAACAAATCAATACCGACCACCGAGGACGCAATGGTACAGGTATCTGATAATGGCGACATTTTATCCCCGAAAAACGCCCCTGAGACCACAGCACCAGCCGCAATCGCCACGTTGGCATCAAACGCATTGCTCATACCAATAAATGCCACGCCCAATGTCGCCACGGTCGTCAAGCTACTACCCAAAGCAATACCAATAATAGAGGTCAATACAAAGGCCGATATATAATAATACTCTGGTGAGATCAGCTGAAAACCAAAATACATCAGCGTTGGGATAGCACCAGACATCATCAAGGCGGCGACCATCAAACCAATAAAGAAAAATAGATAGATCGCACCAATACCGCGCATGACACCCGATGCCATTTGTGCTTGCATGTCATCGAAGCTCAGACCTCTAGACAGACCAATGGCCAGTAGCACACAGATAGCGAGTATCAATGATAAATGCGGCACCCAGCCAAACCCTATCATGGTGACGCCCATGATAGCGATGACAATGGCTGAAATCATAAAGGCCAGTTGAGGAGAAATTTGGGTTAATATTTTTGGCGGCATCACACATCCTTAGGTTGCCAGTATCATCTGGCGTTAGGTTGGATTTTAATTTGGCAAGTTTAGCAAGTTCGTTTGACGATTAATAACCCCATCAGTCATTTAACAAGCAATCGGTCTTAGCGGCCATGACAAAATCATTGTGATGTAAACCTTTAATACTATGCGACCACCAGGTTACCGTGGCTTTGCCCCACTCTACCAATATGCCAGGATGATGCCCTTCTGCCTCAGCGATGTCTGCCAATTGATTGGCAAATGCCATGGCTTTGACAAAGTTTTTAAATTTATACTGGCGCTGCAATTGCTTGATACCCTCTACCTCAATCAAAGACCAATCAGGAATTTGTGCTAATAGCTCGCGTGCTTCAGTATCGTCTACTGTCGGTGCGCCGATACGGCAGGCTTCACAGCTGGCTTGTGATAATGTCGTCATAATAAAATCCTTTTATAGTGGCTATTTTTAATGTCTGTTTTTAATGGTTGTTTTGATAGCTATTTTTAATACTCGTACGTCCATGTCGATATAGCTGTATTGCTATATCAACACTTAGTACTGAAGTGATGGTTTTCACGTTTAATTTTGAATTGCCGTTTTAACGAGTTTTTTCTGGATAGGTCGGCTCGAATAGTCCAAGTGACATGGCTTGCTTGACCGTACCCATGATGTCGCTATCGACGATGTCAAATAACGTATTCAAGTCATCAATGACATAATAAATCGGCTGGATATGATCGATACGATAAGGGGTACGCAGCACATCAAGTAAATCAAATGCCCGATGCTCTGGTAAAGATTGGGGCTGCTGCTCTGGGTGCTGTTGAGACGCGTCGCTGAGCGCATACACTGTCTCAGAAGGCGAGCTTAATATACCGCCGCCGTAGATTCGACGATTTTCAGTGTGACGACCAACCAGTCCAAACTCGATGGTGAACCAATACAGCCTTGCCAAAAACCATCTTTCCTCTTTACTGGCATTCAGACCCAGCTTGCCATACGTCTCGTTAAATGTCGCAAACGCAGGATGGGTAAGTAGCGGGCAATGTCCGACGATTTCGTGAAAAATATCAGGTTCTTCGATATAGTCCATGTCATCAAATCGACGAATAAAAGTCGCCACAGGAAACGATTTGTTGGCCAATAATTTGAAGAATTTTCCAAAGCTGATTAAGGCAGGTACAGCAGCCGTTTTCCAGCCAGTAGTCGCTTGCAGAACGTCGTCGATATCATGCAGTTGTGGAATGCGACTGGGGGGCAAATTCAGCTTTTTCAAGCCTTCTAGATACGCAGGACAAGCGCGATTGGGTATTTGCTCAGCTTGACGTTCCAGCAATGCTTGCCACATGCCATTTTCATCATCACTATAGTGAATATAACCATTGGCATCAGGTTGGTGTGAGAGATAGGGCTGTTTTTTATCAGGCGTGTTATGAGAAGCTGATTCGTCGGTGCTTTGCTTACCAATCGTAGAGCTATTGGCACCGATGGCGGTATTAAAAGAGTCTGTATGTGATAGGCGTTCCATGCCTGTATTCCTTTTGTCGCAGTTGGTACATTACCTTTGTACCCGTGCTGTTAAGTAATGCACTTGTTGAGGACAACACAAGTTCCTTTTGTGCTGTCCGTTTGAGTTTTTGCCTACAGATAGCGTGACTTACGGTGTTTCAGTCTCAGATTGGTCAATCGCGCCGCGACGAACTTGATCACGTTCTATCGACTCAAACAAAGCTTTAAAGTTACCTTCACCAAAGCCGTCTTCATAATCGCCTTTGCGTTGGATAAACTCAAAAAACACTGGGCTACCTAAGATGGTTTCAGAAAAAATCTGGAGCAGTAGACGCGGTGTGCCACCTTCAGTCGTGCCATCTAATAAAATGCCACGCGTTTGCAGGTCATCAACGTTCTCGCCATGGTTTGGCAAGCGCTCACTCAACATTTCATAGTAAGCAGCAGTTGGTGCGGTCATGAGCGGAATGCCAGCCGCTTTTAGCTTATCGATACTGGCAAATAAATCGTCGCAAGCCAGCGCAATATGTTGGATGCCTTCGCCATTGAAATGCATCAAATACTCTTCGATTTGGCCACCGCCCTGTTTGGCTTCTTCATTTAGCGGAATACGAATTTTGCCATCAGGAGCCGTCATGGCTTTACTGGTCAATCCCGTGTATTCACCTTTGATATCAAAGAAACGGATTTCACGGAAATTAAAGATGCGCTCATAAAAGTTTGCCCAATACGCCATACGCCCACGGTAGACGTTATGGGTTAAATGGTCGATAACCTTGAAACCATACCCGACAGGGTTTCTATCGATGTCTGCAAAAAACTCAAAATCGACATCATAGATAGACTCGCCGTCTTTATAGCGGTCAATCAAATAAATCAATGACCCACCGATGCCTTTGATCGCTGGCAATCTAAGCTCCATTACACCAGTTGGTACGTCTACTGGCTGCGCGCCCATTTCGATAGCACGCTCATAAGCTTTTTGGGAGTTTTGTACGCGAAAACCCATGCTACAAGCACCAGCACCATGTTCTTCAACGAAGTAACTGGCTTGGCTTTTTGGCTCACGGTTTAGGATAAGATTGATGTCACCTTGACGGTATAGCGCAACGTCCTTTGAGCGATGGTTGGCCACATGTGTAAAGCCAAGCTGTTTGAACAATGCCTCGACAGCATCAGGTTGAGGTGAGGCGAATTCAACAAAATCAAACCCATTCAGGCCCATTGGGTTTTCAAATAAATCTGCCATTGTAATCATCCTTAATTTCAATTGGTGGTAAAAATACGATAAAACGATTGGTAATCAATCTTTATTGTTGACGTTGTATTTATATTAGATTAGGTTTATTTATAAGACTAATTGTTTTTTATGATTTATTTATCAGGTTTACTTATGAATATCAGCATTCGCCAACTCACCGCATTTATCCAAGTCTCTGACAATGGCAGTTTCACTCGTGCCAGCGAGCAGATGTATCTCACCCAATCTGCCGTTAGCGGATTGATTAAAGAATTAGAGACTGGCCTCGGTATCGTGCTATTCGACCGTACGACGCGCCAGCTGTCTTTGTCGGCAGTCGGACTGCATTTATTACCGCAAGCGAGGCGTATCTTGAATGAGATGCAACTGTTTGAAAATGAAGCGAGTAGTTTGACCAGCCTAGCGCAAGGTCAAGTGCGACTGGCCGTTTCCCAGTTTGCGGCCTCCTCTATGCCCGCTGTCATCGCTCAGTTTGCCAAACAGCATCCTGAGATTGGCGTGTCGTTATTGGATTGTTCGGCAGAAAATTTGCTCAAGCATATTCAGGATATCGAGGTCGATTTAGGGGTCGGTACTGAGCTTGGTTTTATGGAGACTGAGGACGATATCCATGCTGACTTGTTATATCAGCTACCATTTTGTGTGGTCATGCCAGATAGCCATGCATTGGCACAAAAACATGAAATAACGTGGCAGGATTTATTAGACATTCCACTCATCACGCTGCAAGGGCCATTTATAGAGCAAGTGACCGCAGAACTGGATGAGCGTATCACCACTCATATCCAGCAAGCGCGCTACAAGGTGAACTTTATGTCCACCGCGCTTGAGATGACCCGTCAAGGATTTGGCATTACGCTGTGCCTGCCCTACATGCCTGAGGTGATTGATTGGGTCAGTGCCAATGGTTTGCTGATGCGACCACTAGCACAGCCTGTTAGAATGCGTCAGTTCTTTATCTATCAACGGGCCTCACGGGCTTTGTCTCCTGCGACCATTGCTTTTAAGCAGTTTTTGCAAACGTATTTTTCGAGCCATTATAACGATTTGCATCACTCTGAATCCCTGTCTGTCAAGTGATAGATCTAGGGCGTGTCCTCAATTCAATCGATAGTCATCTAAATGGGTTAAAAATGGCTAAATCTTGCCAAACGGCGTCAAATAGCTGACTAATATCTCGATATTATCTGCGCTATTTTCCTTGTTTGACGGCAATTTATCTCGTTTTTATCACCATTTTTAAAATGAGGACATGCCCTAGTCAGTCCAATAAAACGATATTCTCTTGAAATGAGTCGACGATAGCCCCTCAAATGCCTTTGATAAGCAGATAAATAACTTATTTGGGTATTTATTTTACTAATTGCACCAGATAACCCACTCTCATGTTGAGTTAATCATCAATTTGCTCTATGATTTTCGGCTGCTCGGTTTATATTTTTATAAGGAAATGGCATGTTTGAACGTATCGATTATTACGCTGGTGATCCAATCTTAGGTCTTATGGAAAAATACTCAGCAGATAGCAATCCTAACAAGGTCAATTTAGGCATTGGTATTTATTATGATGAAAATGGCGTATTGCCTGTACTCGACTGTGTAAAAACAGCCGAAGAGCGTATCGCCGACCCTATCTCACCGCGCCCATACTTACCGATGGCAGGCTTACCAGGACACCGTAAAGGCTGTCAGGAGTTGCTGTTTGGTAAAGACGCACAGATTTTAAAAGACGGTCTGGTCGCTACTATCGCTACGATTGGTGGTTCTGGTGCATTGAAAGTCGGTGCTGAGTTTCTCCACGAATGGTTCCCGCAAGCCAAATGCTATGTGAGCGATCCTACCTGGGGCAACCATATTGCTATCTTCGAAGGCTCTGATGTCGAAGTGGGCAAATACCCGTACTACGATAAAGACAACAGCAACATCAAATTTGATGAAATGATTGCGTTTTTTGAGACATTGAACAAAAACGACGTCATCTTGCTACATCCATGCTGCCACAATCCAACCGGTATGGATTTGACCCAAGCGCAATGGGACACCGTGCTCAATGTCGTGAAAACGCGTGAGCTGATTCCATTCATGGACATCGCTTATCAAGGGTTTGGCGAAGACATGGACAGCGACGCTTACGCTATCCGTAAAGCCGTTGAGATGGGCTTGCCATTGTTTGTTAGCAACTCATTCTCTAAAAACTTATCGCTATATGGCGAGCGTGTCGGTGGCCTCTCAGTCGTCTGCCCAACCGTAGACGAAACCGATCGCGTATTTGGTCAGCTCAATGCGACCGTACGCCGTATCTACTCAAGCCCACCGTCACATGGTGGACGTGTCGTCGATATCGTCATGAACGATGAAGCACTACATGAGCAGTGGGTTGGCGAAGTTTATGCCATGCGCGACCGTATCAAAGCCATGCGCCTAAAGCTAAAATCGGTATTAGAAGCCAAAATCCCGAACCGTAACTTTGACTACATCACTCGTCAAAACGGCATGTTTAGCTTTACTGGATTGACGCCTGAACAGGTCGAGCGCCTACAAAGCGAGTTTGGTATCTATATGGTCTCTAACTCACGTATGTGTGTGGCTGGACTAAACACCAGCAACATCGATTATGTAGCCAATGCGATGGCAGACGTTTTAAAAGACTGATTTAATCACGTTGCTAAAAATGCTGTTTCATAAAAGATAGCATGAGATGAAAATCGAATAAGAAAGGCTGAGCGATTGCTCAGCCTTTTTTTGTGTGCAGTATTTAGGGCATGCCCTAGTCAAAACAACGGTAAGAACTGTTCAAATAAGCTGTTTACGAAAGACATTGCACAAAAAAACTTGCAATCGATATATCAATAAATTACATTATACGTAAGTAGTTAATTATAACGTAATTAATAATTTATATTAGCAAGGAGCAAACCCATGTCAACGATTGACAATACTCTCACCTCATTTATCAATATCGCCGCTGATTCTGACTTTTCAATCCACAATCTCCCTTATGGCATTTTTAGCGATACCAAAGATGCTGCTGGTGATAACAAGCGCCGCGCTGGTGTTGCTATCGGTGAGCACGTGCTTGATTTGTCTGTACTGGAGACAGAAGGATTATTAAGTTTAGATGGTGGCCCATACTTTGATCAATCTACGCTAAATGCTTTTATTGATTCTGGTCGAGACAACTGGACGCAGGCACGTACGACCATTCAAACGCTACTGTCCAGCGACAATGACACCTTACGTGACAATGCAGACTTACAGAAAAAGGCGCTGTTTAAGCAAGCGGATGTCACCATGCACTTACCTGTACGAGTACCTGGATTTACAGACTTCTACTCTTCTAAAGAGCACGCGACCAACGTCGGTACCATGTTCCGTGATCCAAACAACGCCCTACTGCCTAACTGGACCGAAATGCCCGTCGGCTATAACGGACGTGCCAGCACTGTCATCGTTAGCGGGACGGATATCGTACGCCCATCAGGCCAGCTAAAACCCAATCCTGATGACCGTCCTATTTTTTCTGCCTGTAAGCGCTTGGATTTTGAGCTAGAGACTGCCTTTGTCGTTGGTAAAGGTAATCATATCGGTCAGCCAATCGCCGTAGATAATGCCGCTGATCATATTTTTGGCATGGTGTTGCTCAATGATTGGTCAGCACGAGATATCCAAAAATGGGAATACGTGCCTTTAGGCCCATTCAATGCTAAGACCTTTGCGTCTGAGGTTTCCCCTTGGATTGTCACCATGGATGCGTTGGCTCCGTTCAAAACAGCTTGCCCAACTCAAGAACCCAAGCCGCTTGCATATCTAAATGAAAAATCGAGCGACAACAGCTTTGATATCAATCTATCAGTTGAGCTACTGCCTGAAAATGCAGAAACAGCAACAGTCATTTGCGAGACCAATTTTAAATACATGTACTGGTCAATGGCACAGCAGCTTACCCACCACACCATCACTGGTTGCAAAGTTGAAGTCGGTGACATGATGGGTTCAGGTACGATTTCAGGGCCAACGCCTGATTCTTATGGCTCGATGCTAGAGATTGCTTGGAACGCTACCAAACCAGTCACACTAAAAGGCGGCGAGACGCGCAGCTTCATCGAAGATGGTGACACGGTCATTATGAAAGGCTATAGCGAAAAAGAGGGCATTCGTGTTGGGTTTGGCGAAGTACGCGGCAAAGTATTACCAGCGCTTAGCTTCGATTTTGACAAATAGCAACCGTATATAAAAAAGGCGTAAAAGTAGATTTAAACTGTCAGACAACGATGATATACCGTCTATAAGCACTGGCAGCTTGTCTATTCATATGAAATTTACGCCCTATCAAAAGGAGTTTGATATGAGCTTTACCATTGAAAAGATTCATCATGTGGCTTATCGCTGCAAAGATGCTAAAGAAACCGTTGAATGGTATCAAAAACACCTAAATATGGATTTTATCTTAGCATTCGCAGAAGACCATGTGCCTTCAACCAAAGCCTTTGACCCCTATATGCATGTCTTCTTAAATGCTGGCAGTGGCAATGTACTGGCTTTCTTTGAAGTACCCAATCAACCTGAAATGGGCTTTGATCCAAACACCCCTAACTGGGTGCAACACTTAGCGCTAAAGGTCAAAGACCGTGATGAACTACTAGTTGCCAAAGAGCATTTAGAACAAGGTGGCATTGACGTCATTGGCGTGACCAATCACGGCATCTTTCACTCTATTTACTTCTTTGATCCCAATGGGCATCGTCTTGAGTTGACCTATGATGACCCAACCTCAGAAGACAAAGTCTCGATGATTACAGACGCCATCAAGCAAGACATGCTAGATGAATGGTCTCGTACCAAACGCGCGCCAGCACATACGCAGTTTTTGCACAGTGAAGAGTTGGCCGAAGCAAGAGAAATCGCGCCTGTCGGCGAGTAATTGCCCTATCATTTTGTTTGCTACCTTTTTTCATGATCAGTTAATCATCGCTTTAAGCCTAAAAATGATGATTAGCGGCACGCTCTAGGTAGCAAATGGTAGCGAACCATATCTCACCATCATGAAAGGATTCTATGATGAAAGTAAGAACCCCTCTAGGAATACTCTTAGCTGCCTCGATTGCGATGACTGGCTGCTCCAATAACGACCAATCGGTCAGCACATCTACGGATACAGGTGAAGTGACGACATTGCGCTTCTCGCATTTTATGACTGCCACTGACAACATAAACACCGAAGCGTTAGAACCATGGGCAAAGAAAATTGAAGCAGATTCAAAAGGTCGCTTAAAGGTTGAGATATACCCTTCTGCGACGCTCAGCAAACCAGGTGCTACCTATGACGCTACAGCTAAAGGTAGCGTAGATATTGGTATGCAAGCACAAGGATATACAGCAGGACGATTCCCTTTGACTCAAATCGTAGAGTTGCCAGGCATCACAAATACCGCGCAGCAGCAGAGCTGTATACTTCATAAACTATATGACGAGTGTAGTGGCATAATAAACTTGGACAGCTGCTAAGAGGTTATACTAACCCAAAGAAGGAAAATAGTATGACCAAC
>NZ_JASDDJ010000046.1 GCF_030407455.1 Psychrobacter sp. 5A.1
ATATTGGATAACAGTCTTAAATTGTTCCCATAAATTACCTGTAGGTAAGGTACTGTCATAAGCTTTGATAACTAAAAGTTCAAAGAAAAATGACTTATATTTTTTAGATTTTTGAAATTTCCAGATTTTTAGCAATCTAATAATTTTTCGTTCATTATCCTTACCCTTTATATGGTTAATCTGACTTTGGATATTAGTTTTTAAATATCCAGTCTCCGATGGGTCTAAGGAGTTGATATGAAGGTTTAGGTTTCTTGTTTCGGTATAGCCATCTACTCGCGTTTCTCGAGCAGGTACAATATCTATATCAATACCATCTTCTTCAAAGGCTAGTCCAATAGAAACACCTTGCTTTCGAACCGTAGTTCTATCATTAAATTTATCATTTAACTTGTCATAAATATCACTGAACATATCTTCTAATGTATCGAAGCTTTTATATTTAAAAGGTACAACTGCATCTAAGTCAAACTTTGTATTAACAGCAGTATGTTTACTATAAGACCCTGAATCAAAAGGACTATAAATTTTGCTACCGTATTCGGCATTTAAGAAATCTTTAATTTCATTACGTCTATCTCTGTATTTATCAAAAGCATCTTTTATGTGCTTCATCTTATGTGTTTCAAGTACTTCTTGTAGATGGTTACTTTTATAGTCAGCCATTATCTTAGTCCTTTAAATAGTGTTTACAAATCCATCTGAATAAATCAGTACTGGATAGCGGGATTTAACTAAAAAGCTAAACCCGCCATTTATCAACTTAGATCTTACATGCACCGCCAGCACAATCATCTTCCATATCCGCTTGGGCATCGTTCGCACCATCACGAGTGTTATGGTAGTACAACGTCTTCACACCCATTTTATAAGCGTTTAGCAAATCTTTTAGCAATATCTTCATCGGTACACGGCCACCAGCATAACGAACTGGATCGTAGTTGGTGTTGGCAGAGATACTTTGATCGACGAACTTCTGCATGATAGCGACCAGCTTTAGGTAACCGTCATTGTTTGGCATTTGCCATAGTAGCTCGTACTGATCTTTTAGCTTATCAATCTCAGGCACGACTTGCTTTAAGATGCCATCTTTTGACGCTTTGATAGAGACCAGACCACGTGGTGGCTCGATACCGTTGGTCGCGTTGGCGATCTGACTTGAGGTCTCAGACGGCATCAAGGCGGTTAGGGTAGAGTTGCGTAGACCGTGCTCAGTGATCTCGCCACGTAGCGTTTCCCAATCGAGATGTAGCGGCTCTTGGCAGATTTTATCCAAGTCGGCTTTGTACGTATCAATCGGCAAAATACCTTGCGAGTAGGTGGTCTCATTGAACGCAGGGCAAGCGCCTTGCTCTTTTGCCAATTTGTTTGACGCTTTCAAGAGATAGAATTGCAATGCTTCAAACGTCTGATGCGTGAGACCCAATGCTGAGTCGTCTGAATAGCGTACGCCATTCTTGGCAAGGTAATAAGCATAGTTGATCACGCCCACACCTAGCGTACGGCGGCGCATACTGCCGTTTTGAGCCGCTTTGACTGGATAGTCTTGATAATCGAGTAGGGCATCAAGTGCACGGACGATTAGCTCGGCTGGCTCTTCGATATCGCTGACGTTTTCGACTTTACCCAAGTTGACCGCTGATAGCGTACAAAGCGCGATTTCGCCTTCTTCGTCATTGATGTTATCAAGTGGCTTAGTTGGTAGAGCGATTTCCATACATAGGTTTGACTGGCGAATCGGTGCAACCGTCGCGTCAAATGGGCTATGGGTGTTGCAATGATCGACGTTTTGGATATAGATACGACCCGTACTGGCGCGCTCTTGCATCATTAGGCTGAACAAGTCTGCTGCTGGGATTTGACGGCTGCGGATAGCAGGATCATTTTCATACTTGGTATATAGCTCTTCGAATCTATCTTGATCTTCAAAGAACGCATCATACAAGCCCGGCGTGTCACCTGGAGAGAATAGCGAGATGTCTTGGCCTTTGATAAGGCGTGTATACATCGTTTTGTTTAACTGTACGCCGTAGTCCATATGACGGACACGGTTGTCTTCGACGCCGCGGTTGTTTTTGAGTACCAGTAATGACTCAACTTCTAAATGCCATAGTGGGTAGAACAATGTCGCTGCACCGCCACGGACGCCACCTTGTGAGCAGCATTTAACAGCAGTCTGAAACAATTTGTAGAATGGGATACAACCGGTATGCTGTGCTTCGCCGCCACGGATAGGGCTACCAAGGGCACGGATGCGACCTGCGTTGATGCCGATACCAGCACGCTGTGACACATAGCGTACGATGGCGCTGGTGGTCGCGTTGATAGAGTCTAGGCTATCACCACATTCGATCAATACGCACGAGCTAAACTGACGCGATGGCGTACGCACACCAGACATGATAGGTGTTGGTAGTGAGATTTTGAATTGTGAGGTCGCATCATAGAAACGCTTCACATAGTTCATACGCTCTGACTTTTCGTAACGGCTGAACAAGCACATACCGACCAGCATGTACAAGAACTGCGGGCTCTCGAAAACGGTTTTGCTCACACGATCTTGGACGAGGTACTTGCCTGCCATTTGCTCAACAGCGGCATAGGCAAGATTCATATCGCGCCAGTGATCAAGGTATTCTTCTAACTCATCAAATTCAGCACGGCTATAGTCAGCTAAGATATGCTCATCATATTTGCCAGCATCAGTTAGCGTTTTGACATGATCATACAAATGCGGAGGCGTAAATTTGTTGTAAGCAATCTTACGTAAATGGAAAATAGCCAAACGCGCCGCTAGATATTGATAATCAGGCGTCGTCTCAGAGATAAGGTCAGCAGCCGACTTGATAATGGTCTCGTGGATATCACGAGTTTTGATGCCTTCATAAAACTGGATGTGCGATTTTAGCTCAACTTGTGATACCGACACATTGTCCAAATTGTGAGCTGCCCACTCGATTACCTTATGGATTTTGTCTAAATCAATAAGTTCTAATCGTCCGTCACGTTTGGTCACTTTGATTTTGTCGATATGTGTCATGCTTGCCTCTATTTTTGGTTGCTTATATTATTCGTCAAACGGTAAAACCCGTTCAACGTTTTTTATCGTACTACTTAAAAATACACGTTGACTGCTAGCGTTAGCGGCTCTTTTTTTAGGCAAAAGCTTACCACGGCTCATAGCGATGAATAAAATCGCTGAGCACTACATATAGCGTGTTTGGTATTAAGTAGGCACAATATAGCGGGAAAATTTTGAAAATGCTATATTGATTTTAGAGTGAAACTATGTTGCTGAGGGCTTGTGCGTTGTCCGAATTTTGGCAAAGGACGATGGCATAAGGGTTAGACGCGAATGTCTCAAATAATAAATTTTTTGTAAAAATCTAAAGGCCGTTTGCTTTTTATTTTATCGGTTATTGTCGACTGATAGTGGTGGTCATGGCGGCAATAATGCGGGCGCAGATTGTACACCAAACCACAAAAAATCGCCACCCATATGAGTGACGATTTGGACGGAAAAGGGGTTGTTTTTTTCTAAACCCCCATTAGCTGTTTATACAACCATGCGAATCGTTTTGGCATTGTCCAGTGACGCATAAAGCGTATTGACTTGATCGGCGGCTGTGAGGTATAAATTGACGCGTACTGAATGGAAGCGACCCGTTTTAGACGGTTTGACTTCTATAGACGCCAAGTCAAAATCAGGGAACTGACTACCGAGGATTAGCTTCACTTCATTCAGCAAGCTCTCATGCTCGCCTTCATGACCAATGATGCTCAATGGGTAATTCATTGGAAAATCCCAAAGATCTGGATTTTGGATGTCGGTTCTTTTGCCTTTTAGGACGCCTTCATTGGGTGTCATGTCCGTCATCGTGACGTCTTTGCCATTTTGGTTGGTGCTTTGATTGTTCGTATTTTGATTATCAGTGTCTTTTGAATCATCACTCATGATGTGTGCCTCGCTTTTATTAAAATGTGAGCTATTAAGTTAAGAGCTTTATTGCCCATTTATAGTGGTGCTGACCTTATTATTCAAGTGCTTTGATAGTGACGACAGCACATTAGGGTATGTTGCACCTTCGACTACGGTGCTGACAGGATACTGCCAGCAATCGCTTATTTTTTATAACCACAAACCGCCACATAATCCCCACGGTCATAGCCTTCGATGACCTCTTGTACCTTATCATTGGCATACATCGGATGGGTCAATAAGGTCTGTGCATACTCAAAATCGATGAAACCATTGGCTTGCATCAGCGCAATTTTTTCATCTGAGGTGCGCCAATTGGCTGACTTGACCAGTTCAATAGGATAAGGGTCAGCAGGGGAGATGTGCGCAAGTAGCGGATGCTCCCAAGTGCCTAATGAGCTGGCCAAATTGTATAAACTGGCAAAGCCGCTCTCTTTTGGCACATCGATAAGAATCAGTTTGCCACCAGACTTTAATGCGTTAAAGGCCTTTTTGATACAGGCATCCAAATCACTGATATAGCTGACACTGCCGTTAAACATAATAATGTCAAACTTATCAGGCGCAATCTCGCAGGTCTCGGCAGGGCTGATATCTACTTGCAGGCCGCGTTTTTCGGCAACGGCGGCCATGTCTTTAGAAGGCTCGATACCATATTTGATATGGATATCATAATCTTTTGCCAGTAGTGATTCAAATAACCCGCTACCACAACCGATAGACAATATCTCACTGTCCTTATCCAAGAAATGAGCGACCAGTTTTAGTTCACTGGTCAGTAAGTTTTGATTGTCAAAAAACCAGCTGTCGTACGCGCTTGCGTGTTCATCAAATGCGGCCATGATATCTCTCCTTGAGTATTTTTGTTGTATCGTTAATCCACTATAAAAGAGTGACAGTGTTAACCTCGCTTAAAGTATTACTCATACAGCTGCACTCGGTTGCCTTGACACTCTTTTAAATTGAATTAACTAGGGTCTGTTGAACATTCAAATGTGGTGCTGGCAGTCACTATTTTTTAGACAATGTGCAGTGAAATTTTTGATGCCTAGTCATTCTAGGGTAAACAATTTCGCCATATATTGGCAAAAAAGAGTGCTGCCCCAAAGGGCTGATGCTAAAATCCCCCCAAACGTTGTTGCAAACCTAGCTAAGGTCTCGACATTATCGTCGGTTTGCGCCTAGTTTGGTGTAATTTTAGCAATCAGCAGCCCTAATATTTGAATGTTCAACAGACCCTATGTTGAATAGTACGTGACATTAAATTTTCTATAAAAAATACGAGCTATGACAGCTCTAATGCTTGCTGCCAAAAATTCACTTCCATTCGTGCGGCGGTGTTAAATAGCTGTTGAAACTTGTCTGCTTGAGCGGGGCTGGCTTGTGCGAGTAGTTCATTGATCTGTGCTTCGTTCTGCGCAGTAATCGCTTGAAACGCATCACTAGCAAACACATCTATCCACGGCTGGTAAGGATTATCAGTGATCATCCCCTCGGCTTTGATGCGTTTGCCAATTTCACCATAACCCATCAAGCAAGGGGCTATTGCGGCATACAGCTCAGCCAGTGAGCCTGACATCGCCGCGTCTAATATATAGCGGCTATAGGCGATGGTTATAGTAGATTCAGGTGCATTCTCGACAGTTTCAAGCGCTATGCCCCATTGGTGACAGAAGCCCAAATACATGCCAATTTCCATATCGAGCATGGCATTGATACCCGCTTGACCTACGCGCATTTGTGCCAGCGTGTCACTCTTGTACACGCTCAGCGCCATCACGCGGGTATAGTGAATCAAATACAAATAGTCTTGGACGAGGTAGTGGCGAAAGCTGTCAGGGGCAAGCGTACCTGCCGCTAGTTGCTTGACAAAATCGTGCTGAATATAGTCATCCCAAATTGGGCAATGGTGACGTAGCGTTTGGTAATTCATAGTGTTCACTTACTTTTATCAAGGCGAGTAAGCAGATGGTAGACGAACTCATGCCTCATTAGCAAGGGATGCGGCAAGTATAGTGGCATCATACATTTGAACAGCTAAGCTTTTACTTGCTGATGCAGCTTACGGTAAGTAGCCATTGATAGGAGCAATGTCAGATGGAATATCTGTATCTCCCAGTGCTTCTCGCAGATTGATTTCGATCGTGCGTGACAGTGCGGTAAGGGGCAATTGATTGGCTGCAAAGCCAAAAGGCTCCTCTAGCTCTTCACTCAGCGCGTCCAGCCCAAAAAAGGTATAGGCAATCACTGCACACATCAACGGCGTTGCCCAACCAAGCGAAGCCACCAAGCCAAAAGGCAACATGATGCAATACAGATAAGTCGTGCGATGTACCAGCAGCATATAAGCAAAAGGAAGGGGTGTATTATGAATCCGCTCGCAGGCCGCCAATACAATCGTTATAGAGGTCAGGCGCTCGTCCATGTTTTGTATGATCTGCTCCGATACCAGCTGCTGCCGCCGAATATCGCCAAGCTGCTTACCCATGAGGCGCATTATATAGTCAGGTACGTTTTTCGCTTGGTGCATACTGTCATGATGTATGGGTGCGACAAAAGGCTCGATATCCTCCCACGGTGACGTACCACGTAGCCTGTGGCGGACGGCATGCGCAAAAGCAATGTTGAGGTAAATCATCACTCGCTGAGTATCACGCCCTGTCTCAGCGTCATCCTCTATAAAGGACAGCACTTGACGCGTTAAGCTGCGAGAATCATAAACCAATTGCCCCCACAGTCCTCGAGCTTCCCACCAACGTTGATAGCTGGCATTGTTCCGAAACCCAAGAAACAACGATAGAGCGACCCCTAGCAAGGCAAAAGGCGCCATACCATAATAAGGAAAAGAGTCGGGAAGCCAATGTTGAACAATCGTGATGAGCGTGCTGAGGAAGGTGACAAGCAAGACTTGCGGATAGATTTTCGGAATGATGGATCCACGAAAAGTAAAAAATATCTTAAAGGCATGTGGGGTTTGCCGGACAATCATGTCAGTTTCCTAGCGACGAGCTATAGTCGGTTCAATATAATTTCGATACAAGGAAACCGAGTGCAAGTTATACATTAGTATGCTTAGCGAGGATGACGATGTAGCGGATTCATATGGACTTGACTATATGCTGTTAAGTATTGAAGCTGGGCATTATACAATAGCGTTATAAAAATTTAAGGATTTTTACGGTTGATTACATATTGGATGTCATTTGAAAAAGTGATACACATCGCTAAATACTATCAAACACAAGAAATGCTATCAAACACAAGTTTGCTAACATGACTAGGGCGTGTTGAATAGTCAACACGCCCTAGTTGGTTTTTTATTGTGGCTAGATTCTTTAGGGTCTGTTAAACATTCAGATATTTAACTTTTTAAAAAGGCCTCAATTTTGGGCTTGATGGTCATGGACATAATGACCATTAGTGTCAATCCTACTGGTAAGGCGACCAAAAACCCTTCTAACCAACCGTTCAAAAATGCTGTTTAATTAGCGAAACCAATCGTCTTTGAGGCAGTACTAAAGGCCAACATAGACTCCATGATACAAGCCATTAATATGCCTGTGATGAGATTGCGCTTGTATGCTTGGGTATTAGGTAGCCTGTGATTAATAAATTTCGTGACCAGACCCATCAGTAATAAGCCAATTGGCATTATCGCATACGCTGCCAATAGCGCTCTAGACCAATCGTGAAAAAATGTATCGGAGTATCCGACATTCATATAGGTCATCACACCTGTTAATAGACCACCTATGACCGTCATCATGGTCAGTATTAATAACACTTTATAGAGCAACGGTGTTTTTTTAGTGCCACCAATGAGCAAAGTCTCGGTATTTGCTGGCATAGAATTTGGAGCCATAGGATTTGGAGCCATAGTTATTTTCCTATCGTAACGAAGCGTGGTTGGTTAATCTGTGTTTTTCTCTGCTTGTCGATCGCTCACAGATTGGTCTTCAGCTACGCCTGCTTTCCAATAAGAAAAAGCATATAGCTCATCCTTAGACCACTGCTGTTCGACCTTTAGATAATGACGCAGGGCTTTGACAGATGAAAACTCGCTAGCGATATAAGCGAAACGGCTTTGTTCAGTATTTGGTAAGGTGAGAGATTTAACCGTATCGACTAGCTGACTGCCTTGCATAGGATGTGGGTTATGTAGCCATGTCATGGTGATGTTGGCTGGAGTGGGCAGCTCTTGCTCGTCTTCTGCACCATGAACTTCGATGATGCAGTGACCAGTCGCACTGGGAGGCAAGCTTTCTAATATCGAGCCAAGTACGGGTATGGCAGTGGCATCGCCAATCAGTAGAAAATTATCTGCATCGGGGCAAAGCGCTTTATTTTTTGGCTTCATTAAGATACCAATCTCGTCGCCAACTTGAGCATGAGTTGCCCAACCTGAGGCAGGTGCTTCATCACCGTGAGCGACAAAATTAATCCATATCTGTTGTTTTTCGACATCAGCACCGCGATGCGTATAAGTACGGATAACGAAAGTAGATTTGTCCTCTAGGTCGAGAGGTTGCGTCTTGTCTCTAGGGATGAGTACTTTATTGTTGGCACCGACTGTCATGGTGGCAATATTGGCGATCGTCTCTGTCTGACCTGTCAGATATATACGAATATAGTGCGGGGTAATCATTTGCTTATGGGCAACGGTCATGATTTCTCGTACGGGTTTTTGATTTATTGTATTTTTCATACGGATTTTTCCTTACTTATTTGTCGGTAGTCTTGTTGATGCTAACGTTGTCTATCATGGTGCGACTGACGCGAAAGAACAGGGCAATATCGACAGGGCTCAAATCTTGAGTCAGTTGCCCTTTGGCCCATTCCTCTGCCGCATCGAGCTTTGTCATGATTGCCTCGCCTTTGGGCGTCAGCTGTAGTAATTGGCTACGACCATCCAATGGGTTGTCTGTCTTAAGGATTAGCTCAGCCGCTAATAGGTCATTTAAAGCACGAGTGATTTGCGCTTTGTCTCGTTGCATGTGCTTAGAGATGGATAGAGCAGTGCTCTTTGGGTTGTAACAGATCCCTTTTAGTGTTCGGATGTTTGTCACGGACAAATCCACACCTTGCTGCCGAATACCTTCTAATAATAGGTTGGTGTAGGTATGCATTAATTGATGAAGCGTTTCGCTCAATGAATTATCCGACATAAGAGAACCTTTAATGTAGTTGATAGAAGCAACTATATAGAATAAGGTTGATAGTGTCAACTATAAAGTGGTTTTTGAAAGTAGCATTCTGCCCATGATTAGATATTGTTAGATAAGACAGCGGCATGGTAGGCATGCACGATAGGGAGGACAGAAAAGAGGAATAGAGGGCCTTGTGATTAAGGAGCTCTATAAATAACGAAATTTGTGATTAAGAAAATCTATAGTAATTAACAAACAGGCACAAAAAAGCCGAGATATACTCGGCTTTTTTATTTTTCTAGATATTTAAAAAAATATGAGCTAGGCTCAGTAGTTTCTTAAAAATTTAGTCATTTTCAAGGAAAGAGCGCAGGTGCTCAGAACGTGATGGATGACGCAATTTACGTAATGCTTTTGCCTCAATCTGACGAATACGCTCACGCGTTACATCGAACTGCTTACCGACTTCTTCAAGAGTATGATCCGTTGGCATATCGATACCGAAACGCATTTTTAGGACACGTGCTTCACGCTCAGTCAGGTTACCCAATACATCACGTGTCGCTTCTTGTAGGCCAGCAGCCGTCGCATCATCGACAGGGCTTGAGATCGTACCGTCTTCGATGAAATCACCTAGGTGTGAATCTTCATCATCACCGATAGGGGTTTCCATAGAGATAGGTTCTTTGGCAATCTTCAGCACTTTACGGACTTTGACTTCGTCCATCTCTAAGCGTTCGCCTAATTCTTCAGGCGTTGGCTCGCGACCCATTTCTTGTAGCAATTGACGTGAGACACGGTTTATCTTGTTGATCGTCTCAATCATATGCACAGGAATACGAATGGTGCGTGCTTGGTCAGCGATAGAGCGAGTAATCGCCTGACGAATCCACCATGTCGCATAGGTCGAGAACTTATAACCACGGCGATATTCAAATTTATCTACGGCTTTCATCAAACCAATGTTACCTTCTTGGATCAGATCCAAGAACTGTAGGCCACGGTTGGTATATTTTTTCGCGATAGAGATAACCAGACGTAGGTTGGCTTCGACCATTTCTTTCTTGGCACGGCGAGCTTTTGCTTCGCCAACAGCCATACGGCGCGCCACATCTTTCATGTCGTGGATTTTCATCTCGAGCTTTTGCTCGTAGTCACGAATGCGACGTTGTAATAAAATAACGTCATCAGTGACTTTTTCTAGCGTTCCTGCAAAGGCAGGTTTGCCTTTGATACGCTCAATCAACCAATCGACATTGGTTTCATTGCTCGGGAAGGTCTTACGGAACTCTTCACGTGGCATACGACCACGGCGGATCACCAGACGCATGATTTGACGCTCTTGCTTACGCACATCATCATAGACATCATGCATGATGGCCATGACTTGATCTGACAAGCGGTTGTTTAGCTTCAACATCATAAAGCGTTCGGCAAGTAGGGCATAAGCCGTATCCGCTTGGACGCTACCACGGCCATAATCGATCAAGGCTTGCTTGGCTTTGATAAATAAATGTTCGATTTCTTCTAGACGCAGACGCACTTCTTCTGGATCGAGACCGCTGGTTTCTTCTTCAGCTTCTTCTTCGACATCGTCGTCATCATCATCATCGTCAAGCGCTGCTGCTTTGGCTTTTGGCTTGATGACAGGTGGGTTTTCTTTTTCTTCTTTGATGCGTTCACGTTCTTCTTTCGCCGCCTCTTTTGCTTCTTGGGCTGCGATTTTGTCTGCTTCGGTTTCAGGATCTAAGAAACCAGTGATGACGTCAGACAGCTTCTTTTCGCCATCTTGTACTTTTTGGTATTCGTCAAGGACGAACTGTACCGTCCCAGGCCAATAAGACATGGCGTGCTGTACGTCACGAATACCTTCTTCGATACGTTTGGCAATGGAGATCTCACCTTCACGGGTCAGTAGATCAACCGTACCCATTTCACGCATATACATACGTACAGGGTCAGTGGTGCGACCAGGCTCAGTCTCAACAGAGGCCAATACGGCCGCTGCCTCATCTGCTGCCATATCATCATCACTTGAATCATCATTCATCAAGATGTCATCGGCATCAGGGGCAGATTCAAAGATTTTGATACCAACATCGGTCAGCATTTGCACAATATCTTCGATCTGATCGCTTTCGGTAATAGAGTCGGGCAGCTGGTCATTCACCTCAGCATAGGTAAGATACCCTTGCTCTTTGCCCATTTGGATTAAGGTGGCCAGTTGAGATGTGGACTTAGAAACTGACTTATCTTTCATAAATACTCGCTTACTTGCATCGGACATTTTTATATTGTGACTCGCTATCGCTCGTTGGGTGCGTTGATCTTATCAATCGATTGATCAAAATATGGCGTAGAGGTTGTCAATAATATCAAAAATGAGTTGATATGAATAAAGGCTCAAAACACTACAATAACACTGCTGAAAAACAGCTAAAAATTAGAAAAGCTTCAAAATAGTCTCTAAAAGCTGATACGTAAAAATAATACTTAAAATTTGTGCTTAACGATGCATGCTCACAATCATTCACCAAGCAGTGCTGTCAATATACAGCGACACAGTTTAACACAGACCACCGCCGTCAAGCACGAGCTAGTGATGGCCACCGACCATTTTTTACTGATTATTTATCATCAGTCAAATGATTTAGGTACGACTCATGCTACTGGGCATAATCATTAGTAGTGGGGGCAGCCGCCATATTTTTAAAGGGTCGCTATTTGAAATTAAAAATTAAGACTGCACTGTGACCATTTGCGATGAGCGTTCGGCATGTTGTGCGCGTAGCCAGTTACTTAGATGCTGTGCTTGCATACGAACGATCGCTTGTTTGATATGGTCAGGGTTTTTTATCAGCTCTTGCATCTTCTTTTTTATATTACGTTCGAGTAGAGAACTGACCAATTCTTCTATTAAATCATCAAGACTTAGCACATTTCTGGCAGTCAATGCTCTATAAAACCCACCCCAGCTATTGCTCAAAGTGGCTTGGTTCGTTGGATTCAGATTTGATAATACAAAGTGGGCTGCCGCATTGGCATCTGTTGGCAGGTGCTTTATACAGCGCTTGATAGCAGTGACTACCTCCAATAGCGCCGTATCTTGCAAGTCTTCCCACGCAACTGCACGCAATGCATCGTTAGCGGCTTTTTGCTGGATATGAGCCGGTAGTTTTAAGTTAGTAAGCCCTGACTGTTGCCAAATCGACTCAATAGGATCATCGATTAACGCACGTGGCTGAAACAAAAAGCAAAGCTGTAATTGCTGGCTGATGGTCATATCACCATCAAAATCTAGCAGTGCATCTTTGGCCTCGACGTTTTGACTGCGTTTACCGCCAAGTTTTTGATAAACATCATTGTTAAGCAAATACTTAAAGCTACTGCCTTTGGGCAATGCCATGGTTAATGAGCGTACTTGGGACATGAGCTTGGCTTTACCTTCTACCAAGGTCAGATCGTAGCGCTCACTCAAATACGCAAAAATATACTGCGACAAAGGCATGGCATTGGCGATTTGCGCACGCATGGCATCACCGCCCTGACTTTTGATAAAAGTATCAGGGTCATGATTGTTCGGCAAAGTCAAAAACCGTAGCTCTTTGTCATCAGCCAGTACTGGTAGCGCAACTTCTAGGGTGCGCCAAGCGGCTTTTTGTCCCGCACTATCCCCATCGAAACTCAAGGTGAGCGTCGGATTGAGCGTCAATAACCGCGATATCTGGCTTTCATTGATCGCCGTACCCATCGAGGCGATGGCCCCATAGATACCTGCTTGATAAAGCGCGATCACATCCATATAACCTTCGACCACCAGCCAGCTGTCGGCGCGCTGCTGGCGTGATTCATAGTAGCCATATAGTACATGTTGCTTGTGAAAAACGGGCGAGTCTGAGGAGTTAATGTATTTAGGTTTTACTTCGTCATCGAGCGCTCGACCGCCAAAGCCAATGGTGCGCCCTTGGTTGTCACGGATCGGGAAAATAACCCGATCTCGCAATAGATCGTAGTCACGGCCAGACTCTGACTGGCGTACCAATCCCAAGGCTTTGAGTCCTGCAATGTCCTGCGGAAACTGATGCTCAAGATGCTGCCAACCAAATGGCGCATAGCCGAGGCCAAAGGTCTCAAAGATGTCTTCAGTGATGCCGCGCGACAAGAAATAATGTTTGGCGTGAGGATGCGTGGTGAGATTGTGCTGATAAAACTGCTGGATTTGCTCTAGCAGCTCATACAGATTGCCATCTTGGTCATCGATTTGCGCCATACTATGAGCGCCGTGCATACCAGAACCGTTATCTGTGTCTGTCAGCCATACTGGCGGATAGCCACTATCATCTGGATAGTCGGATGGATAAGCGTCCATTGAATAAGGCGCTGAATCATAAGCGTCTAGCGGCGGAAAATTATCATAACCCAGACCATCCTCATAACTGGGCTGATCCACATAGTTTGGATTGCTCTGATCTACATTGCTGTGATTTAAATTGCTCTGATCTACACTGCCTTGACCTACATTGCTTTGAGACATAGCAGGGTTAGGCATCGGTGGTGGTGCAATGGGTTTGGGCGCGCTGCGTTGATAACTGACGTTTTGTCGTTCTTCTTGTGGTACTTCGATACCCGTCTGCTTTGAGAGTTCATTGACGGCTTCGATGAAAGTGAGGCTCTCATAATCGCGCAAAAAACTGATGGCATTGCCACCGACACTACAGCCAAAACAGTGGTAGATGTTTTTTTGGGGATTGACATAAAAAGAGGGCGATTTTTCGCCATGAAAAGGGCAGCAACCTTTGTACTCACTACCAGCACGTTTGAGCGTGGTGTGTTTGCCAATGATACTGATCAGGTCAGCTTGGCTATTTAATTGTTCAAGGATATGGTTAGGAATGCTCATACAAAAAACAGTTTACCATAGGTCGATTATAGTGAGGCAGAGGTAATATAGTCGGTGAACTACTAAACCGCTACGGCGTTACTCTCCTTAGATGTACTACTTGTACAATCTGCAGTCGGCTGCCTTGTACCCATTTTAGAGTTCTTTGACTATAGAGTACCGCTAGAAAAATAAGGCCAACATAATGTTGGCCTTATTATCGATGAATACAGACAGTGTTAGCTCGGTTAATGGGCCGAACCTAATCAGTCATCATTCATGTTGCTGTCATTAGGCCGTGTGGTACGTCGAGTGAGTGCTTGATTGGCTCGCCACTCGCTTAGCTGACGATTCAGGCAGACCCAAACCGATATTCATACCACAACGCACCGGCTATCTATTGGCTATCGGTGCATTGGCAGGCGTGGTGTTTTCACTTGCTAGTCGCAACTGGGCGGCATTGCGAACCAGTTGCGTTTTGGTAGCGCCATTATACTCGCCTGTTGCCACTGAGGTATCAGTCGTGTTTGAGCGGCCAAGCTGTCCAAAGGTGATTTTGTTCAGCCAAGTGCTATCACGTTTGGTCTCTAGTTTCACGCTGCCATTACTGGTCAACATTTCTGGATAGTTGATTTTTAGCAGTGTCTTATATTTATTTGCCAAATCCGTTAGACCAAGTTTTTCATGGCTATAGGCTAGGACCGCGATGGCATCTGGCGTTGATTCGCTAAGTGGATAATACTGAAACACCCATTTGGCACGGTTGACCGCAGCCACATAAGCTTCACGCTCGATATACCAATTGGCGGCACTCATCTCGTTCTCAGCAAACTGATTGTAGATAAACGTCATACGCTGAGCGGCATCTGGTGCATAAGGGCTGCTTGGATATTTGTTGATAAGCTCTTGGAAGTTGGCAAAAGCAATACGCAAATACGCAGTATCACGCTCTGCTTGGTTCAGTTTAAAGAGTTTTAAACCCTCTGATGACCCTTGCATATTGGCAACGCCGCGCACATAGTAGGCGTAGCTGACTTGTGGGTTAGAAGGGTAGAGACGGATGAATTGCTCAGCACTCGCTGCCGCCATTTCATACTTGTCGCTTTGATATTGGGCGTACATCATATCAAGCAATGCTTGTTCAGCGTATTGTCCAGTGGGATAAAAAGTACGCAAATTGGTCAGCTCTTCAACGCCTTGGACATAGCGACCTTTGTCAATCTGACCAATGGCATCGTTATAGTAACTTTGCTCTGACTTTTCTGCTGTTTCTACCGCATTGACGTCTTTAGCGCCAGTCAGGTTTTTGAAAGTCTGGCAACCCACTAGATTGACGCTAAGCGCCAGTAAGGTTATTGAGGACAGTTTGATAAACGTATTGCCAACAGCTTGCATACTTCTTCTCCGACACAAGACGCATAATAGCAGCAGCGCTATCATGCTATATAAAAGGTTAGTGATAAAAAATGATGCTGATAGTACCTATCAATAGTATCTATCATGAATCTGTGACTCACTGAGCGCAATATTTATCGCCCCATAAGCAACACGTTTTTATCGAATGCAGTTTTTTATGACGTATTGTACTGGGACATTTGGTCTGATATGTAGGGCTTTTATAATCAGCCAGCAATCGACCAAGTGCATTTAATCACATTCAAACGGTTTAAATGGCAAACACTGTCAACAAAACACAACGGTATTACGGTATTTAAAAAGGCGGTATCTAAATATGGCATTCAAATACAGTGCCATAGCATACAGCAAAACATGGCCATACTTTATAGAATAACGTCAGCTTCGTCTATTTTTTCGCCATCTATTATCTATAAGCAGTTTAACATGAGCGGCTATCACGAGCGATATCGAATGTGGCTGGCAAGGGCAAATATACAGTAAATTACAGCAATGTCATGTTCTAGAGAGTTAACGGATAAGGCTAAAGGAGTAAAAGTGTGCTCAAAAATTAACAGATAGCGCGCCGCTTCTATAGGGCTTAGGCGCGTGACATGATACACTAGAGCGGTATTGTCTCCGCTTTTTTGTACCAAACGGGCTGTTATCTATCCGTTGTGGTCAAAAAACGACAATTTTTTATAATACTATTTATAATAGTATCTTCGGAGTGACCTGACAAAACCATGTTAGGGACTTTGCCATGTATCAATCCGCTATGAATAATGATGCCATGACTACCAATTTATCACCGAATCAATCGCTAGATACTGATTCATCAGCACAAGAGTCACCAATGCCAAATGATGTTTTGAATAATAATGAGCTACCTGATAATCAACCAATGATGAGTGAGCAAGTGCATGATGATGCGCTTGATAATGAAGAGATGCTCATCGATGATGGCGACGATCTTGACAATAGCGATATTGATGACAGCGACATGGACGGTGACGACGATGAAGCCCCAGTAGCGGGTCAAGTCGTGCCAGTGATTATAGATATGACGCACATTGTCACAGAAGACGAATCGGGTCTGCGTATTGATAAGGTCGCCTCACAAGCGTTTTCAGACTTTTCGCGCGTACAATTACAGAACTGGATTACTGACGGCAGTCTGCTTTATAACGGCAAGGTGCAAAAACCAAAAGTCCGTGTCAAAGCAGACGATGTGTTACACCTGTCGGCGACATTGCAGCAGCATAGCGAAGACCAACCAGAAAACATAGATATCGATGTCGTCTATGAAGATGATGAAGTGCTGGTCATCAATAAGCCTGTTGGTATGGTGGTGCACCCTGGTGCGGGTAATCAGACGGGCACGTTGGTCAATGCATTGCTATATCATTATCCTCAGCAACATCATTTGCCGCGTGCAGGTCTGGTGCATCGTATTGATAAAGACACCTCTGGACTGCTACTGATCGGCAAAACCAAACCTGCTCAGATGGCATTGATGGAGCAGCTAAAAGACAAATCTGTTTATCGTCACTATAAATGTGTGGTGGCAGGGGATCAAGCAAGCTTATTGCGCCATCGCCGTATTGATGCACCGATTGGCCGACATCGCAATCAACGCACCAAAATGACAGTGATGACCGCTGGTCGTGAAGCGGTGACGCATCTGTTAAATGTCACCCCACTGAACGAAAATTACTGCCTGTTAGATGTCGGACTTGAGACTGGGCGTACGCATCAGATCCGTGTGCATTTAAGCCATATTACCTACCCGATAGTGGGTGACCGTGTCTATGGTGGTCGTCGTCAATTGCGCGCAGGACTGACAGAAGCACAGCGTCAAGCCATCAATAATTTCCCGCGCCAAGCATTGCATGCTTATACCTTGGGTTTTGTCCATCCGATGACTGGTGAAGACGTTGAAGTCACCACGCCGCTACCTGAAGACATGCAGCAACTGATGACAGTGTTAAGTGACGGTTGAGATAACGAATAAAAGCTGTTAAAAAAGCGACTGTTGAGAATATCTACAATACTGCTCCAGTGCATCGCAGTGTCTCAACAGCGCTACTTTTAAGTCAGTAAATAGACAATAAGGTAGGTTGGCTATGATAAACAAGTTACCGATGACGATGCTTGCACAGATTGATGATGTGGCTATTTTTCAAACGGCGGCATTTGTGCGCTACGATATTGACGAACCTGCTGCCAAAAATAAACGCATGGGGCAGCAAGGTCAGTCAAATTATGGTGAGCTGAATCTAGGCCTACATGTCAATGATGATGCACTGCAAGCATTAGATAACCGCATGAGTCTATTGGCTGCTATCAATGAGCAGCTGGCAGATGAGTCTGCACAAACTGAACAGTCTGCCGCTATTAATCGCTTGCATTGGGTCAGTCAGGTTCATGGTAATCATGTTCATGATATCGATGCCATACCGCTGAGCATGGCACCAGTGTCTGCTGATGCGATGGTCAGTCAACAAACCGGCTGTGGATTAGCTATCATGACGGCGGACTGTGTGCCGATCGTTTTATATCAGCCATCGAGCGGAAAAATAGCAGCGATTCACGCGGGCTGGCAAGGATTGGCCTGCGGTGTGATACAAGAGACTACTAAGCGATTCACTGAGTCAGGAGCGATACAGGCTTGGATAGGGGTGTGTATCAGTCAGGCGAATTATGAAGTGGATACAGGCGTTCGCGATAAACTGTTGGCTGGATGTATAGCCAACCAGACGTTGGCAGAGAAACATATCGATGATTTTGTGTCGCTGTTTTCTATACCGTCTCAGCATGACAAAATAAAGCTGAATTTACCAAGGCTTGCTGCCATGCAGTTAGAAAATGCTGGTATTACAGTTGTGAGTGATGTACCAGTTGGTTGTAGCTACGCAGATACCTACTATTACTCGTATCGCCGCCAAACTCATCTGCAGCAGCCTGCAACGGGTCGAATGGCGTTGGTTATCGTCCGTCGTTAGGAACTTGCTAATGATGAACAATAAAGAACAGCAGATTAATCTGCTGTTTTTTTATTTGAGCACTAGGGCGTGTCCTCAATTCAATCGATAGTTATCTAAATGGGTTAAAAATGGCTAAATCTTGCCAAACGGCGTCAAATAGCTGACTATATATCAACACACCGAGTCGCTAGATTTTGGTACTGACAAGCCAAATAAAGGACGTAAATATAGTGCCAAGAACGTACCTGCCATTGCCAGTATGCCCCAGATATAACCATGTAAGCTAAAAGAGGCGATACCACCAAAATAAGCGCCGATATTGCAACCAAACGCGAGACGTGCGCCATATCCCATCATCAATCCGCCGATGACAGACGCTGCAAAGTTACCCGCAGTAATGGTCGTAAACTTGAATAAGCCACCAGCCGCAGAGGCGATAAATGCACCAATGATGATGCCGATATTCAACACAGTGGTCGAATCAGCAAATATAGACGTATTTAGCGCTGCTGCGTTTGCACCTTGCCAATAGCCCCAGCTGGCCACATCCATGCCAAAACCGCTTGCAATTTTAGAGCCCCATAATGTAAATGCCGACGTAATGCCCCACGGCTGCCCACGCGTCAGTAACGTCAATGCATTCAATAAAGCCAAAACAATGGCTGCTGCAAACAACGGCCAGGAGCCACGAAAGATTCGTTTCCAACCAGATTCAGACGGGACGGGCGCCATCTTAGGTGCGTTTTTATTTTTTTCAACGACCAATGTCACCCATGCGATAATGCCGAATATAGCAAGCGATACCAGCCATGCCCCTGTATAACCAAGACCTGTAGAGGTTGCCAAAGAGAAAGGCTCAAAGCTCGGCATCTCTTCTGTCCAGAATGGTAAGTGATAAGCCCCAATCGTGGCGCCCACTATGAAGAAAATAAAGGTGATGAACATAACAGAGCGTCCACCGCCTACCGCATAGAGCGTACCAGAGGCACAGCCGCCGCCCAGTTGCATGCCGATACCAAATACAAATGCGCCTACGACTAGACTGACCCCTAATGGCGCGACATAACCTGCGACAGGACCGCCAAATAGCGTCGTGCCATAAGCAAGGATTGGCGCAAACAGCGTGACAGCAACTGCCAGCATTAGCATATGAGAGCGCATCGCCTGACCGTTACCCACTGACATCATACGTCTAAAAGCAGACGTAAAACCAAAGCGAGCATGAAAAAGGGTATAGCCTAATAATAAACCAATGCCAAGCAAGAGTGATTGAGAGATATGTTGAGTGGCTAGGAGATAAGCAAGTACAAGCAACCCTGCGATACCACCTCCCATAATCAAAGGTTTCTGCGGGGCATTTAAGGTGAGATCCTCTCTGATGATAGGGTCTTTTGTATCGTTTATAGGTTGAACGAGAGTCGTAGTCAAGGTAATAGCTTCCTTATCCGATGATGTTATCAGATATCATTTTTATAAGAATTTATATGGGTATATTTATGCAGGGTTGCTGAGCTAGCAACGGTATTTCTGTTGATTCGATTGATTTGGTTAAGCAGTAAGAAGCGTTACATCTTAATCCTATTGTCCTTAATGTAAACACGGGAACATCAGCAAAATTAGAATTAACATATAATTATATGGAATAAGGAAGCAGTCTTTTATATTACGCCTAGCACGTGTTATCAATTTTCCTCAGGCTAAATCATCACAATCTAAATGATGACGCGCCCTCTTTAGACTTATAACAAATAACTCAAAAATAAAAATACGTCTGATACAATAGGCTTGAATTCAATGAAATCCATCGCATATATACTGGTATGTATACGCTTACAGGTAGAGGCCAACATGTAGAGGCTATATGATGGCTCCTTCATTATTGAGGCTGCTGGCCATTAGATAGTTAGTCAAGCGTCCTAGCGATCGTTTATGGCCAATTATCAAACATTTTATAAATTTTACTATCCAACCAACCAATTATTTATTATTAGAGTACGTATGAATACACCTGCTAAATCGTCTGAAATATCCGCATCTACTGATACCACGCCTAACGTCTCAATCGCCGTTATTTTCCATAGTAATTATGGTCATACCAAGCGTGTCGCTGAGGCGATAGTACAAGGTGCGCATCAGCAATTGCCAGCCGCGCAAGCCAAGGCTGTCGATGTGTATGAGGTTGATTGGGACTATTTAGATCAGGCAGATTTGCTGGTTTTCGGTAGTGCGGTCTATATGGGTAGTGTGACAGCTGAGTTTAAAACGTTTATGGATGAGACATCCAAGCGTTGGTACCATCGTAAATGGGAAGGCAAGTGGGCCGCAGCTTTCGCCAATTCGGGTGGGTTGAGTGGTGACAAGCTTGCCGTGTTACAGCAAATTTCGCTATATGCGATGCAGCATGGCATGAATTGGATTGGTCTGCCATTGATGCCGACAGGTCATGAGGCTCACGACTTGAACCGCCTCTCTAGCTTTTTGGGTTTAATGACCCAGTCACTCGATGGACCACCTGAAAAGACACCAGGATCAGGAGATATAGACACTGCTATTTGGTTCGGTGACCATTTGGCCAAAACTATTATTAAGCATCAACCTGCCAATACTAAGTGCTAAAAACCAGACCCTAACCGATTCATCAAATAAAAAAGCAGATATTCAATCGATATCTGCTTTTTTTGTGCGACTTTTTATTGAGCGGCAAGCTTGATAGGGGTAGGATTTACGGGGATAGGGTTTTCGACGAATTGAAATGACTGACAACCTGTTAGTAGCAGCGTCGCTACTAGCAGATAGGTAAAGGCGAACAACTTCATAGTAATATCTCAAAGACGATTTTAATCTAGGGCGTGTCCTCAACCTGAACCTTAAACGGTAAAGTAGCTAAATTTTATCACCATTTTAAAAATGAGGACACGGCCTAGCAACAGGTCACGACTACACACAATTGGGAGTGATAGCCGTGATGCGTCAGGTTTGTTTATTTTGAATATTTGTGAATATCAAACACGCCCTAAGGTGTTTTGGGTAAAATGACAAAGTTACTTTGGACTGGCTGACCAGACTGGTGATCGGGCAGTACCCTTAACAGGAACGTTAAAAGAATCACCACTTTCTAAAGATTTGATGGTCAGTATACCTTCACCGCCCTGTTTTGATACATAGACCACGCGTTTGCCATTGGGTGAGAAGCTTGGTGCTTCGTCGATACCCGTATTACCAACTTTAGCTGCCCCTGTACCATTGCTATTCATAATAGCGGGGTCGCGCCCATTCAAAAAGGCAATTTGTGAACCATCGCTATTGAACTGTGGGCTGGTAGCATAACCGCTGCTTGATAGCTTCGTCGTACGTCCTGAGCCAAACTCATAACGATAGATTTGTGGCTTATTTTCATTTCCTCTACCTGATGTAAAAAGGAAAGACTTGCCATCGGGGGCGTAATTGGGGTGCATCTCAATAGAAGGCCAGTCAATAATTTTTCTTAATCCACTACCATTTGAGTTGATTTCATAGATATCAGCACTGCCTTCAAAGCTGCTAGAAAATAATATCTTACTGCCATCTGGTGAAAATGATGGATTGAGATTGTTGCCAGGGAAGGGCGTTATCGGGGTTGCACCGCCACCGCTCACACTTTGTATATAAATAACGGGATAAGATTTATCACGTTGGACCGAGTAGGCGATGCGGTTGCCATCAGGTGACCATGCGGGTGAAAAAATAGACCCTGGCACTTCAGTAATAGCTCTGGCATTTTCGCCATCAGCATCCATGACCATGAGTTTCGACACTTTGTCTTTACCGCCGCCAGTTTCTTCAATATAAGCAATGCGCCCTGAGAAGTCACCTGGAATACCAGTAATCAGCTCATATACTTTATCTGCGATGACGTGACTCGCATAACGCATACTCTCTTTATTGTTGTTAGCCGTTAGACTTTGTTTGCCTGCTAGTATGCGTCCTGACTTTACTTCAATGACTTCATAGTTAGTGGTTACTTTACCTCGATTGGTACTGGTGCTACCGACGACTAGGTAAGGAATACCGATACTTTGCCATACTGGTAGTGTGCCTGACAACTCGCTGCTACTACGCGGTTGCTGTGGCAGATTTTCACTAGTCACTTTTAGCTCAGTGTGATTTAAGTCACTCGAGATAATAGGGGACATAACCGTGTCACCAGCGAAGGGAACAAAAGCGATTTGGTTTTGTTGTTTTGGCACATCTACCACTACTTCAATCTCAAGTGGCGCAGCTGCTGCCATCAATGGCGTTAAAAATAATGGCGTTAATAAAAATAGTTTTGATAATCGATGAGCCGAATGAATATTAAAAGGTGTCATAAGTAGGCCGTTAATCTAATGAATAAAGTTTATTGAGGTTTTTTTAATTGATGGAAACTGTCTGGCAATAAGTATAGATAAAAAATATCGTACCATAATAGGCAATGGCTAGAGAATTAATAATTAACATTCAGCTAAATTATAAAGCAGGCTTTGGTATTCTGAAACGAATGACAATATGAGCGTAATCATTGGGGTTTTCTAAATCAATTGGCAAAGGGCTGGCTTTGTGTATAGCTGACATTACTGCCTGATTTATTGGTTCACTTGAGCCTGTTGCTGATACTGCAATTACGTTACCTGTATCATCAAGCCTTATGGTAGCGTTCACAGGCCCTCTGCCGAAAGTAATAGGTGGCGTATAGTGATGCCGAATAGCTGTCGTGATGTTATTTGTATGAGAATCAGTATTAGAAGGCTTTGAAAGCCGCTCTTTTTTATTAGTTACTGAGTCTTTATCATTTATTTCATCGGCTGATGCCAATGAAGATAAAGTAAATAACAGACAGAAAAATAAGGAGTTGAGAGTTTTTGATATGGTTATTCGAGCATTAAATACCCCCATCATTCTATCCTTTCGTTATTTCATTTACTGATTTTAACTTTTACTCTTTTATCATTATTAGGTTAGGACGCTGAAGGTATTGTAACGGTCACTTGAATCTCTTTATAGTCTTCAAAATTATCAGGGTCGATATCTAATGGGCTCGCTTGATTTGTAGCAGTAATTGCTGCCGCTTGAGCCACGTCACTACCACCTGATTTTGGCGAAACTGTTACTGATGTCACGTTACCAGATCGATCAACTTCTATGATTAGCTTTACAGTCTGACCATAAGTATTTTTTGGAAACACAAATGAGTTCTTAATTTGAGATACGATGCCATTGATATATTGTTTTTTTGACTTGGAAGAACCTCTATTCCCAGTATTACTAGATTGACTGGACGTACTTCCAGATATGGTAGGCTGCCCATCTTCTAATAAGCTTAATTCTTTGCCTGAGCTACCTGCATTAATTTTTATATTCTTATCAGTAGCAGTGGGGCGATTGATTCTGAGAGAGTCATTTGGCTTATTACGATACTCTTGGAGCCTTTGTTGACTTTCTATCTGCTCGTCTCTTTTGTCTTGCTCAACCGCATCGTGCTTTTCTGCCATTGATTCATCTAATTGTTCTGCCAACTCAGCCATCTGTTGCTCATATTCTCTATTTCGTTCAAGCAAACGTTGATGATGCTCTGCGCTCATCAATAAGGGGCGGCCAGCAGTCGCATCAGACGGTGTAAAAACAGGTACTCGCTGTGAGCTTGATTGGCTACTATTTTGATTGGCATCGTGACGGTTAGACTCATTTGCTTGGGTGACTACAGCTGCATTGCTATTGGCACTAGCTGCTTGTGCTTGAGTCGCCGCACGGTTGGCCAATATCTGCCCTTGCATATCAGCCAGTTGCTCAGGGGATACCATGACCGTCTCGATACTACCAGTCATTTCTACTTCAGTGTTTTGGTAATTATAAACCAGTATGCCGATGATTAGGCCATGCGCCAGCAAGCTTAGCAACGTAGGCAGTGTTAGCCCGTTGCTCTCTGGTTCAGTGGGTACATAGACGGCAGGAGCATTATGCATGGTAAGGATACTCATGAGCGTGGTTTATCGGAGTGACTACTGGAATTGGCTATTATTGCGTGACACGTTTATTACAGAACGACTATCACAGTGAAGGCGTGGGCAGCGGCGCACCTGTCAATAATCCTACTTTTTCGATGCCTGCTTGCTGCAAGGTTGCCATGAGAGTCATGATGGCACCATATTGATTGTTTTGATCGGCATTGATCATCACTTGCACAGGCTCCGCGCTATTATTGTTACTTTGGGATTGCAGGTTAGACAAAGTCTCAATTAGCTCAGGTTCACTGACAGGCACGTCGATATTGCTTTCATAACTGATAAAAATATCACCCGTGTCAGTCAAAGAAACAATCACGGGTAACTGGCTTTGACTCATGGTATTGGTTTGTTCTTTCGGTAGATCGACATCGACACCCGTAATCAGCATCGGGGCTGTCACCATAAATATCACCAATAGCACTAGCATGACGTCGATGTAAGGAACGACGTTCATTTCTGCATTGAGCGCTTTTTTTTCACGGCGATAGGGACTTTGCTTCATGGCTTCGTCGTCCTTATGCTTGAATGGTAGTAGATGGCGTTTCTCTGCTGACAGGATTTTGTGCACTGGTCTCACGCTGTAGCATGCCTGTCATCTCATCACAAAATAACGCACGTGAGTCATATAGTCGACTCGATTTTGCGGTGAAATGGTTGTATGCCAATACCGCAGGGATTGCTGCAAACAAACCCATCGCGGTTGCAATCAGTGCCTCAGCGATACCGGGAGCTACCGAGGCGAGGGTGGCTTGTTCCGTTTGTGACAGCCCCAAAAAGGCATTCATAATTCCCCACACTGTACCGAACAGTCCGATGTACGGAGCCACGGAGCCAATGCTCGCTAGTGTTGTCAATCCTGACTCTAGTAATTGCTGCTGACGACCTAGGCCGACGCGTAGCTTGCGTTCAACACCGTCGATAATGTCATCTTTAGGTTGACGTTTTTTGTGCATTCTTAAGTATTCAGAAAATCCCACATAAAAAATCTGCTCAAGCCCTTGGCGGTCAGGAGAGCCTTGTACGCCTTGATACAGCTTGGCTAGATCTTCACCTGACCAAAACCAAGTTTCAAACTGTTGATCAAAGTTTTTGGCTGTACCAAGTCGCGCACTCATACGAAAAATAATCACCCAACTGAGCAAAGAAGCTAATAGTAATAGTGCCATCACAATCTGCACCAATAGACTGGCTTGGGTAATAAGATCGATAATATTTAATGATTCAGGCATGTAATGGACTCATGGGTAATTAATAATAGCGGTCATAATACTGACTAGATAGCACTTTAGATAACTAAAATGTGAAAGTACAATAATTTTATATACTAGGGCATGTTTAATATTAACCGCATAGTGTACTGCTAAATGTAGCAAAGGTCATTTGTTAAATGCTAAATGCAAACAATTCATACGTTTTTAAGCCATTGATCTACAGTATAAGATTAATTTGTGTGCAGATATATGAAATATTGTTTGGCTATTATGATTCAAACCGCTGAAAAGGCAAGTTTGTACCCATAAGGCACTGGTAATGATTGAATTTGCACAGTAACTTCTCTAAAATGTTGCACCTTGTTACCGCTGCCTTTTGATAATGACGTCGCCATTCATTTGCTGACGTCATATTTATTTTAGGCACCAATAAATCTGTTCTTTCACTAGCAAGCTGGGCGCGACACTTATGAATGCAATTGAACGCTATTTTGGGATTAACGGTGAAAACACCACAGTCAAAACGGAAATCCTTGCCGGTATAACCACCTTTTTGACAATGGCTTACATCATCTTTGTAAACCCCAATGTATTAGCAGAAGCTGGTATGGATAAAGGGGCGGTATTTGTTGCCACTTGTTTAGCAGCGGCAATAGGCTGCTTTATTATGGGTCTATATGCTCGACTGCCAGTGGCACTCGCACCAGGTATGGGGTTGAACGCCTTTTTTACCTATGGCGTTGTACTGGGTATGGGTTATGCATGGCAAACCGCACTTGGCGCGGTATTTTTATCTGGTTGTTTATTTATTATTTTAAGCTTGTTTAAAATTCGCGAGTGGATTATCAATGCCATTCCGACAAGCCTTAAGCAAGGTATTGTGGCAGGTATTGGTGCTTTTTTAGCATTCATTGCGCTACAAAGCTCAGGTATTATTGTTGGTCGTGACGCGACATTGGTCATGCTTGGTGATATGACCTCATTTGCTCCTATGATGGCCGCTTTAGGTTTTTTCATTATTATTGGTTTGGTCTACAAAAAAGTTCCAGGTGCGGTCACGATTGGTATTTTGATTATTACGGTGATTAGCTTGTTGACAGGCCACACTCAGTTTTCTGGCATCATGTCCGCTCCGCCATCCATCACACCAACATTGATGGAGCTTGATATTGCGGGTGCGTTCGACGTTGGCATGATTAGTGTTATTTTTGCTTTTTTATTCGTCGATCTATTTGATACGACAGGCAGCTTGGTTGGTATCGCAAACAAAGCTGGTTTAATCGATAAAGATGGCAATATTCCTAACATGGACAAAGCACTATTGGCTGATTCTACTGCGACGGTCGCTGGCGCTATGCTGGGTACATCATCGACGACCAGTTATATTGAAAGTGCATCTGGCGTGGCATCAGGTGGTCGTACGGGTCTGATGGCAGTGACGGTCGGTGTGTTGTTTGTATTGAGTATTTTCTTTGCACCGTTGGCAGGTATGATTCCCGCATATGCGACTGCTGGCGCGATTTTTTATGTGTCGGTACTGATGTTATTTACCCTAAAAGACATCAATTGGGAAGATTTGACAGAAGCCGCTCCTGTGGCAGTCGTTCTACTATTAACACCGCTGACATATTCTATCGCTGATGGTATCGCGCTTGGTTTTATTACTTTTACAGCAGTGAAGCTGATGACAGGGAAATTTTCTGAAATTACGATTCCAGTTTGGGTATTGACGTTTATTTTGTTGACCAAATTAATCGTCTTGTAAGCTGGTGTGGTCAGTTTTTGACATGATGCTTTAAGCCGTCAATATGACTTCTAATTCCTCTTTATTCTAACGTAATAAAGGGGAGTTTTTTTGTCTTAAAAACGACTTATCACTTACCTGACGCTCGTGAGTGTTTAATTATTGTCATAATAATTAATCGGCAATAGTAAAGAAAAAAACATAACCAAAGCGTCATAGCCAAT